>CABYBP010000006.1 GCA_902517315.1 uncultured Alphaproteobacteria bacterium
ATACTGCAATGGGAAAACTTGTATCAATAACTTTATCAGCTGCGATTGATCTAATTATGGATAATAAAATTGACTATGGCGTTACAACTGCACCACATAAGATAGAAAATATAATGTATTTTTTTAAAATTTTAAAAGATTATAAAATTAATATCCAACAAGAGAATGGATAATCAATTAACCTATATTGGTATTATTAGGGAGTCTAGAGGTGATGAAAATAGAACTCCTATAGTTCCAGAACATATTAAAAATATCAAAGAAAATAATCCAAATATTAATTTTATCATTCAACCATCAGATAATAGATGTTTTTCTGATAAAGAATATGAATTATCTGGTGCTAAAATTAGTGAAGATTTACAAAAATGCTCAATAATATTTGGGGTTAAAGAAATTGATCCAAATTTTTTAATGAATAATAAAACATATCTTTTTTTTTCTCACACCTTCAAAATTAATAAAGATCAGAAATATATTGAAGAAAAAAAGGAAGAATTACTATTATCGATATTAAATAAAAAAGTGAAGTTAATTGATTATGAAAATATTAGAGATAAAAAAAGTAATAGATGTTTAGGTTTTGGAAGATTTGCAGGTATTGTTGGCTGTTATAATACTTTAAATTTATTTCTTAAAAGACTTGGGAAACAATCTCTTGCTAGTGCTTATAAAATAAATGATTACAAAAGACTTGTATTAAATTTAAAAAATTTATATTTTCCTACGACTAAAATTCTAGTTACTGGTGATGGAAGAGTTTCAAAAGGAGTAATTGAACTTTTAAATCAAACAAATATTAAAGAAGTGTCAAAAAAAGATTTTTTAGATAAAAAATTTGATGAACCTATTTTTTGTAATTTAGAAACTAAAGATTACATTATCAATAATTCTTCCAATGATTTTAACCTTGAGCATTTTATTAAAAATCCAAGAGAGTATTCCAGCTCTGCATTACCATATTTAAAAAAAACTAATATATTTATAAGTGCACATTATTGGGATCCATCTTCTCCAAAAATATTTGAGCATGAAGATATAAAAGATTTATTAAATTTAAATATTGTTGGAGATATTACTTGTGATATTGATGGTTCTGTACCGACTACAATTAGATCAACAACAATTGATAGTCCAAATTATTGGATCAATAGAAAAAATTTAAAGGAAATAGAACGAAATAATGATGGTATTGCTATAATGGCAGTTGATAATTTACCATCTGAGTTGCCCCGGGATTCAAGTACTGAATTTAGTGAAGGAATAATAAATGAAGTTCTTCCTTATTTATTAAATGAAGATGATGGTAGAATATTAAATGGAACCATAACAGCTGATGGTAGTTTTTTAGAAAAGTACAATTATTTAAATAATTATATTGGTATTAATGAATAAAGCAGAAAAAAAACATCATCCCCCTTCAGAAATCACAATACCTTTTAAAATTGTAAGTGATTTTAACCCAAGTGGTGACCAGCCTGAAGCAATTAAAAGTATTGTTAAAAGTCTAAATGAAGGAGAGCAAGAACAAGTTCTCTTAGGTGTCACTGGATCAGGTAAAACTTTTACTATGGCTAAAGTAATTGAAAAAGTTCAAAAACCAACTTTAATAATGGCCCCAAATAAAACATTAGCAGCACAGCTTTATGGAGAGATGAAAAATTTATTTCCAAATAATGCCGTCGAATACTTTGTTAGTTATTACGATTATTATACACCTGAAGCATATGTTCCAAGATCTGATACATATATTGAAAAAGAATCATCAATAAATGAACAAATTGATCGCTTAAGACATTCAGCAACAAGATCTCTAGTAGAAAGAAGAGACACAATTATAGTAGCTTCAGTGTCTTGTATTTATGGTATTGGTTCAGTTGATGCTTATTCTTCAATGTCATTTACCTTAGAAAAAAATCAATCAGTAAGCCGAGATATTATCATTAGAAAGTTGGTAGAGCTTTTATACAAACGCCGCGATATGGATTTTAAAAGAGGTAGTTTTAGGGCTAAAGGAGATATTTTAGAAATTTTCCCTTCACATTATGAAGATATTTCTTGGAAAATATCTATGTTTGGCGATGATATAGAAAGTATATCTCAAGTAGATCCACTTACTGGAGAAAAACTCGGTGAGCTTGAACAAATACGAATATTTGCAAACTCTCATTATGTAACACCAAAACCAACAATAAAAAAAGCAATTACAATGATTAAAACAGATTTAAAAAAACAATTAGAAATTTTTGAAAAAGAAAAAAAATATTTAGAAAGACAAAGATTGGATGAAAGAACAACATTTGACTTAGAAATGATGGAAACTACTGGAAGTTGTAATGGTATTGAAAATTATTCTAGATATTTATCAGGAAGAAGTCCAGGTGAACCTCCACCAACACTTTACGAATATATACCCGAAGATTCACTATTGTTTATTGATGAAAGTCATCAGACATGTGGTCAAATAGCTGGAATGTATAAAGGTGATTTTTCAAGAAAATCTACTTTAGCTCAATATGGTTTTAGACTACCAAGTTGTGTTGATAATAGGCCTTTAAAAAGAGAGGAATGGGATGCAATGCGACCTCAAACTATATTTGTAAGCGCAACCCCAGGTGATTATGAACTTGAAAAGACAGGTGGAACCTTTGTTGAGCAGGTAATTAGGCCTACAGGTTTGATTGATCCTCCAATTGAAATAAGGCCTACTAAACATCAAATTGATAATTTAATTGATGAATGTAAAAAACGATTGATAAAGGTCATCGAGTTCTCATAACTACACTAACTAAAAAAATGGCTGAGGATCTGACAGAATATATTAATGAAGAAGGATTAAAAGTACGATATCTTCATTCAGATATTGATACATTAGAAAGAATAGAAATAATCAGAGACCTGAGGCTTGGAGTTTTTAATATACTAGTTGGGATTAATCTTCTTAGAGAAGGTTTAGACATTCCGGAATGTGCTTTAATGGCAATTTTAGATGCTGATAAAGAAGGCTACCTTCGTTCCAGAACTAGTTTAATACAGACTATAGGAAGAGCTGCCAGAAATGTTGAAAGTAAGGTGTTAATGTATGCTGATAATATAACTACTAGCATGAAAGAAGCAATGGAAGAAACAGATAGAAGAAGATCTAAACAGCTTGAATATAATGAAATTAATAAGATAACACCTGTTAGTATAAAAAAGAATATTCAAGAAATAATTGAGAATACTGCTGAACAAGATCATGTTACAGTTGAAATTGATAATGCTAAAGAATTAGTTGGAAAAGATCTAAATAGACATATTAAAAATTTAGAGAAAAAAATGAATGAATTTGCTTCAAAGCTTGAATTTGAAGATGCAGCAAGATTACGAGATGAAATCAATAGATTAAAGGCAAAAGAAGTGGGTCTTTCTAATAAAGTTTTGCAGTTTAAAAAGAATTAATGGATATTGTATTTTCAGAAACTAACCAAACTGGAATCATTAAACTAAATCGTCCTAAAGCTTTAAATGCTCTAAATTTAGAAATGGCAAAAAAATTCCATGACAAATTATTAGAATGGGAAGAAAAAGATAACATCTTAAGAGTGTTGTTAGTTGGAGAAGGTAAACATTTTTGTGCAGGAGGTGATGTAAAATCTCTTGTTCTTGCTGGAAAAGAAAACTCTTTAAAACATGATTTTTTTAAAATTGAGTATAAACTTAATTATTTAATAAGCCAATTTAGTAAAGAATTTCTTTCAGTTTGGAATGGTGTAGTTATGGGAGGCGGGGTTGGTTTATCAATTTATGGTGATCACAGATTAGCAACAGACAATTCAAAATTTGCAATGCCAGAATCTGCCATTGGCTTTTTCCCAGATGTTGGTGGAAGTTATTTTTTATCAAATCTTCCAGGTAACATTGGTAAGTATATTGGTTTAATGGGTGAGGTTTTAGGGTTAAATGAATTAATTTTTTTCGGATTAGCAACTCACTATTTTAAAAGTAATAAAATAGAAGATGTTAAAGAAAAATTTATTACTAGAGGAGAAATTTCACACGATAATTTTGAAGTAGAAAATGATACATATCTAATTAAAAATATGAATTTAATAAATGAACTATTCAATGGAAATATTCAAACAATCATATTAAATTTAAAAAGTCATAACTCAGAGTTTTCAAAAAAAATTTTAGATATTCTTTTAGTTAAATGTCCAATGAGTCTTGCGATAAGCACTAAACTTATAGATGATGCAAAAGGTAAATCGTTAAAAGAATGTTTAGAAACTGAATTTCAATTAAGTCAAAAAATAGTATACCGTAGTGACTTTGATAATGGTGTAAATTCTGTGTTAATTTCAAAAGATCATAATCCTATTTGGGAGCCATCAAAAATAGATGAAATAAATATAGAAGATCTAGATTTTTATTTTGAAACTCATACTGAAAATCTTTATCTATAATATTACAAATGAGTAATAAAATTCCCAGTTCTGCTAAAGTAGTTGTAATAGGTGGTGGTATAGCTGGATGTTCTGTAGCTTATCATTTAGCTAAATTTGGATGGAAAGATGTGATCTTACTGGAAAGAGATCAATTAACTTCTGGAACTACTTGGCATGCAGCAGGACTGATTGGTCAGATTGGTGCATCAGCAACCATTACAAAACTTAGAAATTATTCGTTAAATTTATATAAAGACCTAGAAAAAGAAACGGGATTGGCAACAGGTTTAAAGCAAAACGGCTCTTTAACTATTGCAACAACTAATGATCGATTAGAAGAATTAAAAAGGCAAGCAACTTTTGCTCAAAGATTTAATATAGAAGTAAATGAATTAGAAAAAAATCAGATTAAGGATATTTATTCTCTTATAAATACTGATGATGTTGTTGGTGGAATATTTATTCCAAAAGATGGTCAAGCAGATCCTGTTGGTATAACAAATGTTCTTGCTAAATCGGCAAAAATGTATGGTGCTCAAATATTTGAACATTGTTCTGTAAATAAAATCCTTACTAAAAATGAATCAATAGAAGGTGTAGATACAAAACATGGAAAAATTAAATGTGAGTATATTGTTCTAGCATCTGGAATGTGGTCAAGGCAGATAGCAAATGATATTAACGTTAGTATACCGCTATATCCAAATGAACACTTCTATATATTAAGTGAACCCTTGAATGAAATTTCAAAATCACTGCCAGTTTTAAGAGATTATAATAACTGCTTATATCTTAAAGAGGATGCAGGAAAAATATTAGTAGGAATTTTTGAACCTAACGCTAAACCTGCATTTACTGATACGTATAAAGTGCCCAATGATTTTTCTTTTGGAGAACTACCTGAAGATTTTGATCATTTTGAACCACATTTAAAAAATGCTATGAAAAGAATACCAGCCCTTGAAAATGTAGGTATAAGAAAATTCTTTAACGGTCCTGAAGCTTTTACTCCAGATACAAATTATCTTTTAGGAGAAACACCAGAAGTAAAAAACTTTTATGTTTGTTGTGGATTTAACAGTATTGGTATTCAGAGTGCTGGTGGTGCTGGTAAAGTAACTGCAGAATGGATGATGAACGGTGAGGTTAATGAGGATCTTTACTCCTTAGATATTTCAAGATTTGAAAAATTTCACTCTGAGACAAAATTTATAACTGAAAGAGTTACTGAGTCATTAGGAGATTTATATGCAATGCACTGGCCTTACAAACAACATAAATCTTCGAGAAATATTAAACTACTTCCTTTTCATAATGATTTGAAAAAAGAAGGAGCGTGCTTTGGTCAAGTGGCTGGTTTTGAAAGACCAATGTGGTATGCTCTAAATGGTAAGAAACCAGAATATGATTATAGTTATGGCTATCAAAATTGGTATGATGCAGCAAAGTATGAAACAATAAATACAAGAGAAAATGCTGGTTTATTTGACTTAAGTTCCTTTGCAAAATTTGAAATTAAGGGAGAAACTGCCTTCAACGATCTTCAACGATTATGCTGCAATAATATTAAAAATAATCCCGGTTATACAACATACACGCAAATGCTTAATTCAAATGCTGGTATTGTTGCTGATTTAACAGTTACTTGTATTGATAATGATTTCTTTCGTATTGTGACGGGTTCTTCTGTGAGAGAACATGATAAAAAACATATTTTAAAAAATCTTAGTAAAAACACAACTTTAATTGATATCACTGAAAGTTTAGCTTGTTTTGGTGTTTTTGGTCCTAAAAGTAGAGAAATCTTAACAGAAATATTTGGAGAACATTTTTCAAAAAATAATTTTAAATTTGGAACTGTTAAAGAAATATCATTAAAAAATGATAAATTAATCTTCCAAAGATTATCTTTTGTTGGTGAACTTGGGTGGGAAATTTATGTTCCTATGGATATGTCTAGAGAAATTTATTTAGAGTTAGTTAAGGTTGGAGAAAAGTATAACCTTTCACATGCTGGTGCTCATGCTCTAGATATTATGAGAATGGAAAAGGGATATTTACATTGGGGACATGATATTTCACCAGCTGAAAACCCTTTTGAAGCTGGATTAGAATTTACTGTTAAACTAAATAAAAAAATAGATTTTATTGGTAAGGAAGCTTTAAAAATGAGCAATAGAATTAAGAAAAAACAACTAACAAATTTTGTTTTAAAAAAATCTTCACCAGGTAATCCACTCTTATTACATGATGAGCCAATTTATTATAAGAATAAAATTGTGGGAGAAACAACTTCTAGTAATTATTCATTTTGTTATAATAAAAATATGGTTTTTGGATATATAGATTCAGAAATAGATTTAAAAAGATTAAATGGAAGTAATTTTGAGGTTGAAGTTGCTAAAAAAAAGTATGTTATGTCTGTTCAGTTTAATCCATTACATGATCCACAAAACAATTTCACAAAAATATAGTTTCTACACCTAATAAATGAAAAAAATTAGATTATTTTTTTCAATTATAGCAATCATTTTAGTAATTTTTTTAATCTTTATTTATATTTTTATAAATAACTTTGATAAAAAAAAATTAATTACTGATATTGAAAAAAAATATGAAATTAAATTAAATGAAAATAATAAAACTAAAATAAATATTTTTCCAATTATAAAACTAAGTGCAAATTTAGAAATTATAGATTACAAAGATCTTTTTTATATTGATAATATTAATATTAACATTTCTCAGCCACTATTTCTAACTTCAGGAAATTTAGATATTCTATTTGATAATTTGGAAATCAATAATATTAATTTCAGTGATGTAAGTATTAATGGAAGTGTTAATTATTTAGAAAATTATCTTGCATATAGAGATAATTTAGAAAATTTATTTGACTCAATTTATAATATAAATGGTAAAATAACTTTACGAACAACTAATGAAGAAAAATTTCTTATTTCTTTCTTAGAAATATTCTTTGAGAAATTGGAAAATAAAGGAAATCAAAAATTTGCGTTTTCTGAATTAATAAATGCTTTTAGTAATGAAAAATCTAGTTTTAAAGGCAGAATAAATAAAAATAAATATATTTTAAAAACTAATAAAATAGAAATTATTAATAGAAACAACAAAATATTTATAAATGGTGAATATAATTATAATAATAACTTTATAGATATTAATTTAGATTTATTCCAAAATGAAGAAGTGTATTTAACTACGTTTATAAAAGGGAATTTAAATAATCCTCATATAAATTTTGATAAAAATTCTAAATTTTTTCAAAATTTAAACTCCAATGAGAATAATTTAATAGAAGAAAGTATTATTAAATTCCTAAATAATTTTTTTGATTTCAATGATTGACTTATTTAATATAGTGAGCAGCGTATTTGGATATATTCTTTTTGGATATTTTGTAAATAAATTAAAATTACTTCCTAGGAAATATATTTATTACTTCGATTTTATAGGTTTCAATATTTTTTTACCCCTAGCTTTGATAATATATTTTTGGCAAGTCTCATTTCCAGAAATTAATTCTGGTGGTTTAATATTCTCATTTTTTGCCTCAGGAATACTGATATATGTAATTGGTTTTTTTATTAGCAAATTAATTTTAAACTATAAAACAGATGACTCAGCAATTTTTGGCATGGCCTCTTGTTTTGGTAATACAGTAGCAATGGGTATACCTCTAATGTATGCAGTATTAGGTCCAATCAATACTATTCCTTACATGATACTTGTTTTTTTTCATGGTATCGTTCATTTTCCTTATACAGTCATTATTATAGAAGTTTACAGGAATAGAAAAAAAAACATTAAACAAATTTTTTATCAAATTTTGTTAGGTATAATTAAAAATATTGTTTTATTTGGAATGATTGTTGGAATTATCCTCAACTACTCAGGTATTGATGTGCCATCAGTTATTAATAAACCTTTAGACATTTTTGTAAGTCTTGCTCTTCCGATGGTTCTTATTTCTTTAGGATTGGCATTAGGAAATTTTAAAATTAAAGAAAATATTAATGGTGCAATCTTGTTAACAATTTTAAAAAATTTTATTCATCCTATAATTGCATTTTGTTTAGCGAATTTTCTATTAGAGTTGGATAGTCTATTTGTGATTATTGTTACTTTGGCCGCAGCTTTACCAAGTGGGTCTCAATCATATTATTTTGCATACAGGTATGACTCATTACAAGGTGTTGTTTCTTCAAATGTAGTCTTAAGTACATTTGTTAGTTTTTTTACACTGTCTATATTATTATTGTTTTTTAATATTACGTAGATTGAGAAATAAAAGATTGTATTCTTTCTTTTTTATCCATTGTTTTTGTACTGAATGGAAAGATTTCTAACATTTTATCATATACTTCAATTGCCTCTTGAAATTGTCCTTGATGAATAAAAATTAAACCCATTCCATCAAGAGCACCAAAATGTCTTGGTTCTAATTCAAGTGTTTTAATAATATCTTTCATTGACTCATCAAAGTTACCTAGCATGAAATGCACAGTTGCTCTTTTATTCCACCCTTCTGCAAAGTTAGGATCTTCTTCAATAAGATTATTAAAAAATCTAATCGCAAGTGGATAATTTCTCAAATTCATCGCTTGAATACCTTTCTCAAAATATTCAATTACTTTTGGATCATCAACTTCGTACCAAATATTCCATATATCAGATATTAGATTTCTTATTTCATCTTGATTTTCAGTCTCATTTAATTTTTTAAATAAATTATTTAGCCTTGGATCATTTTGATCAGCTATCACAACATTACTAACAAATAAAAAACTTAAACTTAAAATGAATATTTTAAACATAACTTTCATACTTAAGTGGTTTATCAGATAAATTTCTTTTCTTTTCATGTTTTCTTGTTCTTCCAGTTACTCTAGTTCTCCATAATTTAAAAGATCTGGGTTTTAGATTTTTTCTCATTATTTTAATTACCTCTGATTCGGTTATACCGTGAATTCTTTTTATTTTTTCAAAAGAAGTTTTATCGCACCATGCTAATTTAATAATATTATCTATATTCTCCTGCATATTATGAATATAGTTCTCTATTAATTAAATTCTAAAAAAAATGATTGATTTGTATTCATCACCTACCCCTAATGGTCGAAAAATTAGTATTATGCTTGAAGAATTGAGTGTGGATTTTAATCCTATTTTAGTAAATTTAGAGAAAAAAGAGCAGTTTAGTGAAGAGTTTTCAAAAATATCTCCTGCAAATAAAATTCCTGTAATTGTAGATAATGATAACAAACAAACAGTATTCGAATCCGGAGCTATCCTTCTCTATCTTGCAAAAAAATATCATAAATTTCTAAATGAAGATAGATACTGGGAAATAATACAATGGGTTTTTTTTCAAATGGCTTACGTTGGGCCATTGCTAGGCCAGGCACATCAGTATTTATTTTACCATCCTGGAAAAAGCAAATTTGCAGAAGATAAAACTAGAGGCTATGCAAATCATATATATAAAATTTTGGATAAAAGACTTTCAAAACAAGAATATTTTTCAGACACCTATTCTATAGCTGATATTTCAATTTGGCCTTGGACGGCTCGTTATGAAAGACATCAAATAAATTTACATGATTATCCGAATGTGTTGAGATGGTACAAACAAATATCAACAAGACCTGCAGTTATTAAAGGATATAATTCTGTAGGTGAATTTTATGAAATCCCTAAGCCTTAAGCGTTATAAAATAATACTGAGCCTGCGGTTATAATTAAAAGGATTGCTAAAAACCATTCAATAATTTTTTTTAATTTTTCATTATTAAGATATTGTCTGATAACACTTCCTCCATACGCCCAAATACTAATGGAAGGAATATTAACTACTGTAGACATAATAACCATAAATAGTGTTCCAATTATTATATTTTCATCTTTTGGATAATATAATGTTACTGCAGTTGAACAGATTACCCAAGCTTTTGGATTTACGAATTGAAACAAAATTGCTTCATAATATTTTAATGGTCTTGATCTATCTTCAGTCTTTGAAATATTTAAAGACCCAAACATTTTATATGCTAAATAAAGAATGTAGCCTGCTCCAACATATCTTAAAATATCATAGAGTATAGGATAGGTAATAAACAAAGATCCAAGACCTAGACATACAAGCGCTAATTGCAAACCATGACCAGAAGGAATGCCAAAAATATTAGGTATAGATCTTATAAATCCAAATTTTATACCTGATGCAGTTAAAATACTATTGTTTGGACCTGGAGTTACGTACATAATAAAATTATACACTGCTAAAGCAGCTATTAATTCCCATGTAATCATTTTTTAATCTCTAAAATTTACAAATTGGACTGGTATACCTATCTTAGCATCCTCAATAAGCTTCATTACACTTTGTAAATCATCTTTTTTCTTTCCTTCAACACGAAGTTCATTCCCATTGATCTTTACTTGAACTTTTAATTTAGAACTTTTGACATCAGAAGTAATTTTTTTACACAGGGATTGCTCAATTCCTTCTACTAATTCATACGTCTGACGAATTTTATTTCCCCCAGCTTTTTCCATATCATTTTTTTTTAAACATAAAGGATCAACTTTTCGTCTAACAAAATGAGTAACTAGCATGTCATTTACTTGACCAGCTTTCATTTCATCATCAGTAATAACAACTATAGTATTTTCTTTTTTTTCTATTGAAGTATCTGATCCTTTAAAATCGTACCTAGTGGTAATTTCTCTTGTCGCATTTCCTAGTGCGTTATCAATTTCTTGATGATCTAATCTGTTTACAATATCAAAACTAGGCATTTATTTAGTTTATTACATCGTCATTTATATCTGGCAACTGTTTTTTAGTACTTAATCTTCCTAATTTTTTCATCTTTTCTACTTTTTTAGTCAAACTACCAGAGCCATCTTGTAGTCGTTGTTTAGCTTCATCCATTTTTGATTTCGCTAAATCTAATGAATGATTAGCTTTTATAAAAGACTCATAGACACTGACTGTTTTATCGTAAATATCTGATGCAGCTGATGCTATATCTTTTATTGTTTTTGATTGTTTATCAACACGCCACATATTTTCTACAGCTTTAAGTAAAAAAGGCAAAGTTGATGGTCCAACAATAATTATTTTGTTGTTCCATGAATCTTCGAGGAGTTTATTTGCTTCATTATATAAAGTAAGTAATGCTGGTTCAATTGGGACAAACATTAAAACGTTATCAATTGTGTTTATTCCATATATTTTTGAATAATTATCTTTACTCAAACTTCTAATCGAAGTTTTTGTTGAATCCAAAAATTTTTTCAAAAATATTTTCTTTTGTTGATTATCATTTGTATTACAATAATCATGCCAAGAATCTAAGGACACTTTTGAATCTATAATTATGTGTCTATTACCTGGCATATGAACAATTACATCTGGTTTTTGTAAATTACCATCTTGATCTCTAAAAGTTTTTTGAGTTGAATACTCTTCTCCTTCTCTCAAACCAACACTATCTAAAATATTTTTAAGTACAAATTCTCCCCAAGGACCTTGTTGAAGTGCGCCACCTCTAATTAAAGTATTCTCAATTCTATCTTGAGCTAAATTAAAATTTTGTAAAGATTGCTGAATTGATTGCATATGATTTTTTAAGGAAGTAAGATCAGTATCATCTTTTATTTCAGAATTTTTTGTTTTGTGAAGAAAAAATAAAATTGATAAAAAACCAATTCCAGATAAAAAACCAATAATGAAAACAAATATAAGATTTTCAAACATCACAAATTAAATAAGATATAAATATATTATCAAATATCTAGCAATTTTCCCAATAGATACAAATATTAAAAAAAAAGTAAAATTATATTTTACTGTACCTGCTGCAAATGCGATTGGATCTCCAATAATTGGTACCCATGAAAATAATAATGACCATTTTCCATACTTTTTGAAAATATCTGTAGCTTTCTGGAATAAATATTTATTTACTGGAAACCAAGGTTTCTTAATAAGAAAATTTACAAAGTAACCACATATCCAACTAATTAAAGATCCTAAAATATTACCTGCTGAAGCAAAAATTAATAATAAAAATGGATTATACATATTTGATAATAATAGTGCAGATAAATATGTCTCTGAAGCAAAAGGGAAAAAAGTACCTAAAGACAAACAAAAAATAAATAATGATGAATAGATCAAAGTATTTCTTATTGTTAATTCATGTTAATGCTATGTTACTTATCAATTTATGAACGATTTTCCAAAAGAAGAATTTATTTCCAGAATTGAAAAAATACAAATACATATTGAAAAAGAAAATATTGATGTAGTTATTATAACTTCTCCGTCAAATTTTAGATATTTTACTGGACTTGATAGTAATTTTTGGGAAAGCCCTACAAGGCCCTGGTATTTAATTATTTCAAAAAAAAATCCAATAAAAGCAATAATACCATCTATTGGTATTACTGCTATGCAAAAAACATTAGTCAATGATATCGAATTTTGGGAGTCTCCAAATCCAAAAGATGAAGGAATATCTTTATTGAAAAAAAATATTAAAAGTTTTCCTAAAAATTCAAATATTGGTTTCGAATTAGGAAATGAAACTTTTTTGCGAATGAGTATTAATGATTATTTGGATATTCAAAAAGATTTATCAGAATATAATTTTGTTGATGCTAGTAAAATACTTTGGAGTATAAGAAAGATAAAATCTGAAATAGAGATCAATAATATTAAAGAAATTTGTTCTATTACAAGTAAGGTATTTGATGATTTTTCTCAAAAAATTAATTTAGGAATGAGTGAAAAACAAATTGCATCAATATTTAAAAAAGAATTAATTGAGAGTGGTGCAGATTATATTCAATACATGGCGTGTGCTTCAGGACTTAATGGTTATAATCAGATTATCTGTAACCCAACAGAAAAAGTAACTAAAGATGGTGATATTCTAATTATTGATACTGGAGCAACTTTAAATGGTTATTTTTCAGATTTCGATAGAAATTTTGGTTTTGGAAAAATTAACAAGCAAGTTTTAGATTCATATAATAAATTGTGGGAAGCAACTGAGAGAACTTTAGAAATTATAAAACCTGGAACTAGTTGTTCAGAAATATATTCTAAGTTATCTCAAAGTTTAATAACTAACAAAGTATCAGTTGGAAGGATGGGTCATGGTTTAGGCTTACAACTAACTGAGCCGCCAAGTATTATGAAAAATGACAAAACTTTACTAGAGAAAAATATGATTATAACTCTTGAACCATCAATTGAAATGGACGCAAATAAAATATTAGTACAAGAGGAAAATTTATTAATAACTAAAGACTCCTATAAACTTTTAAGTACTAGAACTCCTGAAAATTTACCTATTATTAATTAGTTAAATTATTGATTCAATTTTAGGCATAAGTCTAATTAATTCCTTTGTATATTCATGCTCAGGATTATTAAATAATTCCTCTGTATCTTTTGTTTCACAAACAGCACCATTTTTTAGTACAATTATTCGGTTACACATTTGGCGAATTACAGGGAGATCATGACTAATAAATAACATGGTTAAATGAAGTTCATCTTGAATATCTTTTAATAAATTCAATATTTGAGCTTGTATACTTACATCCAATGCAGAAGTTGGTTCATCACATATTAATAATCTTGGTCTTGTTGCCAAGGCGCGAGCAATAGATATTCTCTGCCTTTGTCCTCCTGAGAATTCATGCGGGTATCGATCTAGAGATTGTCTAGTCATGCCAACAATATCTATGAGGTCGTAAACATTTTGTAAAAGTTCATTATTGCTGATATTTTTTTGAAAAAATTTAATTGGTTCTGCAATAATATCCTTAACTTTGAAACGAGGATTTAGAGATGAGTAAGGGTCTTGAAAAATCATTTGAATTTGACCTCTACTTTTATGTATTTGATATTTTTTATTTGAATTATATAAAGGTTCATTATTATAAATTAAATTACCTTTGTTAGGACAAACTAATCCAGTGATAATTTTTGCAATAGTTGATTTACCTGAACCTGACTCTCCAACTAATCCAAGTGTTTCACCTTCAAATAATTCAAAAGATACATTATCTACAGCTTTAACTATTTTATCATTTGGACTTTTATTAGAGCTAAAAGAAAAACTACTTCCTAAAGAATTATCATCAAAAATTTTTGTCACTTCCTCAAGTTTTAATAATTTTTGATTTTTATTTTCCCTTACCCCCCATGTTTTAATAATATTTTTAGTCAAATCCTTGGAACTAGATGCGATTTCCTTACCATCAGGGCTAATCAATTTAAATCTATCAATTTTCTTATTTGTTGGTGGTACTGAAATTACTAAGCTTCTTGCTTCTGTTGATTTCGGATTTGTTAATAATTCTTTAGTCTGTCCTTGTTCTACAATATGTCCGTATCTCATAACAATAACTTTGTCTGTTGTTTCTGCTATAACTCCCATATCATGGGTAATAATTATAACTCCAAGATTTCTTTTTTTTGTTAGATCCTTAAGAAGTTCTAATATTTGATATTGAATACTTACGTCTAAAGCTGTTGTTGGTTCGTCCGCAATTATTAAGTCAGGCTCACAACTTATTGCTAAAGCTATCACAACTCTTTGACGCATTCCTCCACTGAATTGGTGTGGGTAATTCTCAATTCTTTTTTCAGCATTTTCTATTCCAACCTCTTTGAGTAGTTGAATTGATTTTTTAAGAGAATCTTGATAGCTTAAATTTAAATGTGCTTGAATAGTTTCAATTAATTGATCTTTTATTTTAAATAGAGGATTTAATGAAGTTTGGGGATCTTGAAAAACAAATCCTATTTTTTTTCCTCTAATATTTTGAACTATTTCTTCATTACTTCTTAATTCAATATTGTCTATTTTGATTGAACCATCTGTAATTTCACCTGGAGGATCAATCAAGTTAATTATCGCATTTGCAATTGTAGATTTTCCAGATCCAGACTCGCCAACAATTCCTAATATTTCACCTCTTTCTAAAGAAAATTCTACATTATTGCTTGCAACTATAGTCTCCTTTCGTGTTGGATAACTTATGTTTAAATTTTTAATTTCTAAAAAACTCATCTCTTTTTTAATTTTGGATTTAAAGCATCTCTCATCCAATCCCCTAATAAATTAATTGATAATGCTAAAACAATTAAGAAAATTGCTGGAAAAAAAGTAATCCACCACTCTCCCGAAAATAAAAAATTATTTCCAAATCTTATTAGAGTACCAAGAGAAGGTGTCGTTGGCGGGACGCCAACACCTAAAAAACTTAAGGTGGACTCTGTAATAATTGCAAGAGCTAATCCAATTGTAGCAATTACCAAAATGGGTCTAAGTATATTTGGTAAAATATGCTTAAACATAATTAATATATTTGATAATCCAATAATTCTTGAAGCTGAGACATACTCTTTATTTTTTTCTACTAAAGTTGACGCTCTTGATACTCTTGCAAACTGTGGCCATTCAGAAATACCAATCGCAAATATCAAAACATAAATTGCCATTTCATCATGCATTGATTGTGTAATAATTGCTCTTGCAATTCCATCTACAAGTAAAGCCATTAAAATGCTTGGAATAGTTAATTGTACATCTGTAAGACGCATTACAATGATTTCATATCTACCTCCAATATATCCAGCAGTTATTCCAAGAAATATTCCAAGTATCATTGCAAAAATTATAGAAGCAAAACCAACTATAAGTGAAATCCTTGAGCCATAAATCATTGTTGAAAACATGTCTCTTCCCTGTTGATCAGTACCTAAGATAAAACTAAAATTTCCTCCTTCTGACCATACTGGCGGGGTAAATGCATCCATTAAAGAAACTGATGCTGGATCAAAAGGATTATAAGGAGCTACTAGCCCAGCAAATACAGAACAAAATAATATAATAAAAAATATGGTTGAAGAAATTACTGCTAATTTAGAATTAAAGAAATTATATCCAATATCTGTATCATAAATTTTATTAAATGTTTTAAGCAACATTTCTAACTTCCTTCTTCCTTAAATCTAATTCTTGGATCGATAAAATAGTAAGTGATATCTACTATAAAATTTATCATAACAAATATAAAAGCTACCATAATCATGTATGCTGACATTATTGGAATGTCGACAAAGTATACGGCCTTGATAAACAATGATCCCATACCAGGCCATTGGAAAACTGTTTCTGTAATTATTGAGAAAGCAATTAATGTTCCGATGTTTATACCCGTAATAGTAATTACTGGGATTAATCCATTTTTGAGTGCATGCTTGTAATTAATAACACTTCTTTTTATACCTCTTGCTTTTGCAAACTTTATATAATCTGTTTGTAAAATTTCCATCATTTCAGCACGAACTAATCTTATGACGTAAGTCATTTGAAATAAACTTAAAGTAACAGATGGAAGTATGAGTGCTTTTAGACCAGAAGTAGTCAAAAAACCTGTAGTCCAAAAACCTAATTGTGTTACCTCACCTCTACCAAAAGATGGAAGAACTCCTAAGATTACTGAAAATAAATAAATTAACATTATTCCTATTATGAATGTTGGCAAAGAAACTCCAGCTAGAGAAATCACAAGAATAATATTAGAAATAAAACTGTCTCTGTGAATACCGGTATAGACGCCCAAGATAACACCACTGATGATAGCAATCAATGCAGATACAAAAACTAATTCTAAAGTAGCAGGCATTCTTTCTGCTATTAAATCTGATACTTCTCTTTTTAATTGGTATGATATTCCAAAATCACCTTGAATTATATTACCTAAAAAACGAGAAAATTGAATGTAGACAGGGTCATTTAAACCTAATACTTCTCGAACTTCAGCGCGTCTTTCATCTGAAGCATCTTCTCCTGTCATACTATTTACTGGATCGCCAACAAAATTAAATAAAGAAAAAGAAACAAAAGCGACAACAATCATAACAAGAATTGATTGAAGGAGTCTTTTAAAGAAATAGGTGAGCATGGATTTTTTCTGGCCAGTAAACTGGCCAGAAAATGTAAATTTTGTTAGTTGACGTTCGCAAATCTAAATAATGGCTCGTTGTTCATTCTAATTGGAACATCGACATTACTTTTTGATGCTTGGTTAACAACTTGGTGATGTAAAGGAAGATATGTTACATCATCTTGAGTAATATCCCAAGCTTCTGCAATCATAGCATTTCTTTTATCTAGATCAGTTTCAACACCCATTGCTGCTACTAACTCATCAACTCTAGCATTGCTAAAATTAACTTTGTTCCAGCTACCAGCGCTATCAAATAAGTACGAGTATACATAATGACTGTCAAAAGTTGGAACACCCCAACCTAACATGTACATGTCACTAGTCATGCCATTTGCATCACCCTCTTTAACTTCTGAGAAGTGTTGGCTTTTAGTTTTTGCATCAAGAGTTACATTAACTCCAATTTTAGCAAACATACCAATTGCAGCAACACAGATTGCTTCATCGTTGATGTAACGATCATTTGGACAATCTAGAGTCACATCAAAACCATCTGGATATCCAGCTTCTGCTAAAAGTTTTTTCGACATCTCAGGATCATAAGGCATTCTTTGATCACGTTCTGCTGTATGGCCGTTTACACCAGGAGCAGTAATAATTCCTGCAGGAGCACTTTGACCCCTCATTACCTTGTCCTTAATAGCTTCCATATCTAGAGCATGATACATAGCTAGACGAACTCTTTTATCTGCAAAAGGATTTTTACCTTTAATGTTAGATGAATTTAATTCAGCCGAACCTTGATCCATACCAAAAAATATTGTTCTATTTTGAGGAGTCATTTTTACATTGTGTCCAGAAGAAGATTTAATTCTTTCGATATCTTGCACTGGTACAACATTCGTGTAATCAATTTCTCCAGAAAGAAGAGCTGCAACTCTTGTTGCATCATTTGCTATTGGTAATAATTCAATGGTATCAACATTAAATGTACTATCATCTCCCCACCAATCATTATTTTTTTCAAGAACAGTTCTTACATCTTGTTCTCTAAGTGTAATTTTGAAAGGTCCAGATCCGTTTGAATTAGATGCACAATAAGATGTTTCTCCTGCATCCCAATTGTATGATACTTCACAACCGTTTGCTTTTGACCATGCTTCAGACATTACAAAAATCTGAGTTAGCTGACTCAAAAGAATTGGGTTTGGTCCATCAGTTTTTACTTCAACTGTGTGATCATCGATTGCTTTTGCTGATTTAATACTTTTAATTAAATCAACCATATCAGAAGGAGCAGTTTTTGCTCTATTGATACTAAAAGCTATATCACTAGCAGTCAAAGAGGATCCATCATGAAATTTAACACCTTTTCGAATATTGAAAATCCATGTGTCCGGAGCAGTTGCATCCCATGACTCAGCAAGCTGAGCTTCTATTTCCATATTGATACCTCGAGTTACTAAACTTTCGTAAACCTGACGAGACACCATATGAGTTGGTCCTTCGTTTTGTGCGTGCGGATCAAGAGTTAATGAATCACCTGGCATTGACCACTTAATATTATTTGCAATTGCTGGTGAAAAAATACCCATGAAAAGCAAAGACAAAACTGTGCTTAAAGTCTTTTTCATATTATTTCCTCCATAGAAATTTGATGGTAGACCCATACTACTTCAATGGAAATATTCAATATTATTAGTATTAATAAGTGCTATATTTTGTCATAATTATTAGTATTACTTAATACGTAACTCTTGAAGGAGGCTTTAAACAGTGAAAAGAATAGAAAAGGCGCAAGAGGTCTCTAGAATACTCAATCGTATATATAGAAAAGTTCCTATCCCTCTAAAACACAAAAATAAATTTGAATTAGTTGTGGCTGTTCTTCTTAGTGCACAATGTACAGATGAAAGAGTTAACCAAGTTACACCATCGCTTTTTAAGAAAGCAAACACAGCTATAAAGATGACAAAGGTACCCAAAAAAACAATTTATAATATTATTCGTCCATGTGGATTAGCACCTCAAAAATCTAAAGCAATATTTGAACTTTCAAGAATACTTGTAAAAAAATTTAAAGGGAAAGTTCCAGAAAGTTTTGAGGAACTAGAAAAGTTACCAGGTGTAGGTCACAAAACTGCAAGTGTAGTTATGTCTCAAGGATTTGGTCATCCAGCATTTCCAGTTGATACACACATTCATCGTTTATCTCAACGCTGGGGTTTAACAAATGGTAAAAATGTCGTTCAAACAGAAAAGGATTTAAAAGATTTGTTTCCAAAAAAATCTTGGAATAAACTTCATTTACAAATAATATTTTATGGAAGAGAATTTTGTCAGGCTAGAAGTTGTTTTGGTTTGGAGTGTGAAATATGCAAAATTTGCAATCCAGGCAGAAAGACAAAAATAATAACAAAAAAATAACTATCTTAAACTTCTTGCAAATCTAAATGATTGAATACAAAGAAATGTAAAAAAAGAACCTGTTAAAAGCATCATCAATTTTGATAAATCAGCCCAAAAAAGAACTAAAAAATTTCCAGAAATAACACTTCTTAGAACATCAAGTCCACCAATTGCAATTAATAATCCAAAAAGAACTACTATGTGCATTAATAATTTTTTCTTTGATGGATATATTAAAGCAAGTATTGCAAAAAATAAAACAGGCGCACCAAGAAATGAAGGTATAAAAGATGTAATAGAGTTAGTTGAACTTAAAAAATTTGCAGTCAATGCCCAAATAATAAGAAATATTCCGTAGATTATAGAAATGGACTCCATATTTAAGCCAATAAATTTATATTCTTTTTGAGACATAATAATAAATTAGTTTTTAAATTTTATTTTTAAAGATTGTTTACTATCTTTATATATAAATTTATTAAATTTTATAGATGTCAAATACATTAATTATATATTCAACTACCGATGGTCAAACAGTTGCTATTTGTAATACTTTAGTAAAAAATCATAATACAGATCAAATTAAAATTTGTTCAATTGAAGATGCTTATGAAGAAAACCTAAATAAGTATGACAAGATTATTATAGGGGCAAGTATTAGATATGGTAAGCATAATCCTAGGGTAATTGAGTTTGTTAAAAAAAACTTAGAAAGATTTAATCAGATTAAGACTGCATTTTTCTCGGTAAACGTGGTTGCAAGAAAAAAAAATAAAAACACCCCTGAAACAAACCCTTATGTTAAAAAATTTTTAAATGACACTAATTGGAAACCTACTAAATTAAGTGTATTTGCTGGTAAAGTTGATTATCCATCTTATAGATTTTTAGATAAATATATTATTAGATTGATAATGTGGTTTACTAAAGGGCCAACTGATGTAACTAAAAGTTATGAGTTTACAAATTGGGATGAAGTTAAAAAATTTGGCAAAGTTATAAAAGAAATGTAATTTAATCCCAATTAGCTACTGGAGGCATTGACATGAGAATGGCATCAATATTACCTCCCGTCTCTAATCCAAATTTGGTACCCCTATCATATAATAGATTGAACTCAGCGTAGCGACCACGCTTAACTAATTGTATCTTTTTTTCTTCTTCACTCCACTCTTCATCCTTAAGAGTAGTTAAAGTAGTTTTAATAAATTTATGAAAATAATTACCTACTTCTTGGACAAATTCGAAATCTTTTCCCCAATCACCAGTTTGAAGGTAATCAAAAAATATTCCCCCAACACCTCTTGGTTCATTTCTGTGTTTAAGAAAAAAATAATCATCACACCATTTTTTAAATTTGGGATAATAAGATTTATCATATTTATTACATAAAACTTCTAAACCATGATGATATTTTTTCTCATTCTCAAATATTAAACAAGGTGTAATATCCATACCTCCACCAAACCATTCCTGAGTGGTTTTAATGAGTCTTGTATTAAAATGCATAGAAGGAATTTTTGGTGAAACAGGATGTAATACAACACTGATGCCAGTTGCATTATAATTTGGATCTTCTTTAGCACCTGGAATAGCTTCTCTCATATTTTCATTAAATGTCCCTGCAACAGTAGATATATTTACTCCACCTTTTTCAATAATATTACCTTTAATTTTACTCATTTTACCGCCACCATCACTTTTGTGGTCCCAGTTACTTATTTCAAATTTTTTTTCATCAATGTTTTGTATAGTTTCAACCAAGTTATCTCGTAGTTTTTCAAACCATTCTTTTGCAGTATTAAATTTTGGATCTGAAATCATAGTGGCCAACCTTGAATATGGCTTTAACCATTCCGCTTTACCAAATCTACTTTGGAAAGTTGTCATTATTTCATCATCGGATAATTCCAAATGTTCTTTGA
Source organism: uncultured Alphaproteobacteria bacterium (assembly GCA_902517315.1). The sequence goes on from CABYBP010000006.1 coordinate 21,767, forward strand.
CTAATCTTGTAGTTTTAAGGCAAAAGCAATGATATGGATCACCGTTAGTCAAATATCTTTTTGGTATACCATGGTAACTAAAAATAATTTTTTGTGGTTTTTTATTTTTTTTCCAAAATGATTTTATAGAATTTGATAATGCTTCTATATAATTTTTTTCTTCAAAATATTGATTGATAAATCGCATTTCAGGTATCCAACGCCATTTTTGCAAAACATTAGTTACCTCATCAAATGTACTACCTGTTGTTGCAGCACAATATTGTGGATACATAGGCAAGACTAATAATCTTCTTATTTGTTTTGTTTGAAGTTTTGATAAAGCATCTGAAATAGATGGATTGCCGTAACGCATACCTACTTCAAAAACTATATTTTCATTTTTTGAAGAAAAAGATGATTGTATTTTATTTAGTTGTCTGTTTGCTATATCTAAAAGTGGGGAACCCTTATCAGTCCAAATTTGTTTGTATGCTTCTGCTGATTTAGAAGGTCTTATTTGCAAAATTACTAGCTTCAATATAATTTGCCATAAGATTTTAGGTAATTCGATTACTCTAGGGTCTGACAAAAATTGATTAAGATATACTTTTAGTTCTTTTTTATTTGGAGCATCTGGAGTGCCTAGGTTAGTAATTAAAACACCAATTTTTTCTTTACTTCCGTGCTCATAATCTTTTTCACCTATATATTTAACCATATCTATTAGCTAAATTCTTTTCTGATATTTTCTATAAATAAATGAACATTTTTTTCTGGAGTATTTTTGTTAATTCCATGTCCAAGGCCACAAATCCAGCCATTAAGATTTTCAATTGATTTCATTTTTTCAATAAAATCTTTTAAATCATTAAGAAATGTATCTGTTTCACTTAACATTAATTGTTCATTGAAATTTCCTTGAATAAATCCATGTTTTTGATTTTCAAACATAAATTTAAGATCTATTGTGTGATCATAGCCAAAACCAGCAAACGGGAAACTGATGATAGAATTTAGATCTGTTAAACTCCTACCTCTTGAATAATAGCCAATTTTATTTGGAAAAGAAATTGCAATCTCTTCCAAAAATTTTGAATAAATTTCATGAAAATTTATTTTATCTAAATCATACAAGGAACTATCAAAAATCATGACAAGTTCGACACCTGCATCTAATTGTAATTGAATATTTTTCTTTAGAAGGGGTAAAAGAATTTTTGAAATAAATTCTAAATTCATTTTAGTGTCAATTAAATCAGAGTTATTATTTCCAAATGCATATTTTGATAATGTCCAAGGTCCACCAACAAATCCAATTAAACTTTTATTATTTGGCAATTTTTCTTTTGTTATTTTTATAGCTTCAAATTGAAATTGCATATGATCAATGGCACGATCAATATTACTATAATCATTAATGTTTTCTGAATTTATATAAGAATTAAATTTTGGTCCTGGGTCAAACTTTAATTCTAAACCAAGTCCCTCCAAGATGAATAAAATATCACTGAATAAAATTGCAATATCGTAATCAAACTCTTGTATTGGACCACAAGCGACTTCTGCGGCTAGATCCGGAGTTTTACAAAGTTCTTCAAAAGTATATTTTTCTTTTAGCTTGCGATAATGCGAATGGTACCTCCCAGCCTGTCTCATGAACCAAATGGGTGGTGTTTTTTGAATATTTCTTTTGAGAGCATTTTCGAATAAAATATTTGTCATTTTTTAGTCTTTTAATAATTTTTTCTTCCAACTATCATAAGATAGCTCAACAAAAAGATTATTATCATTACCTAATATTTTACTAATCTCATTGTAAGTATTTCCTGGGCCACAAAAATGATATTTTTCTATAATTTTAGGATATTTATTAATACTCGCCTTAAAAGCTGAACTGCTCATCCAATAAAAGTACTTTTTCTTTTCTATATCTATTTTAAAATCAATGGACTCCAATTCATACGTCTCAATTTTATTTTTTATCGAACTTTCAGGAGATTGAAAATGAGTTAATTTAACCCAAGGATTATTCGTAAGTGCATTAATATCTTTATCAAAATCCTCACCCAAACCATCTGAAGTTCCATTAACCCAAATACCTCTTTCAGATAAATTTTTCCATGTTCTTAAACCACTAGTCCAAATAACATTATTTGATTGGATATTTGACTTATCTGGGATTGAGCTAATTCGTGAAACATAAATACATTTTTTTTGTAAATTATATATATCTTCAACATTTTCATTTAATTGTTTTCTAGAAAATATTTTATAATTTTTTAAATTTTCAGGATAAATTTCATCTGTTGTATTACTAGAAAAACTTATATCCTTTGGATCAATAAAATCCCAGCTCTCAAAATGATTGCCATTTTCATCTTCACCTCTTTTAGATACAACTAATCCTAATTTATGTGAGATGTAAGATACTCCTATTTTTTGGTGACATCCTCCTCCATAGTTTTTTAAAATATTTCTTTCTTGAATAACATTCGAATAATCTTTGGAAAAATTAATATCATTTAAAATTTCGTTAAGTTTATTATCTTTAATTCTTGTTTCAATCGCTAGAGCTCCTTGTCCAGGAGAACAAGGGTTTATAGACAATGGTAAAACAGACCATAGACATTCGTTAATATATTTTTTTAGAGTTATTTTTAATTCATTGAATTCAAAATAATTATTCAAAAGTAATCTATCAATTGCTGCTTTAGCAACAATAAAACCATCACTGTCAGGATTTTCCAAAAATTTTTTAAATCTAGTGGGTATGTTACCTCTTATATTTTCAAAGCAAACTTCATCAAACTTTTGTGGAAGATAATTTTTAATAAAATTTTCTAAATTGTATTGTCTTCTTGGAGACGAGCAAAGAATGGTAATTTTATTACTATCCATAGTTTTGTTTTTTTTTAAGAATAATATATCTCGTTTATCAGCTCGTTTTAATGTTGCGGCTATTTTAGTTTTATCACCAACTTCAATTGGAAGATCCTTCCAAGAGTGAACAATTAGATCACATTTATTATTTATTAATTCATCCCTTAAATCATTTGTAAAAACTCCTTCCGTTGGCATTTCAGAAAGAGGAGTTTTTAGATCTTTATCTCCTGAGGTACTTCTTGTTAAAAATTCTATTTCTACAAAAGGATATTTTGATTGCAAATACTCAGAAAATTCACGAGCTTGAATTATTGCTAAGTCACTTTTTCTCGATAAAACTCTAATTTTCATTGATTATATTATTTTAAATAGCACTATATGATAAAATTAGTAATGATTGAATTTAAAGGTACAAAATCTTCTTGGGGCTTAGTTGCAAAGCTATTTCACTGGTCATTAGCACTTCTTCTTTTTTGGCAAGTTGCAACAGGTATTAGCCTTCATAATATGGAATTTTCGCCTCTTAAGATGGGTTTTATTATTACACATAAATTTTTTGGCACCGTAGTATTTAGTTTAGTTGTGCTTAGATTAATTTGGAAATACATATTTAATACTCATCCAAAATATGAAAACATTCCATTATTTCATAAATTAGTTTCAAATTTAGTTCATTTTATTCTGTATGGTCTTGTAATTCTTATACCCATACAAGGTACTTTTATGACCTGGTTAGAAGGAGGGGATGTTTACCTTTTGGGATTAATTAAAATACCACCTCTAATTGAAGAAAACTTTATTCTTTATCCTGATGCACTAACTATACACTATTACTCAGCTCTTATTTTAACAGCTGTTTTTTCACTTCATATTGCGGCAGCATTATACCATCGATTTATGATTAAGGATAAATATGGAGTTTGGAAAAGAATGGCTTTTAGTAGAACTAAGGTGTGACAATTCATTCAATTAAACACTTACAATTAAAGATATGGTGAGATATCTAATAAATATGCAATATAAAGAATTCTTCAAATCTGAACTGAAAAATCTTAAAGAACAGGGTCTCTATCGAGAATTTAGAAACATAGATAGACCTATAAAAAGTTTCCCAAATGCAGATGAAAGTTTCAGAAATAAAGAAAGAGAAGTTGAGGTTTGGTGCTCTAATGATTATCTAAATATGAGTCAGCATCCTGAAGTGGTAAATGAAATAGTGAAAACACTTCTAGAGTATGGATCTGGTTCAGGAGGTACAAGAAATATTTCAGGCACATCAAGTTATCACACTGAACTTGAAAAGAAACTTGCAAACGTTCATAATAAAGATGCCGCATTAGTTTTTGCTTCAGCATATACAGCAAACCAATCAACTTTATGGACTTTAGGAAAAAAAATTAAAGATATAGAAATATTTTCTGATGAATTAAATCACGCTTCATTAATTCAAGGTATTAAAAATAGTGGAGCTAAATGTAATATTTTTAATCATAATGATGTCGATCATTTAGAAGAATTATTAAAACAAGCTGATGCTGATACCCCTAAGTTGATAGTATTTGAGAGTTTATATTCTATGGAGGGTATAAGATCTCCAATTATAAAAATAGTTGAATTAGCAAAAAAATATAATTGTATGACTTATCTTGATGAAGTTCATTCGGTAGGATTATATGGTGAAGAAGGTAAAGGTATTGCTGTAGAAATGGGTGTTGAAGATAAAATAGATATTATTAATGGAACTTTAGCTAAAGCATTTGGCCAAATGGGTGGGTACATTGCAGCTAGTTCTAAAATAATTGACTATATTAGAAGTTTTGCACCAGGTTTTATTTTTACAACTTCTATTTGCCCATCAATTGCTGCAGGAGCAGCTAAAGCTATAGATATCGTTTCTCTTGCTGAGCAACTAAGAATAAGAATAAGAGAAAATGCAGCTTTAATTAGGCAAAACTTAGACTCTTTAGCAATTCCTTACTTAGATACAAATTCTCATATTGTAGCTGTGTTAATTAATGATCCATTTTTATGTAAAAAAGTATCTAAGGATTTAATTGAAGATCATGGTATTTATGCACAACCAATTTTTTACCCAACTGTACCTAAGGGTTTAGAAAGACTAAGAATAACAGTTACTCCAAAACATAGAAAAGAGCATATTGAAAAAATGATTAAGGCCCTTGATACTGTTTGGTCTAAAAATAATTTACCAAGGAAAAATATCAATAAAGTTATAGCAAATATTTAGGTTTTAATATTCATATCTATCTGCCTTGCTGCAAAACCATAATAAACAACAGCTAAAGTTATTATAAAACCTCCAATTATTACAGTTGTACTTGGCACTTCGTTAATTCCAAAAATAGGAAGCCATACCCAAAGTACTCCTCCAACTACTTCCATTAATGATAAAAGTGCAAGCTCAGCTGATGGTAAATATTTTGCTCCAAGACTATAAAGTATCAAACCAGCTGCAACAATTAATCCATGAAGTATGCTCAAATAACTATTTATTTCAGGCATTAGAATAAAAGGTTCAAAAGAAAAACCTAAAATAAAGAAAGCAAATATTGCACAAAATAATCCAGCTAAAACAACTGTTGTGAATTTTGGAGTTTCAGGTTTCCACCTTATTGTTACAGTATACAAAGCAAAGCCAGTTGCAGAAATAAACCCTATTATTGCCCCTAAGGCAGTCCCTGAAATACTGTCATTAATAATCATCATACAGACACCTATAAAAGCTACAACCATTGCAATTAATGTTGATCTCTTTAGTATTTCACCCAGAACAAAATATCCAACAATAGCTGCAATAAAAGGCATAGCTGCTAACATAAATAAAGTAACAGCAGCAGTAGTCATAGTAATAGAAAAAATAAATCCTGTAAAAGCTGTTGCTAAGAATAATCCACCAAGTATTGACGATGTTCCTATTTTGAGAAAATTTTTATAAAAAGCAAAACCTTCACGAAAAAATAAATATATTAAAAGTACAATTGAAATTGTTATTCCTCTATAAAATAAATATTGAAAGACATATTGATGACCGTCTACCATATATCGCACAGTCAATGCTCCAAAACTCCAAAAGATTCCAGCAAGAAAGACTACACAAAAAGCATATAAATAAGAATTATGAATCATTATTTAATGGTCAAATCATTAAATTTAATAAAAGTAAATTAATATTTTAGTTATTTATTTGAATGCCTGTTTCTTTACTTCCTGAGATCTTAAAATTAACTTTATTGTCATCATTTTTAATTTCAGATACAGTTGACATTTTACAACTTACAACAAAAAGAAGCAGAAAAATTATTGGCAACTGCCTATAGAACCAAGAGCACATTTTTTTCCATCTATCCATATCGTATTTGACAAATTTGCTTCATCAAAAATTGCGCCTGAAATATTTGCTCCAAGAAGATTTGCTTCATACAAATTTGCACCTTTAAAAGTAGCTCCAAAAAGATTAGATCCTTCAAAGTTTACTTTTGCAAGATTTGCATTATCAAAATTAGCATTATTGCAATTAGCGCCCTGTAAGTTTGAAGCATATAAATTTGAGTTACTAAAATTTGAAAAGATAAAATTACCGATAGACAAGTTTGAATTATTAAGTTGAGATTTTTCAAAGTTAGATAAAGATAAATTAACTCCAGACATTTGAGAGTTTGCTAAGCCAGTGCCAGATAAATCTAAATTTTCAATAAAATTACAATTAGTCCAGTCAACTTCATTTGCCGGTTGGTCACTACACGCAGCAAATACAGAATATGAGCTAAAGAAACTTAAAATAAAAAAAATTATTAATCTCATATAGATTTTTTATGATCAGTTTATGTTAAATTTAAGGCAAATTAACGAGAAGTAAGTTTTAATTCAATTCTTCTATTTTGCTGTAGATCACTCTCAGTTTCTCCATTACTGATAGGATAAAACTCCCCGTATCCTGCGGATGCTAATCTATTTGGGGGAAAACCAAGATCAAGAAGAAGTTTTAAAACTGTATTAGCTCTAGCTGAAGATAATTCCCAGTTAGAAGGATATCTAATTGTCTGTATAGGTCTTTTGTCAGTGTGTCCTTCTACCATGATAATCCAGTCAATATCTGATGGGATATCATTAGTAGTCTCTTTTAAAGTTAGACCAATTTCACTTAACTTTTCTTTACCAGATAGTTGTAAATCTGCTGAAGCAGAATCAAATAACAGCTCTGATTCAAAAATAAATCTATCTCCTACAATTTTAATGTCTTTTCTATCACCTAAAATAGATTGTAATTTTCCAAAAAACTCAGATCTATATTTTTGGAGTTCAAATACTTTAGATGTAAGGGCTTTGTTTAGTTTTTCACCAAGAACTTCAATTTCTAAATCCTTAATTAAAGCCTGACTTTCACTCGCTTCTAGAGCACTATTAAGTAAAGCTATTTCCTTTTGTAAAGTATCAATTTGATTAGAAAGAATTTCCACCTGTTCTAATGTTTTAGAAGCTTGTATTTCCATTTTTTCAATTTCATCAAGTGATGTTTCTTTTTGTGCTTGATTCTCTTCTTCTAATGAAACAATTTGATTTTGGAGCAGTTCAAGTTTTTCAAGTTGCTGTTTTTGTTTTTCTTCAGACAAAGAAAGTACATTATTTAATTCAGAAATTTTTCCACGAAGATTGAAAATGGTGTTATCTTTCTGAAGTAAGTCTTTATTTAATCTTGCTAATTCTTCATTTTTAAATCTAATTGCATCAAGTTGCTCATTAAGTGATGCATCTTTTAAGCCAAGACTATCATTAATTTCTAAAAGATCATTCATTAATTGTTGATATTGAGATATTTGATTTTGTAATTCTTCATCTCTTAAAGATAATTCAATATTTGTTATCTCTAACTCGTTATTTAAACTTAGTAGTTCTTCATTTTTGTTTTTTATAGCCAACAATTGCTCTTCAATTCCTCCATCTTCTAAACCTAAACTTTCGTTGATTGCCATTAAATTATTATTCTTTTCATTTAATTCTGAAATTATTGCTTTTAGAGATTTCTCACTTTCTATTAGTTTAAAATTAGCATTATCTAATTCTTGATTAAGTATTTTAAGCTGATCAATCCTTGTTGCTAATGCTTTATTAATCCTTTCACCTAAACCTTCGGTTTCAAGTAAAGCAATTTCTTGTCCTTCATACGTTTCAAGAGCATTAGCAACTATTCTTAACTCTTTTAAAAGACTGCTAATTTGCTCAGATAATGCAATAATATTTTGCTCTTGAACAAATATTTCTGATCTTTTTTTAGCTACATCTGTTTGTAATTGTTCACTTAATAATTGTTCACTTTTTAAATTTGATTGGGTATCTTCAAGTTGTTTCTCTGTTTCTGAGAGAGTTGAAAGAGCTTCTTCTTTGTCTTTAGTTTCAATAACTAATATTTTTGAAAGTTCATTAATTTGCGATCTTAAATCTTGGAGTGCTTTATCTCTTCCTGATATAGCATCACTTAAGTATATTTGTGAAACTGTAAAGACCATTAATACAAAGATAATTACAATTAATAATGTAGCTAAAACATCCACAAAGCCTGGCCAAATATTTGTTGTATTAACAAGCCTATTTCTTAAAGACCTAGTAGACATTATTATTTTTTAATTTTCTTTAATTCTTTTTCAATATTCTGAAAATACTCTTTAACTTTTTTTGCTTCTAATAATCCATTTTTACTTAACGCTTCTGTTAAGTTAATAAGAGAAGACTGTGTGTTTAATTGGGAAGATAAAAAGTTTGATAATTGTTTATCAAGATTGGATGAGTTCGAATTTATTTTATTAAGTGTTTCATTAAATTTATCTAAATTTTTCGAAATTTTATTTTGATTTTCAGATGATTTTTTAAAAGCATTTAAAAGATTTTCTAAGTTATCATAAATTTTTTGAATTGCCTCACCAGTTGGTTTATCTTCAACTTTGGAAAAATCTGGAGATGAATTAGAATTGAGTATTTTCTCAAAGTATTGACTAAATTTATTTTGTGCTTGACCAAGATTTAAATCAAGTAATCCTAATATTAAAGAGCCAGCTAAACCCAACAATGAACTACTAAATGCAATACTCATTCCTTCTAGTGGAGCATTTAAGCCATCTTTAAGAGAATTAAAAAAACCTGCAACATTTGTATCATCTATGCCTAGGCCGCTAATAACATTACCAACAGATCCAATGGTTTTAAGAAGTCCCCAGAAAGTTCCAAGAAGTCCTAAAAAGACTAGCAGTCCAACTAAATAACGAGAAGTTTCTCTTATGCTAATTAAAGTCATGTCTGAATTTTCTATCAATCTATTTATTGATGAACTTTTAAAAAAAAAATTTCCATCAAGATTCTTTAATTCAAGAGAAATATTTTTGTCCTGACCTCTTAAATTTGAGAATGCTTCTATAGAATTAGTAATATTGAAGTTGGAATAAGATATGTATTTATAATTTAAATTAATGAGATGGAATAAATTAAATACAATTCCAATTAACAGGGCTAATAAAATTATAATATTAATAAAGATATTTGATAAAAAAGCATTTTGTAAAACTGGATATAATAAAACCACAATAACAAAAGTAGCGATTAAAAATATTGATGCTCTAATAATATAATTGTTAAGTGATTGTGCCATAAATAAAAGATTATATCACCTGTGTTTGAAATTCAATAAATATAAAGAGCTTAATTGTAGATATAATTTCTAGTGAGAGGTAAATTGTTAATATCCTTTGCTATTTGTATTTGAAAAACAACATTACCCATATTTACAAAAGAATACTTACTTGCCAAAAGATAAAACTCCCACATTCTAAAGAAACGTTGATCGAACATCTTTATAATTTTATCTTTATTTTTAATAACATTTTGATACCACTTGGAAAGTGTATGAGCATAATGCAGTCTTAGTACTTCAACATCAGTAACATTTATATTAAGTTTTTGTGTTTCTCTCATTATTTCAGATAAAGATGGAATATAACCACCAGGAAAAATATATTTTCTTATCCAAGGACTTGTAGCAGTTGGTATGCTCCTTTGACCAATTGTATGCAAAAGAAAAACTCCATTCTCTTTCAAAATATCATTAGCTTTACTTAAATAAGTTTTGAAGTATTTAATACCAACATGTTCAAACATTCCAACTGATACTATACGATCATATTTTTCATTCTCATTTCTATAATCTTGTATTGCGAAGGAAACTTTATCAGTCAAACCTTCTTTTTGTGCTCGTTCAGATGCAGTTTTGAATTGATTTTCTGAAAGTGTAATTCCCTTAACTTTTGCCCCAGTAGATTTTGCTATTTCAATTGCCATTCCACCCCAGCCGCATCCAATATCAAGAACATGCATATTTTCTGTAATTTGAAGTTTTTTAATTATATGTTGTTTTTTATCTTTCTGTGCTTGATCTAAACTCATATTTGGATTGTGAAAATATGCGCAAGAATATTGCATATCCTGATCAAGAAATAACTTATATAAATCCTCATTTATATCGTAATGATGTGCAACATTTTTTTTGGAATTTACAAGCTGATTAATTTGCTGAAAAGGCATAAAAATAGAAGATAAATACTCATAGAATTTATAAAATTTATTATTGGAAATAAAATCATCATAACAATTAGTAATTAAATTAATAAAATCTTCTATAGTTCCTTTTTCAACTACTAAATCCTCATTCATATAAGCTTCCCCTATATGAAGATTTGGGTTCAAGAATAGTTTTCTTTCAATAGATTTGTTTTTTAATCTAATACAAACGTGTGGGTTTGTGTTTCCAAATTTATAAACTTTATCATTAGAGTCTATTATTTCTAATGTTCCTTCAAAATTTAACTTTTTCAGCACATTGAAGAGCATAATTTTTATTATTTTAAGAAAATCATTACTGATGTCAATATCTGTAAATCATTAATATTTAATGAGATAATAATGTGTAGAGGTAGACTTAAGCAGCAATGCGACGATTTTTTTGAGCCTCTTTTTCTTTTTTAAGCTCTTTTTCGTCAATATACGCAACATCACAATGACTCTGACAGTAGGGCTTTCCAGCAACTGTAGATGCTTCACAAAAATGAAAATCTTTTTCCTGGGGATCACCAATTGGCCATTGGCAACTTGAAAAACTGTGCATCACACTGTTTTGTTTAAAATAATTTTTTAATATAGACATTTTTTTTTTATATTCGTTAATATCGAGGTAGTTTATATTTATCAAAAGACTAGTATTCAACAGTAAATTTAAAAAAGTTGTTAATTATCAACATGTTAGTATTTTTATCTTTCTAACCTACTATATATTGATGCCAAACTTCTCAAAAAAACGAATCGGTTTATCTAAAAAATAAAATTGCAAACAATAGTACCAAAAAAAATAAATAGGATTTTATTGTAAAGCTTTTGGTCAGTTTTGATTTAGGAGGTTTCCTTAAAAAAATAAAGAAAACAATAGTACTCCAAAATAGTAATAGTATTGTCCAGCCCGTTAAAAATGCATAGTAAAAATCAACAGACATCTATTCCTAAGAAATTAAGTTATATAGCGCAGTGCAAGCCTGTTTTTTGGATATATTTTTGGTGATATTCCTCAGCTTTATAAAATTCTTCGGCTTTTGATATTTCCGTAACAATGTTTAATCCTGAATTCTTAGTGTATTCATTTTTAGAAAGAATAGATTTATTTTTTTGATCTTCATTATAGTAATATATTGCTGATTTATATTGAGTTCCAATATCTGGACCTTGCCTATTGAGAGTAGTAGGATCATGGCACTTCCAGAAAACCATTAAAAGTTCCTCATATGATATTTTAGAATTATCGAACTCGACTAAAACCACCTCGGTATGATTTGTATTTCCTTGGCAGACACTTTCATAAGAAGGGTTAACGGTATTACCTCCAGAATAACCAACCAAGGTACTTATTACACCTGGAGTTTTACAAAATGTTTCTTCCACACCCCAGAAACAACCTGCACCAAATAAAGCTTTTTCCATTATTATAAATATATATGTAATATAAAATATATCAATTTATATGAGTTCAAAATTTAAAATTTTAGATAAAAAGAATATTCACGATGGTTTCTTTAAGATGAATGAATTTACTCTTAAATACCAAAAATATGATGGAAATTGGAGTAATGAAATAAAAAGAGAACTATTTGGTGGTGCGCAAGTATCAGCAGTCTTACCATATGATCCTGAAAATAAAAAAATTGTTTTAATTCAACAATTCAGACCAGGAACGATTTCTAAAAATAGTACAAATTATCTAGACGAAATAGTTGCTGGAATAATTGATCAAGGTGAAACTCCTGAAGATGCAGCAAAAAGAGAATGCTTAGAAGAAACAGGCTGTAAGGCAAATAATCTCAGATCAATACAGGGGTACTTTCCTGCGCCAGGATCATCGGAGTCTTTCTATAATCTATATTTAGGTGAAGTTGTTGCTCCAGATAAAGAAATTATAAGGGGTCTAGAAAAAGAAAATGAAGATATATTTGTTAAAAGTTATAGTTTTGAGGAAGTAAAAACAAAGATGGATAATAAAGAGATTTTGAATGGACTTACTTTAATCGCATTACAATGGTTTTTTTTAAATATTTATAAATCTTAAGTCCCTACGCCTCTTTGATATGGTTGCACTAATTCTTTACATATTAAGTTCATATCTAATGTTTCAACATTTTTATCTATAGTTTGATATTCCTGACACTCGTATAATTCTTGATCTTTTTGGAGAACTGTAACAAATAAGATTATTGTTAAATCATTTCCAACCTCTATATCACTTATAGCATAACTCTTTACTTCAAACCCCTCATTGATTAGATCCTTGTATGTTTTCTCTGATTCTAACCATTGATCTATGTTTGGATTAGCAATTGATAAATTAGAAAATAGCAAAAATACTGAAAATAAAAAAATTGTTAATATGTTCTTAGCCATTCTAAAACTTCATTTATATGTTTGTTAGGAGGAAAAATAGGGTAGAATACTTTTTTAACAATATTTTTTTCCACAATAAGAGTTAATCGTTTAAAAAAAACTTTATTTTCAATTATAAAATAAGGCAATTTTAATGCCTTGAGTAAAAAATTTTCTGAATCACTTAAAACATCATATGGTATTACTAATCTGTCTGTCATTTCCTTAATATAATCTATTGTTTGAGTTGATACTCCAATTGGCAGTGCATTTAGTTTGATTAACTCTTCATAATTATCTCTAAAACTACAAGTCTCCACAGTACACCCAACGGCTCCTGGTGTTTGATTCCAATTTTTTGGTAAACTTTCATTTGGATTACCTGTCATAGGATAAAAATATAAAATTAAACGAAAAGTGTCAGATCTTTTTATTTTTAATAGATTTCCCTGTTGATTTTTAAGAGAAATATCTGGCAAAAACTTATTTAAAAGATGATCAGCTTTTCCATCATTTTGCGGTTTAGGAAATTTGCTATAATCCATACTAATTTGTCTTGTATAATCTAAATCTATATACCATAAGATACTTTTATGACTCAAATTAAACCTCTATCTAGTATGGAAACCCCTCGCTTTGCTGATGTTGCTACTTTTTTTCGTTTACCTGTTGTGAAAGATTTAAATAAATTAGACTACTGTATTGCAGGTGTACCATGGGATGGAGGAACTACTAATAGACCTGGCGCAAGACATGGGCCAAGAGAAATTAGAAATGCATCGTCACTTGTAAGGCTTTATCACCCTGTTTCACTTAAGAGTCCTTATGATAAATTTAATATTGCAGATATTGGTGATTGTCCGGTAAATCCAGCGGACTTAGGTGATAGTTTAGATAAAATAGAAAAATTTTACTCAAATATTTATAATTCCAAAACAATACCATTATCAATTGGAGGTGATCATTTAATTAGCCTACCAATTCTTAGAGGTATAGCTAAAGAAAAACCAGTAGGTTTATTTCAGTTTGATTCTCATTCTGATACTTGGGATACCTATTTTGGAGGATTTAAATATACTCATGGTACACCATTTAGAAGAGCTATAGAAGAAAATCTGATAGATCCAAAAAAATATGTAATCCTTGGTCTTCGTGGGGCTTTATATGATCCTGAAGATTTAAGTTGGGCTAGAGAACAAGGTGTAACTATAATTACAATAGATGATTATTATGAAATGGGATTTAATAAATGTATTGAAAAAATTTATGAAGTTCTAGCGACAACAGATACTTATTTTACATTTGATATAGATGGAATAGACCCAACTTTCGCACCAGGGACTGGAACTCCAGAAGTTGGAGGCTTTAATGTGAGAGAGGCACAAACTATTATAAGAGCACTAAATAAAATCAATTTTGTAGGTGGCGATGTTGTTGAGGTTTCGCCTCCATTTGATGTGAATAATATGACTTCATTGGTAGGAGCAACGATTGCCTTTGAGATGCTTTGTACTATGACAAAAGTAAATTAAAACTCTTCAAAATTTGAAGTTCCAACACATAAAACATTTTTTAAATCTAGATATTTATTGATATTATTTTTATTGACCCCACCTGTTGGGATAAATTTTATATCCTTTAGAATGTTTTCAATTGTTTGTAATTTTTTTTCCTCTCCATTTAAATTTGCTGGAAAAAATTTAATTATTTTATAACCTTTTTTATTAAGATGTATAAACTCACTAATTGTTTCAGCTCCAGGAATATATGATAAATTATTAATTTCTAAAATCTCATCAACAATTCCAGGAGAAACAAAAAAGTGAAAATTATGATCTTGTCCCTTAATAAAATCTTCTTTTGTTAAAACTGAGCCCAATCCAAATTTATGTTTGGTAAAATGTTTTTTCAATTCTAGTGCTATATCAAAAGATTGATTTTCTCTCAGTGTTATTTCAATATATCGAATAGCTCTATTCTTCTCTAAATATTTGCTTAAGCGGTCAATATCATTGCTTAAAGTTGTAGTATTAAGAATTGGTAAAATTTTTTGTTCTTTTAGATTTAATTGTAATTCGCTATTTAACATCAACTATTGCTCCTTTTTGCATGACTATCTTCGAGCCCAGAAGACTGGCTTCTTTTAGAGCTAAAGCTGGATCATTATGAATAATAAAATTTGATACATAGGCAGCATTAAATCCATCTCCAGCTCCTGAAGTATCAACTACTTTTCTAATAAATTTATTTTTTATTGTATATTTTTTTTTATTTTGAATTGAGTAAGTTAATTTAGCATTTTTTCTAAATATACCATGATCTATTTTGTATTTATTTATTAATTTTTCAAAATTTTTTAAACTATTATCATTTTTCCAAAATTTTAGATCTTCACCTGACACAAAACAAATATCAACGAAGTTTAAAATAGAATGCAAAAAATTGTTTAAATTTTTTTTAGTCCATCGATTAACTCTAATATTGAAATCGAATATAATTTTTACTTTTTTGTTCTTTAATAATTTTAACAAATCAACAAAATTGCTTATTTTTGATGGATCAATAATAGAAAGTGAAATTCCAGAAAAATATATATAATCAAAATTCTTCAAATTTTTAAATAATGAAACAAAATCTATCTTATTAAAATAATTTTTTGCTGCACTATTATCTCTCCAATAAAAAAATTGTTTTTCTCCATTATTTTTGTTCTTAATTAAATATAAACCAATTTCATGACTATTAATTCGCTTGATTAATTTTGTTGAAATTTTTTTAGAATTTATAAATTCCAAAACTGACCTGTTTAAACTATTTTTACCAATAGCTGTAAGAAAAGAGACATCAAAATATTTTTTTTCAATATAGTTACAAAAATTTAGCGTATCACCAGCAAATGATTGCTGAAAAATGTTATTCTTAGTATTGACAATTTCAATCATACATTCACCAACTGAGCAAATTTTTGTTTTCATAATTAACTTTAGTCGTGATGAAAAACTTCTTCCATACTAGACCACCATTCACCTTTTTTTCTATTAGGATCTGGAATTTGACATGGTCCACAAACACTCCACCACTCTTGAACTTTAGGGTTTGAAGCCATTAGCTTGTTATCTCTATCAAGATTGTCTCCATGATATTCAACATATCCAAAAAGGGTATTTTTATGCAAATATATAGAATAATTCTTAAAATTAAGTTCTGTTAAATTTTCTAAGACTTCAGGCCAAACATTTGCATGAAGTTTTTTATATTCTTCTATTTTTTCTTCTTTAATTCCAAGAGTCATACCTAATCTAATCATTTATAAATATTCCTTTCTTGTTATTTTAAAACTGTATGCATGCTCGCATGGTTTATTATCTGGTCTTGTTATATGGAGTCCATCTCTGGTATGTTTCCATGCTAGTTTATCAGTACTTCCTAATAATTCTACCCTTTCAATTTCATTATCAAAAAGTTTATATATACTTTCTATCGTAAAATCTTTGCTAGGCCATCCTAATGCAGTTGCATACAAAAAATTATCTTTTGTAGTGAACCGAAAATCTTTGGCAGTATAAATTAGTTTTGCTCGATTATCTGAAAAAGGTCCTGCTTCATTCATTTTAGTTGGACCTTCTCCATATTGATCCCATGTTTCTGTTTCAAATATTGCTTCTCCATTTACATCAAGCCAATTTCCAATACCTTCTAAAAGATTTTTATCTTCTTCTGGAATTGTTCCATCAGGTTTTGGCCCAATATTTAAGAGCATGTATCCATTTTTACTAACATTATCTATTAAGTAGTGAACTAAATCTGTAGTAGTTTTATATTTTGAATTCTTCATATAAGCCCAAGCACTTCCTTCATGAACTGTTGTATCAGTAATCCAATCATAGTGTGTTAATTCTGACTCTCTACCTAGTTCAAGATCTAATAATCCAGAACCGGGAGGAAGATCATGCCATTTATAAGATACGACTACTTCATTACCCCACTCAATTTCTTTGTTATAATAATATGAAAGGAAATCTTTTTTATACTTTTCATGAATAAATCTAATTCCAAAATCGAACCAGACATAGTCTGGTTTATAATTATCTACTACTTCTTTTAATCTATTTAACCATCTATCATGAAAAGCTTTACTAGGCTTGTCTTGATGTTCATTTTTTCTATCCCAATGATCCGGATATATAGCTTGATTTCCTATCAAATCTAAATTGTGAAGTTCACCATATAAACTTTCATATTCTTTTTTAGAGGCATCAAAATCATTATTCCAATGCGGGAAAAAAAACCAGTTTTCAGCGTGATGCATTGCTACCATATATTTCAACCCTTTATTTCTAATTGCTTTTTCAAGTTCTCCTACAATATCTCTTTTTGGCCCCATCTTGGATGCACACCATTCGGTATCAGAACAATTCCACATAGGAAAACCATCATGATGCTCTGCTACTGGTCCAGCAAATTTTGCTCCAGATCGATAATACAAATCTGCCCACTCTTCTGCATTAAATTTTTCAGCAGTAAACATTGGAATAAAATCTTTGTATCCAAATTTAGATGGATGACCATAATGTTTACAATGATAATCAAACTGAGGACTAGGTGGCCTATACATCCAATAAGGATACCATGTTACATTGGGTCCAGCAGCTGGAACAGAATAGATTCCCCAATGAGCATAAATTCCAAACTTTGCTTTTTTAAACCAATTTGGTGTTTGATGTTGTTTTATTGATGACCAAGTTGGCACAAAATAGTTTTGTTTCATCATTTAATTAAATTTAAATTTATATAATCTTTTAAAGACTATAAAATTGAGTTGCATTTTGAGAAAATATTTTATTTTTTTCATCTTCAGAAAAAGAATTGCAATAATTCATTGCTAAATCAAACCAATTTGAATAATTATCTGCCATTGTTAAAACAGGCCAATCACTTCCCCACATTAATTTATCAGATCCAAAACTATTAAGAATAAAATCAATATAAGGATCTAACTGTTCTTTTGTATAATCTTGACCAACTTCTGTAAGAATTCCAGAGAATTTACAAAAAACATTACTTGCTTTTGATAGTTCAGTCATATCCTTTTTCCATTGATCAATTTCAGACTTAATAATCACTGGCTTAGCGATATGATCAATAACTATAGGAAGGAAATCATATTTTTTAACAAATTGTATAAGATGTTGAAGATGATTTGGTCGAACTAAAGCATCAAAAGTTAAATTTTTTTCATTTAAATATTTTATATTTTCTTTTAGGTGATCATTTAACATCCAAGCATCATCTTGAATATCGTGTATCATAGGTCTAAAACCTTTTAAAAATTTACTCTCACAAAGTTTATCGATATCATCTTTAGCGTTGTTACTATCTAAATCAACCCAACCCACCACACCTGCAATAAATTCATATTTAGATGCTAAGCTTAATGTAAATTCTGTTTCAGCAACAGTGTCAGCAGCTTGGACAATTACTGTTTTAGTAATATTTTTTTGTTTTATAAGCGGTTCAAGATCTTCTGGAAAAAAATCTTTATATAACACTTTCATATCTGGAGTCATCCAAGAGTAATCTCCTCTTGAAAGTTTCCAAAAATGTTGATGACTATCTACGTACATTTATTTCCAATAAGTACCATTATTATAATCAAATTCATTAAGAGAACTATCCTTAATTTTTACAGAATATCCTGGATTTGTAGGAGTTACATATCCACCACCTTTAATTATTGCTGGATTTTCAAAATGTTCAGAGCAGCTTTCTGCATATTCACTTAATAATAATTCATGATTAGAAATTATAAACTTGTTGATTAGATTTAAATGTTGAACATATTCGCATAAACCAACGCCACCTGCATGAGGAATAACGGGAGTATTAAACTTACTAGCTATTAAAAGAACAGGTAGAATTTCATTTATACTTGCAATTCTACAACTATCAATTTGACAGTAATCTAAAGATTTATGTTCTATAAATTGCTTAAACATAACTTTATTTTGTATCATTTCTCCAGTTGCAAGATTAACGTCGGGATGTGCATCTTTAATTTTTTTAAAACCTAAAACATCATCAGGATTAGTTGGTTCTTCATAAAATAAAATATCGAATTGTTTTAATTTTCCAATATTTTCAATAGTCTCATTAACGCTCCATATTTGATTTGAATCTACCATCAATTTATTATTATCACCTATTAATTCTCTTACTAACTTACAGCGATGGATATCCCTTTCAATATCTTGACCAACTTTCATTTTAAAATGAGTCCAACCCTTACTTAAATTTTCTTCAACAAGTCTCTTCATTTTTTCATCTGAATAACCTAACCATCCCGCTGCTGTTGTATATGCTGGAAAAATAGTGGAGTTTAAATCATCTAAATTTGAAGGTAGATTTGTTTTTTTCTGATCGATTATTTTAGCAGCTTCATCTTTAGTAATAACATCATCAATGTATGAGAATGAAAGTTTATCTAATAAATCTCTTGTTTTTAATTCTATTATGTATCTCCAAAGTGGTTTTTTATGATATTTAGAAATTAAATCCCATATTGCATTAAAAAAAGCTGCAGCTGCAAGATGCGTAACACCTTTTTGTGGCCCTACCCATCGTAGTTGACTATGATTTGTAATTTTTTCCCATATGGATGCAATATCTCTTTCTATTTCTTCAATATCTTTTCCAATAATAAATTCTTTAAAATATTCAATGACTGTACAACAAAGATCATTACCTTTTCCAATAGTGAATGTTAATCCGATTCCAGATAAGTCTTTTTGATCAGTAAGTATTGTGACATAAGTTGCAGAATAATCACAATCAACATGGACAGCATCAGTTCCTAAATTATCTTTTGATGTTGGAAAACGAACATCCTGAGTTTTAATATCAATTATTTTCATATTGGACATCTCTCATCAATTAACTTTTCATTAACTAAATCTTTCCATAAATCTTCAGGAATAGGTAAATTTAAAAACTCCAAGTTTTGTGAAACTTGATCAGGTCTATCCATTCCTAGTATCATAGAAGTAACAAGTTCATTTTTATAACAAAATTGAATAGCTGCTGCAGGAACAGGTACTTCATATTTCTTACAAATATTAGCTATTTTTAGATATCTTTGTCTAACATCTTCGGGAATTTTATCATAAAAGTAGGTAATGTTTTCACCTACACCTTTGGCTAAAATTCCTGAATTAAAAATTCCTGCAAGAATAATTCCTATATTATTTTTTTCAGCAATTGGAAAAAAATCGTTTAAAGCATTTTGATCTAATAATGAATATCTCCCAGCTAATACCATGCAGTCAAAATCTCCAGCATTTGCAAATCTTGCACATATATCAGAGTCATTTACTCCAACTCCAATAGCCTTAATAACTTTTTCTTCTTTTAGTTTTTGAACAGCTTTATATGCTCCGTTCATTGCTAATTTAAAATAATGATCAACTTCATCACCAAAATTAAATCGATCTACATCATGTATTAAACAAATATCTACCTTTGAAACAGCTAATCTTAATAATGATTGCTCAAATGATCTCATAACTCCATCATAAGAGTAATCTAAATTTGGAGAAAAATTTAAACTGCCTGCAAACCTTCCTCTGTCTATATTTTCCTTTTTAGATGGAGTAAGATATCTGCCAACTTTAGTTGATAAAAAGTAACTTTCTTCATCTACTGTTTTTAAAAAATTTCCTAACCTATGTTCACTGAGACCATATCCATAAAGTGGCGACGTATCATAAATATTAATTCCAGTTTCATAAGTTTTTTCTAAAATATCATAACAACTACGTTCATCTAAACTTTCAAATAAGTTACCTAAGGGAGCACCTCCAAAACCAACAGCAGTAAGATTAATATTTGTTTTTCCTAGCTGTCTTTTATTCATGAATATTATCCATTATTGAAGAACTCATTTGTTCATAGTTATGATTGTTAATTGTTTCCCCAACAACTTTAAAATCTTTCATTGTAATAATCCTATCCGCAAGGCTAATCATTTCAGGCATATCACTTGTTATCAAAATAATAGAAGTACCTTTTAATGATAGATCTATTATTAATTCGTGTAAATAAGATTTGGTTTTTATATCTATACCAACAGTAGGTTCATCAATAAAGAGTATATCAGTTCCAGAAGCTAACCACTTTGCTACACTTATTTTTTGCTGATTACCTCCTGAAAGATTGGATACGATCTGTTGATAAGAGGGTGTTTTTACTTCTAGTTGTTTTACATACGGATCGACTTTATAGTAAACTATTTGATCATTTAAGAATGAAAGTATTTTTTTAAGATTTGACCAGACTGTTATACCTGCATTAGATAACACATCATGCATTAAAATTAATCCCTCTTTTTTTCTATCTTCACTAATGTATCCAATTTTAAATTTTTCTAATGCATCTTTTGGAGATTTAATTTTTATTTCTTTATCATTAAGTAAAATTTGACCAGAATTTATTTTTTCTAAACCTAGAACACATTTTAAAAGTTCTGTTCTGCCTGCTCCAACTAATCCATATAAACCAAGAATTTCACCCTTTTTAAGATTTAAATTGATATCCTTATGACCTAAATCTGTGTTTATAGATTGTAAATTTAATAAATTTTTATCATCAAAATTTACTTCTTTTTTTGGATTTATTATTTGCTCATCCCTACCAATCATTAATTTTACTAATTGTTGTCTATTAAGATTTGCAATTTGTTCTGACTCACATGCATTTTTACCATCTCTTAAAACAGTAACTTCATCACAGATTTCAAAAACTTCTTCAAGTTTATGGCTTACAAAAACAATACTTACATCTTGCTCAGCAACTAGTCTCTTAAGTAATACAAATAAGTTTTTTGTATCCTGAGGAGATAATGATGAAGTTGGCTCATCTAATAATAATATTTTTGATTCTAATGAAAGAGCTTTTGCGATTTCGCATAATTGCATTTTTGCTACAGTTAAGTCTGAAACTATCGTATTTGGATCGATATCTAATTCCATAATATCAAGCCATTTTTTTGATTCTTTAGCAACTGCGTTATAATCTATTAAACCTAGATTATTTTTAGGTAGGTTAGTTAACATTAAATTTTCACCAACTGAAAATCTTCTAATAAGATTTCTTTCTTGGTGAACAACTGAAATTCCTGAATTCATTGCTTCATTAGGTGAATTAAAAGATTGAGCTTTATTATTCAAAAATAATTCACCTTCATTTTGATTGTAAACACCTGTAATTATTTTAATTAATGTAGATTTACCTGCGCCATTTTCACCAAGTAAAGCATGGATTGATTTTTTTTTAAGTCGAAAGTTTGCATTATCTAATGCTTTAACACCAGGAAAATTTTTTGTGATTTTTTTGAGCTCGAGTATATTATCACTCATAAGAAAACACCTTTGTTCTTCTTTCTTCTCTATACTCTCTATATCTATTTATAAAGACAGCTAATAAAATCATAAAACCTAAAAATATTTGTACAAAAAATGGATCGATTTTAAAAATTACTAAAGCTTGTGAAATTATTGAAACTAATATGACTCCAAAAGCAGTAGCTATTACATCAACTTTTCCACCAGCTAAAATTGCACCTCCGATAACAGGAGCAGCAAAAGATGGTAATAGCCACGAGTCACCAATATTAGGTGTTCCAAGTTGCAATCTGCACACCACCAACATCCCTCCTATTGCAGCTAAAAGACCTGATATAACATGAGCATAAATAACTATTTTGGTTGAAGATATTCCTATAAGTTCAGATGATTGAACATTGTTTCCATAAGCTAACATGTATCTTCCAAGTGATGTTCTATTCATTAAAATCCACATCAAAATGGTTATAATTATTGGAATTATTACTAGATATGGAATTGGTCCAAGAATTTTAGCGTTTCCAAAAAATTTAACAGCATCAGGAATTTCATAAAAAGGCTGTGCTTCTGTTATACCTAAATTCATTCCTTTAAAAATATAGAGTGTTGCCAGTGTAATAATAAAAGCAGAAATGCCTGTTTTAACAGTTATATATCCATTAATAAAACCACAAGCTAATCCTATTAATAATCCAATTAACATAGCAGGTAATATAGACATGGAATAAACTTCCATTAAACCGGTAAAGGAAATAGCAACTAAACCACCAATAGCTCCAACAGACAAATTCATTTGACCAATAGCAATTATTATCATCTGAGACATAGCAACAACTAGCATAAGACTTACACTCAGCATTAAAACATATAAATTAAATGGAGAGATAAATGCTGGCTTAAAAAATGAAATTAAAATTGAACCAAGTATTATAACTAAGCCAAGTCCAAACCAATCTTTTTTAAGTAGATTACTCATGATACAATTGAATTTTTAACTGTGAAATATTCTCTAGCTCTGTCTAATAAAACTGCTCCTAATAAAATCATTCCAAGAAAAAATCTTACCCAAAATTCTCCAACATCAATAAGATATAATCCATTATTAATTAAAGTAACAAGTATAGCTCCAAGCATAGTTCCAAAAACTGTTACTTTTCCTCCGGATAAAAGTGTGCCTCCTAAAACTGGTGCTAAGAATGCTGGTAACAACCAATCAAAACCTAAATGACCTGCCATAGAAGGAATTGCAGCACCAATTCTTGCTGTTAACATTATTCCTGCTAAAGCTGCTAAAAATCCAGATAGCATGTGGCAATAAATAAACATTCTATCAACTGAAATACCTGATAGCTCTGCTGCATCAGGATTTGCTCCAGCTGCAATTAATTTTCTGCCAATATCAGTATATTTAAATACATAATAAAGAATAAAACAAGTTAAGACACTTATTATTAAAAGTGGAGAGATATATTTATTAAAAAGTTTTAAACTTCCAAAATCTGTAAAAATTTCAGGTAGTTTTCTAAATGCTTCTGCTTCTGTAAGAAGAGTCATAAAACCAAAATAAATACTCATAGTTGCTAAAGTCACTATAAAACTATGAACACCTGTTCTCACAGTTACAAAACCATTAATCCAACCTAAGAATGACCCAAAAGCTAAAACTAGAATTATTGAAATTGAAATTGGTATACCCATACTCTCCATGCACCAACCTCCAAACATTGCTGCTGAAACACCCAATGCTCCTAAAGATAAATTTAATCCTCCAGTTAAAATGACAACCATCATTGCAAGGCCTATCATAATATCTAATGCTACTACTCTAGATAATGCATAAATATTAAACCTTGATGTAAAACCATCAGTAGAGAATGAAAAAATACAAATAAAAATAATTACAAGACACAACAAACCAAATTGATTTGTTTTTACAAAATTAGGTATTTTGAAATTCATAGAAAAAAGGGGGCCTTTAAGCCCCCTATTAATTTTTTTAACTTGGGCAGTTTAAGTAAGTGCTATCAAATGTTTCAAGGATTTCTAATGAAATTCCTCTCATAGCCATTACGTAAGTATCAACATCACTGATGTCTACAAATACTGTTCCAGAGTCAATAAATTGATCAGTTTGTGCAGTGGATTTCCAAGGTGCATCTGATTTAAATTCACAGCCTTGTCTAACTTTATCCATTACATAAGAACCAATGTATCCTTGACCATATGGATTTTGCAACATTGTTCCATGTACAAAACCATCTTTAATAGCTTTTAAAACTACTTCATCATGATCAATTCCAACCATTTTAATTCTTTTATCACCCATGTTAGTTAAAGCTTGAGCAGCTACAACAGCTGGAACCCATGCTGTAGTAACAATACCATCAACTTCACCACCTTGAGCTGCCATAAAAGCATTGATTTTTTCATCAGCTGGTTCGTAAGCATCAATATCTGCAATTACTTGTATAATTTCAACTCCACCACCTGCTTCTGAAACAGCTTGTTCAACAGCATTAATTCTTAGTGTTGTATTAGGATCAACTAGGAAGCCAGTGAAGTGGGCAATTTTACCTTTTCCACCAAGTGCTTTAATTAATTCTTTGGTACCAAGATAAGCTGAGTGACCTGTATCAGTTCCAAAGCAAAACTTAGCTTGAGTTGGCTGTTCTACACAACCTGCTAAAGCAGCAGTAGGTACACCAGCATCATCAAGTTCACCTAAAATTTTATTTGTTCCAACTGCATCACCAGGGAACACGAGAACTGCGTTATAACCTTGACCAACTAAACTTTCAATTAGTTCATTTTGTTGACTAAGATCCCACTCTGCAGGGACTCTGTAATCAGCTTTACCTAATCCAAAATCTTTTACAGCATCTAATCCAGCTTGTTCCCACGCAGCAAAATAAGGGTGCGGGCCACCTGGAACTAGAGCTACTTTAGTAACACCATGACCGCCTGCAAAAACAGGTGATGATATTAAAGCGAAAAAAGAAACTATTAATGTTATAAATTTTTTCATCATTCCTCCTTAAAATTTATTTAATAATAAGATTAATATTAAATCAACTAAAAATAAATAACTATTTATTTATCTTTATATTAATTATACTATTGTCGCATGCTGTATTCATTTAGATGGTTTGGTCATAATGATCCTTCACAATTAGATCAAATTCGACAAATTGGAGTGGAAGGAATTGTATCATCACTAGCGCAAATAAAATATGGTGATAAATGGAGCTCAATCGAAATTAAGAAAAGAAAAAAATTTATTGAAAGTTTCAACATTAGTAAAAATAAAAAATTAACTTGGAGTGTTGTTGAAAGTCTACCTGTTCATAATGATATAAAAAAAAGATCAGGAAAGTATAGATATTACATAGATCAATATAAAGAGTCTTTGGTAAATTTAGGAAAGAATAATATTAAAAATATTTGTTATAATTTTATGCCTTTAATTGATTGGGTGAGAACAGATTTAAATCATCAACTTCCAAATGGTGCTTTAGCTCTCAAATATAATCACCTTCATGTCTGTGCATTTGAAAATTTTATTTTGAAATCTAAAACTGCAAAAAAGAGGTATTCATCCAAAGATATATATAATTCAAAAAAAATATTACAAAAAATGAATTCTAGTGATTTAAAAAAACTTAAGCTGTCTTTACTTGGTGGGTTAGCTGCAAATGATAGAAAGTACACAATAAAAGATTTAAATTATGAAATTGATCAATTTGAAGAATTGAATCATAGTGATTTACAAAATAACTTAAAAGATTTTATAGAAGAAATTTATACAATCATAAAAAAATATAATATCCATTATAATATTCATCCAGATGATCCTCCGTATAATGTTTATGGGTTACCTAGAATTGTTTCTAATGAGAAAGATATTAATTTTATAGTGAATATAAAAAAAGATACGAATGTTGGTTTAACTTTTTGTACAGGTTCTCTTGGTGTTAACAAAAAAAATAATTTAGTAAATATAATTAAAAAATACGGTTCTTATATTAATTTTATTCATTTAAGAAATATAAGACATATTCCAAAATCTCTTGATTTTTATGAAGATGACCATCTTAATGGGAGTCTGGACATGGTATCTATTATCAAAGCAATATTAAAAGAGGAAAAGAAAAGAAAAAATAATAATCACCCTATTAAACAAATTCCTATGAGGCCTGATCATGGGCATACAATACTTCATGATCAATTTAATTCAATAATACCTGGGTATTCTTTATTAGGCAGAATGAAGGGGTTGGACCAACTTAAAGGTGTAATAAAAGCTATAAATTAATTTTTATTTCATATTTATCTGCTAGATATAAAAAATCATTTTTTAATTCCTTATCTATTGGAATACCTGATTTCAATCTTTTCTTAGAAGTTATTTTTTCTTTTTCGCCTGGATATAATATTGGATTAGTATTTTTTTTTGACTTTTGTTTTTTTAGATCACCCATATAGTTTTGCATACCCTTAAAATATTGTTTTTTAGTAGTAAAAGCATCTAATGAAATAGCAATTAAGAGATGTCCTAATTTTCTTGGTGTACTAAAATCTGGTCCAATCATTGATAATAAACGGTATCCATGAGCCATACCTATAAGCGGTCCACACATTATTTCTACAGAGGAGGATAATCCAAAACCCTTATATCCATATTCCTTACCTCCAAGTGGAGCCAAAGAAACAGCATTGTAAGGGTTCGTCGTATAGTTGCCAGATTTATCAAGTGCAATCTCAGAATTTAATTTAGTAGAATTTGCTCTAGCTCTCATAACTTTATTCCAGGCTATCGAAGTTGAAGAAAAATCTGCATGTAAAAAGTCTTTTTTGTTTATTGGTGTTGTAAATGAATAAGGGTTAGTTCCATGAAATGGACTTTTCCCATTGTAAGGAATGGCAAATGCATCGGAGTGTGTAAATGAAAAACCAACACAGTCATTTTGTGCAATTTCCATAGAATATACACCTGCAGCACCATAGTGTGAGGAGTTTATTATGCCAATTGAAGCAATTCCATTCTTCTTTGCCATAGATGATACTATTGCTGATGCCTTTAAAGCTGCAACATGCCCTAAGCCATCATCAGCATCATAGACAGCTACACCTCTATTTTTTTTTATCAGTTTCATTTTAGGTTTTGCTTTTATTCTTCCATTCTCAATACATTTTACGTAATGAGAAAATAATCTAATACCGTGACTA
>CABYBP010000007.1 GCA_902517315.1 uncultured Alphaproteobacteria bacterium
TCCTGAAGTGCCTATAGAAACAAATAGACTGGATTGCTCAGCTAAATCATGAATTTCATCCATTTGCATTGGCATTTCACCAAACCATACAATATGAGGTCTCATTTGAGAGCCGCATTCAGGACATTTATGGGTCTCATTTAGGTCGTCTAGCCACTCAAATACATGGTTTTCATTCATGATACATCTAGCTTTATTTAACTCACCATGCATGTGAATAATTGATGATGAACCTGCAATCTCATGTAAATTATCGATATTTTGTGTAACTATATAAATTTTATATGTTTTTTCTAATTCATGAAGTAAAATATGGGCCCTATTTGGCTTAATTCCTGAGTTTAATTCTTTTCGGCGTTTATTATAAAAATCGTATACAAGAGTAGGGTTTCTGTAGAATCCCTCAGGGCTGGCAACATCTTCAATCCTATGATTATTCCACAGTCCATCAGAGTCTCTGAATGTTTCAATCCCAGACTCTTTACTTATACCAGCACCCGTTAATACAAAGATCTGGGAATCAGCTAAAATCTGCGGTATTTGTTCCATTTGATACACTATATACAGTATTTTATTACACGTGAAAATCTATATCTAGTTTGTAATATTACAAATAAATTTAGATAATATATATAAAATACTGATTTATAATTATAATATTTATCACTTGACTATTATTTACGATAACTGTAATTATCGTAATATAAATAATGGTTAAAATATCACTAAATGATAATGTAAGCAAACTTAGAGAAAAGTCTAAGGCTAAAAATACTAAAGATAAATACAATGGTGATTGGTTAAAATTTGAAGATTACTGTAAAAATAATTATAAATGTAAACCTCTAGAAGTTGATGACTTAGATAGTGCTTATTCTCTTGTTGCAAATTACATGCATTGGTTGCATGAAGATCCTGAAGCTAAAATTTTAAAAGGATTAAGCAATATACCTGGAAGAGAAAATATAAATAATAATCCCTACTCTGCATCAGCTTATAAAGCTTCTACAATACAAAGAATTTTAGCCTCAATAACCTATAAATATAGATTAGGTGGATTTCAGTTTGATAGAAAAAACCCAACTATTTCTGAAACTATAAGCGCAATTGTAAGAGATGAGAAAAATAATAAAGCAGGACAGGCAAAAGAACTGCTTAGAAAAGATATTGAGCAGATAATAGACTCAATACCTTTTAATACAGATGATTATAAAAATATTAGGGATAAAGCATTAATTTTAATAGGTTATTTTAGCTTTTGTAGAAGGTCAGAGTTACTTGGAATGAAGTATGAGCATCTAAAATACGACAATGAAGGTATTCAAATAACGATACCCTTTTCTAAAACTGATCAAAAAGGTGAAGGTAGGATAATTTATTTACAGAAAAAGAGTCATGAGGAGGCTCTATATTGCCCAGTAAGATCGTTAAATAACTGGTTAGAGGTATCAATGGTTAACTCAGGCCCCCTTTTCTATCGAATTGATAAATCTAATTCTATTCGAAAATATGAGCTTAATGAAAATAATAAAAAAATTAGTTTAACTGATACAAGCTTTGTTTTAATTTTAAAAAAAAGAGCTCAAGATGCTGGATTAAGTGAATGTGATAAAATATCAGGCCATAGCTTAAGAATTGGATCAATAACTCAAGCAAGAATGAATGGTGTTCCAACTCATGAAATTATGAAAATGAGCGGACATAAAACTACTCAAATGATAGATAGATACACAAAAATTACCGATATAAAAGAAATCAGTATAGCTAAAAAAATATAATTATTAAATTCTGATATTTTTATAAATATTAATTATATTTATATAAAAAAATATGAAAATTTTATACAGTTTTATTATTTTGGTGTCCTTGAGTTTTTTTAACATATCAAATGCTGGGACTTGTGATGTCGAAAAAAGAGTTTGCATGTGTGGAATACAATATTTTGGTTTTGGAGAAATACCGATTGTAAGAGATATTAGAATTAACGCAGTAGTTCATGTTTTAGATGGAGATAAATCTAAATGTAAAAAAATAGTTAATATTCTTAATGATGCAAAAAAAAATAGTGAGACTTTTAGTACTTTAATAACTAACCATACAAATGAGCTTGAAATTACTCCTACTTATGATGTCGATATTAGTGATATGCGAATGCAGTGGCTAGTTTCTTGTACTACTGGAATAGTTAGAGACCCTAAAAATAGGGAAGAAATTTGTGAAGAAATAAAACCTTACACCTTGACTCTTATATCTGAGTTTCAAGATGGCAAGTATTTAGTTGATGAAATGTATAATGAAACTCTAGATAGTGAAGAGTCTTTAAATAAATTAGAGGAATTTTTAAAATAAAAAATAATCCTAATATATTATTTTATTACTATTAATTTATATGTATTAAACTTTAAGTATTAAAGGAATTAGTATAAGAATAAATATAGATTAATAAAATGCTATAGCAGCAGATATTAGAACTATAACTAAAAGCCCTCTTCCACTCATTGTTGCTATTTTCATTAAAGTTTTATTTGGTGGTAAATTATTTTTAGAAGAATTAAAAACATGTAAATTTACAAAAGCAGATAATCCTAAAAGAATACCTGCTGCAATTAATTTTATTGTAAATGCACTATTAATATTAAATCCTCCATATAAGTTAATTGATAAAATAATTCCTGATATCCACAATAAAATTAGAGATATGAGACTTATATACCCCAGTAATTTCAATACCTTTAATGTTGTTAAATCTGGAATTTGATGTGCCTTTGTATAAACAGATTGTATTACACCAGAGCCTACTAGAACACCACCAGAAAAGACTATTGCAAGATAATGGATAGATTTAAGTAAAATAAGTGTTGTCATCAAAATTTAATATTTATTTTTTAAATTTTATAGTATTAACATGTAGATATGAAAATAAAAAAAGGTGATACTCCAGAGCTTAAATTAAAGAAAATGGATGGATCAGATTTTGATCTTAATAATTTTAAAGGTAAAAAAGTATACTTAAAATATATGAGATTTGCCTCTTGTATGTTTTGCAACCTAGAAGTTAATCATTTAAAAAATAAACATAGTGAATTTGGAAAAGATTTTGAAATTGTTTTAGTATTTCACTCTAGTGTTGAGTTTTTAAATAAACAAATGAAAAAACATGGTCCCCTTCCATTTACTGTTCTTGCTGATCCTGATTATTCCTATTACAAAAAATATGAAATTGAGAGATCTATGGCTAAATTAATGAATGCTTTTATTTTTAAATTCCCAAAAGCACTTTCTGCTATGTTCAAAGGTTATATTCCTATTAAACTCGGCGGCTACCTAGATATAATGACTGCGGATTTCTTTCTTGATCAAAATGGAGTTGTAATAAAATCTAAATACTCAGAAAAAGATGCTTTTGATGGCTTTGAATTTAATGAAATAAAAGAATTTTCTCTAAGTTAAAAAACTGGGATTGATAAAATCCCAGCTTCATTATTTAAATATAAATTGTACCAGAGAGTCTATAAATTAAGACTATCGCTATAATAACGAATACATGCCCTACTACTTCATCTCCAACATCCTGCTTTGCATCTGGATCTATAATTTTAAGTCTTGTTGCCCAACCTAAGATTACTTGACATGTAGAAATAAGAAAATTAAGTACTAGAAAAATCCAAGCACCCTGAGGTCCTTGAAAAAGTAAATAAATTCCTATTATAAAAAGTGGCAAAACGAACGTGCCGATAATTCTTATAATTGGTACTGATTTTTCTCCTAAATCATATCTGGTAACTATTGTGTTAGGACTTAGAACAGATAGATATGCATAGTAACCTAAACCTAACATACTAACTAAGTATAAAATTAAATTTAGTATACCTCCCCAAGCTTCAATCATAATTACTTTCTCCTTAAAATTTATTAAAATATATTTAAATACTAATCATACTTGAACCTTGTCAACATTTTCATTTCTTATATAAATTTCTATTAAAATATAATTGTTAATTTTTAATGAATAATTATAAGAAATTTGGTACAGAAAGATATGAATACTGAAAGAAAGCTAGCAACAATTTTAGCAACAGATTGTGTTAATTTTAGCAAACATATGGAAGAAGGTGAAGAACTAACACTCTCTAATCTTAATGAGTGTAGAAAAATTATTGATGAAATCATAGCTAATTACGGTGGAAAGATATTTTCAACCGCTGGTGATTCAGTAGTAGCTGAATTTGCAAGCCCTGTTCAGTGTGTAAAGGCTGCAGTAGAGTTTCAAGATAAATTATATGAAAGAAACGAACATTCTTTGACTAAATTACCATTAAGCTGGCGAGTTGGTATTCATGTCGATGATGTCATAGTAGAAAATAACAATATAATGGGATCTGGCGTTAATATTGCTGCAAGACTAGAAAGTCAAAGTGAGCCAGGAAAAATTCTTGTTTCAAAAATTGTAAAAGATCAAGTTGATAAAAGAATTGATTATTCAATAGAAGCTGATGGAAAAAGAAAACTTAAAAATATAAGTGATGAGTTTGAGGTTTTTAAAGTAAAAGGTTTAAAAATAGATGAAGATGATTTCTTCTCTGCAGAAGTTAATGAAGAGAGCAATGAAGATGAAAATAATAAAAAAGATGATAATGTAATTATTTCACGAAATTCTTCTCAGCCAAAAATAGCTATACTCACATTTAAGAATGTGAGTAAAAATGATGACAGTGAATTTTTAGTGGAAGCTATTACAGGTGATTTAATTATAGAGTTTTCCAGATTGAAAGAATTTGATGTTGTTTCAAAAAAGACATGCGACGATCATGATAAAAGTAATGAAGATGCCCTTACATTTGCAAAAAAACATAAAATTGATTTTTTAGTTGGTGGAAATATCAGGTCAGCGGGTAATAGACTTAGAGTGGCAGTAGATTTAACTAATGCAAAAGATGGTTCGATTATATGGGGAGATAGATATGATAGAGTTCTTGAAGATATTTTTGATATTCAAGATGAAATAGTTCAAAAGATATCAAAAGAACTATTAGGTAATATAGAAATTACAAATTTACAAAATATAAAAAGAAAACCAACCGATAATTTAAATTCTTATGAAAATTTAGTTATTGGAAGGTATCACTGGCTCAGACAGTCATCAGCAAAAGAACATAATGATAAGGCTCTATTTCACTTTGATAAGGCTCTAGAACAAGATGAAACAAATGCAAGGGCACACTCACTTAAAGCTTGTACAATTGGTGGTGGCCTAGGTAAGCAATATTATGAAGATAATGATAAAATGATGAAAATGATTTTTCATCATATTGAGAAAAGTCTAGAGCATGATGAGAATGATTATGAAGTAAGAAGAATTAGCTCAGCTATATCATTAATGCAAAAAAAATATGAAGAATCAGAGGAACACGGAAAGATTGCCTACTCTATGAATCCGAATGATCCAAGAGTACTAGCAGTTTATGGAGAAATATTAGTAAGAAATAAAAAAATTGATCAAGGTTTAGAATTACTTCATAAAGCGCTTGAATTAGACCCTGTCCCTGCTGGTCAAAAAACATCAGATAATAGATACAGAGATCTTGTTTTAGGTTATTTTTGTAAAAAAGATTATGATATTTGTATAACTCAAGCTCAAAAAATTAAAGAGTTGGAGCCGCGATCATGGGTATTTCTTTTATATTCTTTAAAAGAAAAAGATAATGAAATTAATTTAAAAGAAAATGAATACTTCATTAATAAATATGATGATTTTTCAAAACTTGATTGGAAAGACACAATTAAAGGTTTTCATTTACCAGATGAAGAAATGAACAAAAATTTAGAAAATTTTACAAATCAAGTTATTAATTAATCTTTATTTTTTCTATCTGTAAAAGCACTTGCTAATATACCTGCAGGTAAAGCAACAGCCCCTATTCCAAATAATGCAGTGCATACTGCTGCAAATCTACCTAAAAAAGTAATAGGAGTATAATCACCATAACCAGTTGATAATAAAGCCGCAGAACTAACCCATAAAGCTCTTGGAATTGATCCGAAAGCTTCAGGCTGCAAATCACCTTCAACGACATAAAGTAATGTTGCCGACAATAACATCAAACTTAAAGTAAGAAGTAGTGAAAATATTAATTCATGCCTTCTGTCATATATTGCATGAAGTATAAAATCTACTGACTCACTAAAACGTCCGAAACGAAGAATACTAAATATTCTTATGGCCCTTAATAATCTTACTAAGAAACCTTCATTGATACCGATCAAAAATAATGGGATAAGTGCAATTGCATCAATTAAAGCCGGTAATGTAAAAATATATTTTACCTTTCCATTAAATCCTTTAAATTTATCTATTTGATCAACAGCAATTAATCTACAAATATATTCAATTAAAAATATTATACCAAAAAACAGTTTTGCTGAGTCAAAGAGCTCAGAATATTGTTCATAAATCAATTTTTCTGATTCAATAACAACAAAAACACAGTTCAATATGATTAGAAAGAATATGATTTTTTCAATTAATGTAAAATCCTTCTCTTCTAGGCCAAAATGTAAGTGTTCGAATAAATACTTTGAAAATGAATTCATTTATATATAAATTCTTTATAGCAAAAATTACAAAATGAAAATTAACATTTTTTACCTACTGTCTAAGATTAGTATAATTTTAATAAGCTTAATATGTATTTTATCTATTCTGTTATTTTATAATAATGCAGTTACTTTAAATTCTTTATATTTACTAATTTCTCTATTTATTATTGGATCCGTAATTCAACTTAATAAACTAAAGAAATTTACACGAGTACTATTTACTATAATTATACTTCCCATTTTATCGTATCTAATGGTAAATTTTTCATATGATATAGTTGCTCAGAAGGAATTTTTTTTAATTAATCAATCTATAAGCAACTTTATAAATAAAATCTTACTGATAACTTTATATTTTATTCCATCAATATTCATAATGATGTTTTATAAATACGAAGTATTATCACTAAATGATAAATCAGGAACAACAATACCTGAGATAATAACATTTCTTTTTCAGTTTTTATTATTTGCCATACCTTCATTTTTAGTTTTATCTTTTGTTTTTAATTTAGAACTTACAAGTATACTTGCTGCAGGTGGTATAGTTTTTGCTGCTATTGCTCTTTCTCTGCAATCAAGTTTATCAGATTTAATTAAAGGAATTTTTGTAAATATTGAGAGACCATTTTCTATAAATGATTGGATTACTGTCGATGATAAAACAGGTTATGTAGAAAATATTACCTGGAGAAGCACAAGGATAAGAACATTTCAAAATACTGAAGTAATAATTCCGAATGAAATAGTTGCAGATTCAATTTTAACTAATTGGAGCAAACAAGATAAAGAGAAAATGAGTGAAGGGTTCCATATTTTTAATAAACTATATTTTCACCCTTCTCATGATCCAGAAAATATTTCAAAGTTACTTTATAATGCTCTTAAAAAAGCTAAGCCAGTTGATGGAAGAGAACAATTAAATTTACAGTGGGTTCGTTTTATTGGTGCTAATGAATTTGGATTAGAATTTGTTGTTGCTTTTGATTGCACAAAAAGAATTTTAAAAAATTCGATGCAAGATAGTATCATGATGGAAATACATAAAACTTTAAGACATGCAGGCGTTCAAATGTCTGCTGGAAAACTTTATGGGAAGCTTGAAGAAGATACAGGACTGCATGCTCTTGACACACATAGAAGTCGCGAAGATTTTGAAAAAAGGCAAGTTAGCGAATTTAATCCTTATAATGAGTCAGTAAAAAATAGAGTTCTACTCCAAAAAATACCTATTTTTATGTCTTTAAGTTCTGAAGATTTAGATGAAATTGCTGAAAATGCAGTAAGGCTCCATTTTGAAAAAGATGATTACATTATTAAGCAAAATGATTCTGGAGATTCTCTTTACGTTATTAATGACGGGGTAGTATCTGTTTATTTAGATAATGAAAATAAAGAGAAAGTATTTTTAGCCAAACTTGGTGTTGGAGATTTTGTTGGTGAAGGTAGTCTTCTTACTGGTGAACCAAGATCTGCCAATGTGATAGCTGAAACTCCTTGTATCGTTATAAAAGTAAGCAAAGATATTATTAAAGATATTTTTTCTAAAAATCCTAACGTTTATGACTATGTGGCAAATATTTTAGCTCAAAGAAAATTAAAACTTGATAAGAAAAAAAATGAAAGTAAGGCATCTAAAGATGAAAATAAAAATCTTGTTAATGATATTAAGAATGCAATAATTAATTTTTTAAAATAGAATCTCCCTACCCTTCGTCAATTTCTTTACTAAAATCTTCTTGAAGTTTTTTTAATTCTTTAATTGCAGCTTTCATGTCGGAACTATCAAATATTTGAATATCCACGTGGTTTCCTTTTTTTGAATATGATTTTTTTGTTTTAATATCAGTTTTATTTTTAAAACTAATTACCTTGTAAGTTTTAACGGGTCTTACAAAACCCTTAGGGATTATTTCTTCATACTCTTCGCAATTTATTTGATTTCTGACTAAATTATATGTCGTATCAGAGATTATAATTTCATTTTCTGGAGCAATAGATTGTAATCTAGACGCTAAATTTACAGAAGATCCTATAGCTGTATAATCACTCATTATACTAGATCCAAAATCTCCCACATTTGCAAAACCAGAAGAAATACCATATCTTACCTTCAATCCATCTTTGACACCTTGTCTAGTCCAAAATGATTGAAGCTCATAAACTCTTTCTTTCATTTCTAATGCCATACTTATGCAATTTATAGCATCATTTTCATCACCTAGTGTTTCAGGAGCACCATGAAAGGAAAGAATTGCATCACCTATAAATTTATCAATCGTAGCATTTGAATTTATTGCAATTAAACTCATTTCACTCAGATAATTATTTAAAATTAGAGCAAGTTTT
Organism: uncultured Alphaproteobacteria bacterium; assembly: GCA_902517315.1. The sequence continues at coordinate 8,947 of CABYBP010000007.1, forward strand.
TCTGCTTCTAATGAATCAGATAAATCAGTAAAATTTACAATATCAGAGAAAAATATTGTTAAATTTTTTCTGACATAGCTTTCTTTTGTTTTTTTACCTGACTCTTCTTCATCAAAAATAGATTTATATACTTGAGGTGAAAGATATTTTGATAATCTATTAGCAATATTTTCTAATCTTTTAGTTTTTTCTTCAATCAATTCTCTATCTCTTAATTTTTGATCAAGTAATTCTTCCTTCTCCCTTCGAAGGTTATATTCATCTGTTCGATCCACAAATTGTCCTTGAATACCATTTAAAAAAGGAAAATCTTTGTTTTCAGTATAAGCAGAAAGTAAAGAATATACTTTAATTTCATCACCAATTTTGATTTCTATTTTTGGAATAATAACAAAACCATTTTTTTGTAAATTTTGTCGAAAATTTTTAATATATTCATCTGCAACTCCAAGCTGCTCTAAAATACTTGTGAAAGGAATATTGTTTACTGTTTTAAGAATAGGAAAAAATTTTTTAAAATTTTTATTAACTATTAGAACCTCTAAATTTCGATTAGCAAAATATGCAGCAGTTACAGCATTTGAAAAATTAAAAAAACTTAAATCTATGACAGTTTTTTCATCAAAAAACTTATCAAGTTTCATTTTTTATTTAATTATGGGTGATGTTTAGTAATTCCGCTAATATAATCCATTATTGCTATGACTAAGCCTGATAAAATAAATACAGCATGAATAAATATCATTAAGTAGATTTCTTCTGATGTTTTCGAACCAACATCAATAAAAGCTTCTAGCAAACCGATACTTGAAATAGCTACTATTGAGGCAATTAATTTTAATTTCAAACCTGAAAAATCTAGTTTGCCCATCCACTCGGGCTTATCTTCAGACTGATTTGCAATATCAATTTTTGATACAAAATTTTCATATCCAGCAAATATGACCATTAAAACTAAATTTCCGACAAGAGCTAAATCAACAATATGTAGAACAAATACAAGAAGCTCATTTAGTGTTAAGTCACCTAAGTGTGTGATTTCATAAATAAATAATGCAATAACCTTATATGTAATAACTAAAAGAGTTAGACATAAAGCAACATAAACAGGAGCTAACGCCCATCTACTCGAAAACATTGCTCTTTCAAGAAGACCTTCTAGAAAATTACGCATAAATCATAACTAATTTTTAAATAATATTTGTCAATTAAATTATATTATTTACCCCATTTATAAGTAAGCAAATCATATCTTTTTGCAAAATTAAGTAATAAATTTTTTGTATCTAGATCTAAAGGTTTAATAGGATCTCTGCAAAAATCTGATTTTATTACCCCACCCTCTTTCATTACAGTTTTTGTGGCTCTAAAACCACATTGTCTATTTTCAAAATTTATCAAAGGAAGAATACTATTATAGACTTCCTCAGCTTTATCTTTTTCATTATTCCAAAAATGATCAATTACTGGAGCAATCTTTTCTGGAAGTAATGCTGAACTCATACTGCCAGAAATTCCAGCTTCTAAATCTGCATAAAGTGTAATGCTTTCTTCTCCATCGAAAGGTGCATCTAGTTTTTCACTACAATTTTTGATAAGAGCTCTTATTTTTGAAGCAGCTTGAGCACTTTCAATTTTAAAACATGTTAGATACTCGATCTCATTTATCATCTTAGTTAGTAAGGGTATTGAAAGTTCAATACCAGATAAAGGGGCATCTTGAATCATAATTGGAATTTTAACTTTAGAAATTTCATTAAACTGTTCAAATATTTGATCTGGATTACCCTTTAGTAATGCACCATGATAAGGAGGCATCATCATTATAATATCAGCACCCAGTGATTTAGCTAATTCTGCTCGAGGTCGCACAATGTCAGTAGCAAAATGAGAGACAGTAACAATCGTTTTGACTCTTCCATCAATTTTTTTCATACACAGTTTTGTTAATTTTTCTCTTTCATCATCTGAGAGTAAAAATTGTTCAGAGTAATTAGCAAGAATGCATATTCCCTGAACTTTTTGATCAATCATACATTCCAAAACTCTTCCCATCCCATCATAGTCTACCTCTCCATTATCTTGAAATGGAGTGGGTGCTACAGGCCACATACCAAAATATTTATATTTCATTAATCCAAACTAACATTTCATTTTCTCCTCTATTAGACCATTTATAATATGGAATAAATTTAATATTTTTTTTAGAATACTTAGGTTTATCATTTAAATATAGTTTTTTTGTATCTTTATATGAATATGCCTTTGTTAATAACGAAATAACTTTTTGTGAATTAATTTTTATATTTTTTTCAGTTATTTTATTTGATGAATCTAACATGAATTTATTTAAGTTTCTTCCATTATCTTTTTCCTCTAAACAATAAAGAACTGGACCTCTGAATAAGCAAGCTTTTCTTATATTATATCTAACATTCGGATTTGTTCGAATTAGTCTTGGTTCAAAATTAAAAAATAACTCAATTTTATCTCCTTTTTTCCAAAGATATTTTATTTTTGCATAACCATTAAATATTTCATACTTAATTTTTTTATTATTAATAAATATTTTCATATTTTTATCCCATGAGGGGATACGAAAATAAATATAAGATTTTTTGTTATTGGATTGTAATACAATAATTTTAGAATAACCTTTTTCAGGAAAATTACTTATTTGATTTAATTTCAATCCTTGAGCATCTTCTGATATATTTAACTCAGATGAAATATACTGGTCCACAACTAGACTATTTCTGTATTCATTATAAATATACATGTCCATACTTGCTATAAATCGCGTAATATTTGGTGGGCAACAAGAACAAGTATGGTATTCATCTCTAAGACCGTGTCGTCTTTGTTGAAAATGTAAATAGCCAGGATTACATTCTAAGTAATTATCATAAAAGAAACCTTTTCCATCTTGTGATGTGCTAGCTAATAATAAATTGTATAAACTGTTTTCAATTATATCAGCATATTCACTATTTAGTTCAGTCTTGGAAAGTCGATTTGCAAAATAAATTAATGCAATTGTTGCACAAGTTTCCGCATAGGCCATATCGTTTGGTAAATCATAGTCAAAACTAAATCTTTCTCCAATATGCGCACTACCTACTCCACTATGGATGTACATTCTTTTATCAACAATATTTCTCCATAAAGTTTTACAAGTTTTAAGCAATTTTTTATTTTTATTTATTCTCGCTAAATCAGCCATAGATGTAAACATATATAGAGCTCGAACAGAATGACCCTCTGCAGTATTTTGATTAATTGGCTCTAAATGTGATTGCCAATATTCTAAATCCCTAAAAACACTTCCTTGTAAATCTCCTAACTTACTCGATGTAGTACCATGAGGATCAGGACCAAAATTAAGCAAATCCCTAATTGATGCAGGTAAGTCTGACGGATTAAAATCAACCTCTTTTTTTAAAATTTTTTTTCTTTCTTCTATAAAATAATGTTTATTATTTTTATTATCGGTCCCTCTCTCATTTATAAAATATGTGGCTAGATTAAGAAACTTTTTCTTTTTTGTAAAATTATATGCTTTTATTAAAGCTAATTCGATTTCTTGATGACCTGGATACCCTCTTTTTTTTCCTTTTTCTTTTCCAAAAATTAAAATTATATGATCAATATATTTTTCTATAGAATTAAAAAATCTTTTATCACCCGTAGCTTTACAATGCTCTATTGCAGCTTCTAATAAATGTCCAGCACAATATAATTCATGTCTATCTCTTAAATTGGTAAATTTATTTTTAGGTTCATGAAATGTAAAATAAAAATTTAGATAACCGCTTTTCTCTTGGTTTGAAATAATTTTATCAATTATTATGTTACAAATTTTTAATAATTTACTATTTTGTTTTTGTTGTATAGTAAAGAAAGCTCCTTCCATTAATTTTGCTAAATCTGATTCCCAAAAAATATGTGGCTTTTCAGATTGTTTGTTTTCATTTGTTAATGCTCTTATTCGTCCAGATTTTTCAAATGAATTTAAAATTGCATAAAATGAAGAATTAATATTTAGTTCTTTTCTATTCTTCCAAAAACCTTTATTGATTTTAACTTTATCAAGTTCCATAATTGCTAGTAATACTAATATTTATCTACTGAACTTAAAATATTTTTTTTATTTTTTTTATCTTTATTTTTTTCATTATAGGTTATTATTAAAACTGATGAGAAAACTACCGCCCCGCCTACCCATGTCCAAAAATCCGGTATTTCCTTGAAAGCAAAGAAACCAATACCTGAGCCAAATATTAAACCAGTGAACCATATTGGCTGAGTTACTGATAGATCAGCATATTTGTACGCTAAACCTAAGCATAAGTGTAAAATTGTACCAGATATCGCACCAATAAAAACATATAAAATTGAAATCATGGAAGGCATCTGCCAAAAAAAAGCTGCTAGTGGTAAAGCAAATATTGTCATCAATGTATATTGATAAGTAACCATAGTTATTGGAGAGTCATCTTTTGAAACGAATTTTGATAATAGAATTATAAAAGACCAAAAAATCAGTGAAATTAATACCATTATTGTTCCAATATTAAAATCAACAACACCAGGTCTGATAATAATTAATGTTCCGATAAATCCTATCAATAATGCTAAAACACGGTAATTATAAATTTTTTCTCTAAAAATTAAAAAACTTAATATTACTACAATTATTGGACTCAGAAAATTAATAGCTTTAAATTGCTCTAATGGAATATAAACAAGTGCTCCAAAACCTAAGATCATGACAGGTATATTAAACATGCCTCTTATAATGTAAAATTTTAAATTTTTAGTTCTATAATTTATAAATTTATTTTTTACTAAGTATGGGAATATAATTAAGAAACCAAAAAAAAATCGTAAAAAACCTATAGTAAAAACATTAGAGTCATATTGAGCAGCTCGAATTAAAGCTTCCATAAATACAGCAAAGAATGAAGCAGCTATAGTAAGTAAGATAGCATTAACGTTATTGTTCATCTGATAATTAAAGTTTAACTGGAATAGATTGCTTAGCAATATCTTTCTTTAAATAAGTTTCTCTGTAGGTAATTATAAGAATAGAGAAAAAGACTATTAAACCACCTATTATCGTCCAAATATCAGGAATTTCATCAAAAATTAAAAAACCAAATAAAGAAGCAATTAATAATCGTGAAAAATTAACAGGCTGGAGGACGGATAAGTCTGTAAGTTTGTAAGCTGTATTAATACATAAGTGAACAATTGTTCCAGCTATACCTGCACAGATTAAATAATTAATAGTTTCTATGGATGGTGATTGCCAAAAGTAAAGTGCTATTGGAAAAGAAAGTAATGTTACAATAGTGTATTGATAGGAAAGAATTGTAAAAGGACTATCTACTCTTGCTGCAAATTTTGTAATTATAACTACTACTGACCATATAGAACAAGAGCACAAAACCATATATGCGCCTACATTTATACTTACTATACCAGGCCTTAAAATTACAAGTACACCAATTAATCCAATTATTAATGCCACTATACGAATTAGATAAATTTTTTCTTTTAGAAAAATTACACTGAGTATAACTACGATAATTGGACTTACAAATGTAATCGCTTTAATCTGCTCCAAAGGAATAAATTTTAAGGCAGAAAATCCTAGTAGCATCATAGGAATATTTAGAATGCCTCTTGTTAAATGTATTTTCAAATTTGGAGTTTTAAAGTTTTGAAATTGATAATACAAAATAAAAGGAGAAACTAAAATAAATCCAAAAAAAAATCTTAAAAAACCTGCCGTATAAACATTTACATCATCAAGTGAAATTTTTAATAATACATTCATCGTAACTCCAGAAACAGAAGCTACTAATGCTAATATTATAGCCTTAGTATTATTACTCATAAAAATTATTTATATAAATGGTATATCGCAAATTTCTCCAGTACATTTTTTATCATTTACAACGATATCAAATTTATGATTAGATAAAAAATATGGCTTATTTATCATAGCAATACCAATGACTTTTTTGAATGTTGGTGAATAAACGGCAGATCTTACTTCACCTATTATTTTACCATCTATTTTTAAATCAATTTTAGATCTTAAATTGATTTTATCTAAATTAATTTTTACTCCCATAATTTTTTTTTCTATTCCGGTCTCTTTAATTTCAATTAATTTATCTTTTCCCAAGAAATTTAAATCATTATCAAGATTAACAAATTTTTCTAATCCACATTCTAGAGGATTATCATTAATATCCATATCATTTCCATATGATAATAATGCACCTTCTATTCTTTCAATTAAATGAGGGCATCCAGGTTTTACATTAAATTCTTTTCCCTCTTCAAATAACAAATCATATAATTCTAATCCTGACTTTGTGTCTTCAACATAAATTTCAACGCCACCTTGTTTAGACCAACCAGAACGAGCAATTAAATGTTTAGAATTTTTAAAATTAAAATATTTAAAATTATAAAATTTTAAATCTAATATTTCATTTCCAAAAATTTTCTCTAATAAATTAAAAGCCTTTGGCCCTTGTACAGCCATAATATTTATATCAGGTTCAGAAATAGAAACATTCAATGATTTTCCTATTGCAAGACCTTTCGCAAATAACATAAGATCTGAATCAGCAATTGATATCCACCATCTTTCATCATCAAACTTGAGTATTACAGGATCGTTTATCATCCCTCCATTTTCATCAATTATAGGAGAATAATAACATTTACCTTCTTTAGCCTTACTGAGGTCTCTACACGTCATTAATTGTACAAGTTGGTATGCATCCTTACCTTTGATTTCTATTTGTCTTTCAGCTGCAACATCCCAAATCTGCACATGTTCTTTAAGGTGATTATAGGAATCTTCTAAACTATCTCCAAAACTCGCTGGTAGAAGCATATGATTATAGATTGTATATGACTTAACCCCCTGTTTCTCAATACGAGAAGAATATATTGTACTTCTCAATCTTCTTGATTTTGAAACGACTTGAATCGACATTGAAAATTCGTATAAATATTTGTTTGAGCTAAGTCTACAATTAAATGAATTAATATTTTTTCAATATTTTAGAAAAAATAATTGTAAGCAAAATAAAAAGATAACACAGCTAATACAATAGCTACCCAAATAGATAAATTAGTAAAAAAAGTTTTGAAATTACTATTAGAGCTTAAGAAAGAAGGTAGGACTAATAAAAGCACCCCAATCATATAAATAATTGGAACTAACTTATCCATTTATTAATATTTTTCCTTATTAATTAATTCGCTAACAAGTAAATTACCAAAGCCTTTTTTTGAAGCTTGTTTGTAAAATGATTTTGCTATTTTTGAGAGTTTATTAGCATTTGGTAAATCTGAAACAAGATCATTAATATAATTTAAATCTTTATATGTATTATCTACAGAAAAAACATAGCCTTTGTAATTACCTTTTATAGCTTTATCTGCAATTCGATCTAAAGCTCCAGAATTTCCAGAACCCAATCTAGCAACGTCACATAAGAGCTTAATATTTATATCTAGTTTTCTGGCAGATTTAAAAAATTCAATGACACTAGTGGTAGTCATTAATGATAAAAAGTTAGATAATAATTTTGCCGAAGATGCTTTTGATACATCACCAAAATTAAAAACAGACTTACAAAATGAATTAAGGTACTTTTTGCATTTTAGAAAATTACTTTTTTTACCACCATAAATACCGCCTAATATACCCAGCTCACTTTGAACTGGACCTCCCATTACTCCACAAAAATTATAACTTATTTTTTTTGATTTAAAAATTTTATCCATTTTTAAAGCACCATTTTTATTATGTGTTGTTAAATCTATTAAAAGTGTTTTACTATCAAGTTGTTGTGTAATTTTTTTTGCAACATTTAATGCTACAGATGTATTTGTTACACATAACATTAAACAATCAAGTTTTTGTTTTTTGATTTCATTATATGATTTTAATTCTTTAGCACCAATCTTTTTTAATTTATTTATAGGTTTTCTATTTTTATGGGCAAATATAAATACATTATGATTTTTTAATAAATTTTTAGCCATACCATAGCCCATGTAACCAACACCTATAAATCCAACATTGCTCATAAAAATAACTATAGTGAAAAAATTATCATTTAAAAGTGAATTATCAAATTTAATTATTTCTAGATGCAAATAAAGAAACTACTAAAACAATAATTAAAAGTGGAACACATAAAAGATTTATAACAGTCCAATTTGAAAAATATAAAAGAAAACCAGCGGATAATGATCCTATACCTTGAGTAGAGAAAACAATAAAATCATTAAGACCTTGCGCTGTAAATTTATCCTTTTCTTTGTAAGACACAACTAACAAACTTGAACCCGAAACAAATAAAAAATTCCAGCCAACACCAAGTAATATTAAACCTATCATATAAGAATAATAAAAATCAAAGAACGTATTAGTTAATATACTTAAAAACAAAATAACTACTCCTGCATATATAATATTGGTGTTTCCAAACTTTTTAATTAAATCTCCAGAAAACAGAGAGGGTAAAAACATACCTATGACGTGTAGTTGAATTACGATACTGGTTTCAAATAAAGTAAATTTATTAACAAGATGCATATGTAAAGGAGTAGCGGTCATAATTATAGCCATTGTAAAATAACCAAGACCAGCACTTACGATTGATTGTATAATTTTAATATTTTTTAAGAGTTTGAAAATTGTTTCAATTTCAAATTTACTTTGATTATTAGAAGTTTTCGTTTCTTTATAAAAAAGAAGAACAAAAAAAGGAATAATTGCTGTAAAAGATAAGAAAATATAACTGCCAAGAAATAAATTACTAGGAAAAAAATCTTTAAAATATTCTGCAAAATTAGAAGAAAGTAATGCAGAGACTATACCTAATAATAATATAATTGAGATAGATCTTGGAATAAATTCTTTGGCAACTGACTCAGATGCAGCAAATCGATACTGATGAATAAAAGCTTGTGAGATACCAATTAAAAAATTACCTAATGCAAAAATAAAAAAATTTTCCAAATAAATTGCAAGTGAACACATTATTAAAGCTAGACAACTTAAAAGAGATGAAAATAAAAATCCTTTCTGTCTCCCCCAGATGCTCATAAACCTAGATGCAATAAGTGCACTTATTGCTATACCTATAATCATTAATGTCATTGGCACTGTTGCTAATGAATCTTTCATCATTATTTGAGAAGTAATTATTCCACCTAATAAAACTACAGCCATAGGTGGAAAAGCTGCAATTGTAGAAGATATACAAATAACAATAAAATTTTTATTCAACATTACAAAAGATAATTTCTGATTAGTTATATTAATTTGATCACATGTCACTCTTTGATTTATAATAAAAGTTAATAAAATTATTAAGTAGACAATATTTGCTATTAAGATAAAAATAATTATGGTTTCAAGTCATGACTTTGTAGATGATAAAAGAAATAAAAATATTAAAATTTATATCAACGGAAAATTTTATAAAAGAAAAGATGCCAAAATATCAGTTTTTGATTCCTCAACAATGCTTGGGGATGGTATCTGGGACTCATTAAGATATCATAATAATAATTTTATTTTTCTAAAAGAACATCTAGACAGGCTATATAAAGATGCAAAGCTTATTGACTTAAAAATACATTTAACCCGTAAAAAACTTTCAGAAGAACTGATAAAGACTATCAAAATAAATAAAATGAAAACAGATGTTCATTTAAGAATAATTGTTTCTAGAGGTATTAAATCAACACCTTATCAATCACCTAAAGTTACAATATCCAAACCTACTATAATCATAATCCCTGAATATAAAAAACCAGATATTGAAGCATACAAGAAAGGATTAAAATTGGTTACAGTAAAAACTATCAGGGGTCCAATCAACGTTCAAAATCCACAAATAAATTCACTTAGTAAATTAAATTGTATATTAGCATGTATTGAAGCTAATAAAAAGAATGCTGATGAAGCACTAATGTTTGATATTAATGGAAATATTGCAACAAATAATAGTACGCATTTCTTCTTTGTAAAAAATAATACTGTCTTTACCTCAACAGGAAAATATTGTGTTACAGGAATTACAAGACAGAAAATAATAGATATTTGTAAAAAAAATAAAATAAAAGTAAAAGAAAAAAATTTTAAATTAAAAGAAGTATTAAATGCAGATGAAGCATTTTGTACTGGATCTTTTGCAGGAATTGTACCAGTAAATCAAATAAATAAAAAAAAATACTCATTAGAGAAAAATTCTATTACTAAAGAATTAACTAATTTTTATAATAACTTATTTTTACATGATTAATTTATTTGTTTGGTCTGGACCCAGAAATATTAGTACTGCATTGATGCGATCTTTTGAAAATAGAAAGGATACAAAGGTTTATGATGAGCCTTTTTATGCATATTATCTAAACAAAACTAATTTAAATCATCCAATGAAAGATAAAATTATAAATCACTATCATACCAATGAAGATGAGGTTATTAATTTAATCACTAAAGAAGATAATAATTATCAAATATTTTATCAAAAACATATGACTCATCATATTTTAGATGAAACACGCTTAGATTGGATCGATAAAGGTATAAATTGCTTTTTAATCCGTGATCCCGCTAAAGTAATTAGCTCATATTTAAAAAAAAATACTTTAAAATCAATTCAAGATGTAGGTTTTAAAAAACTTTATGAAATTTTTAAATTATTAAATTCAAAAGAACCTATAATAATAAACTCTGATTATTTATTAGTAAATCCTGAGAAGTATTTAAAAATTTTGTGTCAAAAATTAAATTTAGATTTTGATCAAAACATGCTTAATTGGCCAAAAGGCTATAGAGAAACCGATGGTATATGGTCTAAAGTTTGGTATCAAGATGTAATTTCCTCTACTACTTTTAACACTAAAAATTCTAAAGAATATATAGTACCAAAAACTTATGAAAATATTTATAAGGAATGTTTAGACATATATGAAGAAATTAACAAGTATGCAATTAAAGTATGAATAAAGAAGATATTCAAGAAGCATCAAAAATTTTATTTGAACATAGATTGAATAAGACTGGCTTAATTTCTTTAAAAAATCTAGAACCTCAAACAATTGATGAAGCTTATGCAATTCAAGAAAATTTAAAACTTAGATACTTAGAACTGAAAGATAATATTTGTATTGGGAAAAAAATTGGCGCCACATCTCTAACAGCACAAGAGGTTTTAAATATGAGCGAACCTTTTTATGGGAATTTATTCAGCAGATACAGTTTAGTTAACGCAAAAAAGTTAAATGCTAAAAATTTTTTTGAACCATATGCAGAACCAGAAATAAGTTTTAGAATTAAAGAAGATATAGATATCTCAAAAGCACCCTACACTATAGACGATATAGATTTATTATTAGACGGATTAGTATGCTCAATTGAAATAAACGATTTTAGATTTGCTAAACCATTACCTGAAATTGGTGCAAGAAATGTTATCTCAACAAATGGGGCATCTGAATTCTGGTTACGTAATGAAAAAATATATAATATTAATGATGTCAATCTCAATGATCTTGAGGTCACACTATTTATAGATAACAAAATAATGGATTCAGGAAATACCAAGAATGTTTTGAATAACCCTTTAAATGCCGTTTTATGGCTAATCAATAATCTTGCAAAAAAAGGGGAGATACTTCTAAAAGGTCAATTTATTTCTTCTGGCTCATGCACTAAGCCATCAAAAATTTATTCTGGTAATCACATAAAGGCTCAATTTGATCAACTAGGAGATATTGAATTTCAATTTATTTAAATTATTTTTTTAATATGACTACTAAAGTTTATTTTAATAATTCATGCAGCATTTGTAGATTTGAGATAAACCATTACAAGAAACAAGAAAATAGTCTTGAATGGATTGATATTAGTTCAGAAAAACAATCAAAAAAAGATACTAATAAAAATGCTAAAGAATTGCTTAGACGTTTACATACTATCAAAGATAATAAAGTTTATAGTGGTGTTGACGCATTTATTGAAATGTGGTCAGAAATTCCAAGATACAGTTTTTTGGCTCAAATAATAAGAAAACCTATAATTTATCACGTTTCGTGGTTTTTATATGAAGTTTTTGCACTAATTCTATTTTACAAAAACAAGAATCAGCTAAATAGAATAGAAAGAATATAAATGAATACATATTTTGAATTATTAGAAAAAATTGTCCTTTCCGTTCTAATCGTTTGTACAATAATTGCTATTGGAATGGAAATACAAGGTATGTTTCTCGTTTATAGAGTTACACTAGCAGATATTCTTTTATTATTTATTTACATAGAAATAATTGGAATGATTAAAGAATATTGGATTTCAAAAGTAATAAGAATGAGCTATCCACTGTTTATAGCAATGACAGCTCTTGCAAGAATGATAATTATGCAGAGAAAAGATGTTGATCCCTCAGCTTACGTATATGAGTCTGTAGCAATTTTGATTATAGCAATTGCAATTGTAGTTTTAAGAGTTCGTCATATGGATATACTCAATAGACGTTCTAAGAAATTATCTGACGATTAAATAATTCCATTATGTTTGAATCAAATATCAGCTTTGCTGAGAAGCAACTCTTATCCTATTTACCCAAAACAGGAAAATATTATGAAAAAAATAGAAATTTTAGCGAAGATAGAAATAATGATAAAACTACATCATTATTATCTCCCTTCATAAGATATAGACTAATTTCCGAAGAACAGGTTCTTAAAAAAGTCTTAGAAAAATATGAACTTAGAGATTGTGAAAAATTTATCCAAGAAATTTATTGGAGAACGTATTGGAAAGGTTGGCTTGAACATAGGCCATCAGTTTATTCTGATTATTTAGAAGATAGAAATAAATTAATTGAAGAATTTAGTAATAAAAAATTTTACTTAAATGCAATTTCTGGAAATACTAATCTCTCATTTTTTAATAATTGGGTAAATAATCTTAAAGAAAATGGATACCTACATAATCATGTAAGAATGTGGTTTTCATCAATTTGGGTTTTTACTCTTAATTTACCCTGGCAACTTGGAGCTGATTTTTTTATGCAACATTTATTGGATGGTGATCCTGCTTCTAATACTTTATCATGGAGATGGGTTGCGGGTATACACACTAAAGGGAAAAATTATTTAGCAAGAAAAAGTAATATAGAAAAATATAGTAATATTAAAATATCTAGTAATGAAATTTTAAATGAAAATGTACATCCATTAATTGAAGAAAAAATTTATAATGTAAATGAACTACATTTAAATTCTGATTATAATTTAGAAGAGATAAAATATATTTTAATACCAACCGATGAGTTAAATATTCTAAAAGATTTAAATCATAAAAAAGTGAATATCTTTACAGGTTTACCACTAGAAGATTATAATGATCACAATTATTCCGAAAAAATAATCAAACATATTAGAAGTATTTGTATTTCATGTTTTAATGATGATGATTTTTATAAAAATACTAAAATTGATATTGAATTTGAAAGTTATTTTGAAAATTTAGATAAATGGATAAAAAATTTTCAAATTCAAGAAATATATTTACCCTATGTTACTAAGGGAAATTGGAAAAAAATTTATAAAAAAATAATTACAAAATACCCGTCTATTAATTTTATAATTTTTAATAGAAAATACGATGTTAATAGTTGGTTTTTTTCAAAAAAAGGTTATTTCAAATTTAAACAAAATATTCCAAACCTGATTACAAAAATTTAAATTATGAAGAATATACTTGAGATAAATAATGTAACTAAATTTTATAAAAATTCAGTTAAGGCATTAGAAAATGTAAATCTCAATATTAAAGAAGGAGAAATATTTGCTTTACTTGGACCAAATGGTGCAGGAAAATCAACACTGATAAATTCAATTTGTGGAATAGTAAATTTCAATACAGGAACTATAAAAATAAATAATATGGATATTATTAAAAATTATCGAACTACTAGAAAAATGACAGGTATTGTTCCTCAAGAATTAAATCTTGAATCTTTTGAAACAATCTGGAATAATGTTAATTACTCAAGAGGTCTTTTTGGAAAGAAGCCAGATCACAATTATATAGAGAAGCTTTTAAAACAACTAACTTTATGGGACAAAAAAGATAGTAAAATTAAAGAACTATCGGGTGGAATGAAAAGGAGAGTCCTGATAGCTAAAGCTTTATCTCACCAACCAAAATTGTTATTTTTAGATGAACCAACAGCTAGTGTTGATGTCGAGTTAAGAAAAGATATGTGGGATGTTGTTAAAAAACTAAATGAAGATGGAGTAACAATTATTTTAACCACACACTATATCGAAGAAGCTGAAGAGTTAAGTGATAGAGTGGCAGTGATTAACGACGGTAAAATAATTTTAGTAGATGAAAAAGATAAATTAATTAAAAAACTTGGAGAAAAAACAATTAAAATTGAATTACTTGAACCTATTAATAAAATAAATGGTAATTTATCGAAATATAATTTTACTTTAGATCAAACAAATAAAATTATTTCACATACTTATAATTTAAACTCAGATACAACTGATATTACTGAGCTTCTAAATGATGTAAAAAAAGATGGTTATGAAATAAAAGATATTAATACTGAGCAAAGTTCATTGGAAGATATTTTTATTAAACTAATAAAGGAAAATAATAATGAATTGGTACGGAATTAAAGCAATATATATTCATGAAATGGAAAGGTTTAGAAGAACCTTATTTCAAAGTCTTGCCTCGCCAATAATTACAACTTCTCTTTACTTTGTAGTTTTTGGTTCAGCAATTGGATCAAGAATTACAGAGATAGATGGAATAAATTATGGTTCTTATATTGTGCCAGGAATGATTATGTTAACTATCTTAACTCAATCAATTTCAAATGCATCTTTTGCCTTCTATTTTCCAAGATTTACAAATACCATATATGAAATACTTGCTGCTCCATTGTCATCATTTGAGATAGTACTTGGTTTTGTGGGAGCTGCAGCATCCAAATCTTTAATAATAGGATGTGTTATAATTCTAACGGCCAATTTGTTTGTAGATGTGAGAATAGATCACCCTCTTCTTATGATATTTTTTTTAATTCTAACATCCATAACTTTTGCTCTATTTGGTTTTATAATAGGAATGTACGCTGAGGGTTTTGAAGGATTACAGATTATTCCAATTCTAGTAATTACACCATTAGTTTTCTTAGGAGGAAGTTTTTACTCTATAAATATGCTTCCAGAATTTTGGCAGAAAATTTCATTACTTAATCCAGTATTGTATTTGATAAGTGGTTTTAGGTATAGTTTTTATGAAGTCTCTGATGTTTCACTTTTTACAAGCACATTAACTATCATAACAATTTTAATTGGTTGCATAATATTTGTTACATATACATTTTCAAAAGGATATAGAATTAAAGATTAAATGATTGATAGAAATGTAAGTAATGAATTTCAAGAAAATGGAGTTGTATTACTTAAAAAAGTTATAGATTTGGAATGGATTGATGAACTTAAAAAAGGAATTGAGTGTAATTTTTCAAATCCTAGTAAGTATAAATGTGTATATGAAGAAATTAATGGAAAAGAAATTTTCTATGATGATTATTGTAATTGGCAAAGAATAAAAGAATATAAAAATTTTATTTTTAATTCTAATATTGCTAAAATTGCTGGGTTATTAATGCAATCTAAAAAAGTAAATCTATTTCACGAACATGTTTTAATAAAAGAAATAGGATCAAAAAAAAGAACACCATGGCATCAGGATCAAGGTTATTATTGTGTTCAGGGTAAGGATAATGTCAGTATTTGGATACCAGTTGATAAAATTGATATTAATTCATCAATGGAATTCATACTAGGATCACATAAATGGAATAAAACATTTTTACCTACTAAGTTTAAAGGACATGATTACGTTCATAAAGATGAAGAATTCGAAAAAATCCCAGATATTGAAAGTAATAGAGAGAGTTATCAAATAACTTCATATAAATGTAATGTAGGTGATGCAATTGCATTCAATTATGCAACAATTCATGCTGCTTATGGTAATAATTCAAAAAATAGAAGAAGAGCTTTTTCAGTAAGATTTACCGGTGATGACGCAAGATATATTAAAAGGAAAGGTGAAATGTCTCCCCCATTTCCAAACATTAATCTAAAAAATGATGAAGTTTTAGATAGTGAAACTTTTCCAGTCTTAATTTCTTCTTAAAAAATATATTAAAGGAAGAGCAGTAGCGTACATTATTAAACTATAAATTGCTGCAGGTATTAAATAAACCGTACTTGCAAAGAAAGTATTAGCTACAACAATTGCTAAAGTTCCATTTTGTAATCCAACTTCCATCAACCAACACCTGAATGTTTCTTTTGATGATTTTAAAGTATTAGATAATAAATAAACAATAATCATCATTATAATGTTTAAAAATAACATAACTAAACCTGCTTGCACAAAGTAAGGAATAACATTTTCTCTTTGAGATAATATTGCTCCAATAAGAACTAAAACAAATAAAATTATCGATATATTTTTTGCTATTTTTTCAAATGAAGATAACATTCCACTTAATAGAACACCAACAATAACTGGTATTGTAACAATTAAAAACATTTGTGATGCAACACTAAATAATGACTGTCCATCATTAATACTACCCATGTCAAGAACACTTAATGATATCATTAATATTAATGGAACCGTAACTACGCATAAAATACTGTTTATTGCAGTTAAAGATATTGAAAGAGCAATATTTCCTTTTGCAAATGATGTTAAAACATTGCTAGTTACACCACCAGGTGCAGCTGCAAGAATCATCACTCCAATAGCTAGCTCGGGAGATAAGGGCCAGAAAATAATAATTATTAATGCAACTATTGGAAGAACAATAATTTGAAAAAATAATCCGATAAGAAAATCTCTTGGTTTAAATAAAACTCTAGTAAAATCATTGAGATTTAAACCTAAACCCAATGAAAACATAATGAAAGCTAGTGAAAGAGGTAATATTACATCAGTTATAATTCCCATATTTTTTTATTTATCATTTGTAGGCTTATAAAAAAATACAAATTTATTTAGATCTTAGCTAATTGTAATTTTTCAAGCATTTCAATAGGCATTTTTACGATTTTACCATTATCATTAACAGGAGTAATCAAAATCTTCGAATCAGTTAATAAATCTTTTTCTCTAAATATAGACTGATGAAAAATTATTTTTACTTTTGATATTACATGAATTTTTGTTTCAACATTTAACATATCTTCAAAATATGCAGGTAATTTATAATCTATATCGATATGTTTAACTACAAAGTAAAAATTAAGTGATTGAAGCAAGTTTTGATGATTATAGCCTAATTTATATAAGAATTCTGATCTACCCCTTTCTAAATATTTTAAATAATTTGAATGATAAACTCTGCCTGATGCGTCTGTGTCTTCATAGTAAACTTTAATTTTATAATTCATAAAATTGATCTAGATAATTTTTTGACATTTCAGAAAGATCAAACCCGATACCTATTGATGAATTTAATAATAAAAAACCATCTTTTATTTTTACGGCAGGATTCAGAATATCAGTTCTGAGTGCATTTTCGTTAATATCATATTCTAAACATCCACTTTGGTTAATTGCAGACATTAAATGTGCTGAAGTTATCAAACCTACAGCACCACCTAAATAATGTAGATATAATTTATCAGTAACTATTTTATCTTTTAAACTTATTATCTGTGAAACACCTCCATACCTAGCAATATCAGGTTGTAGAAATTTAATTGAGGTATTATTTAGTTTAACAAAGTTGTTTAATTGAGTAATATTTTCACCAAAAGCCAAATTTTTATTATTGTTTATTAAGTTAATAATTTCATTTAAAGAATTATCAGCACTAATTGGCTCTTCTAACCAATAATATCTGAACTCATTTAATGCTTTAATATTTGAGCTGACTTTATCTATTTTCCAAGCTTGATTTACATCAATCATATAGTCTTCAGTATCTTTTAAAATTTTTTCAATTGATACTAAACTTGAAATATCATCTTTTAAATCATATCCAATTTTAATTTTAAATTTTTTTATACCTAAATTTCTTGCCTCATTTATTCTTTCTTTGTGCTCGTCTCTATTAATACCACTGGCATAAACTTGAATCCTATCTGATGAATTACTATTAATTAATTTATTTAAAGGTATTTTTTTATTTTTTGAAAATAAATCCCAACAAGCACAATCTATTCCTGAAATAATATTACTAAAAGCTCCATAATCACCACTTTGAATTTTTATTGAATTAAATTTTTCATAAAAAAAATTATAAGGATCACTTGGTTTTTCAAAATCAAAATTTTTAATTAAATTTGCAAAATAATCCTTAAATATTTCAAATCTATATCTACCAGCATGATTTGGGAAATTACACCATATTTCTCCAAATCCACTATTGTCATTTTGATCAATCAATTCAATTATTAAAGATGATCTAAAAGTCATTCTACCAAATGATGATAAAACTGGATTTTTATTCTTATACTTAAATAAATGAATTTTGATCTTATTTATTTTAATCATTAAATTAACAAACCATATATTGATTATCTTTTATCTACATAAACTATCAATAATTGACATAATAAAAATCATAATTTTTAAAGAGAAATCCTCGTTACATTGAAAAAAATGCAATAATCACTAAATAGCATTACGAAATGACTGATTATTTAGACTCAATAATACAAAGAGATCCAGCTGCAAAAAGTAAGCTAAGTGTGGTACTTACGTACCCAGGAGTAAAGTCTGTTTTTTTTCATAGAATAGCAAATAATCTTTGGAATTTAAATCTTTACACTCTAGCAAGAATAGTTTCTCAATTTAGTCGTTTTTTAACAGGAATTGAAATTCATCCTGCAGCTAAAATAGGTAAAAACTTATTTATAGATCATGGTATGGGAACTGTAATTGGAGAAACTAGTGTAATTGGAGATAATGTTACTATGTACCATGGTGTTACACTTGGAGGAATTAGTCCGGCAGAAAATTCCAATGATCAAAGAGATACAAAAAGACATCCAACAATTGAAGATAATGTAATTATAGGATGTGGGGCAAGTGTTCTTGGTCCAATTAATATTGGTAGTTGTGCAAGAGTTGGAGCTAATACAGTTGTATTAAAAGATGTTCCTTCGTATGCAACAATGGTAGGCAATCCAGTTAAAAATATTAATATTAATAAAGATACTTCATTTAATCCATATGGTGTAAGAGATATTGATGTTAACAAATAATGTTACTCAATTAATTGGTAACACTCCCTTAATAAAATTAAAATACCCCTCAGAGATTTCAGGTTGTGAGATATACGGTAAAGCTGAATTTATGAATCCAGCTGGTTCAGTGAAAGATAGGACTGCACTTGGTATTATCGAGGATGCAGAAGAAAAAAAATTATTGGAACCGGGTGGAACAGTTGTTGAAGGGACTTTTGGAAACACAGGGATAGGTTTAGCGTTAGTATGTAATGCAAAAAATTATAATCTAGAAATTGTAATGCCCAACATAACAGTACAATCTAAAAGGGATATACTAAAAAATATGGGAGCAAAACTTCATTTAGTTGAGGCAAAACCATATTCTGATCCTGGTAACTATCAAAAAGTCTCACAGCAATTAGCTAAAGATATTGAAAAGCAAACAGGTAAGAAAACTTTTTGGGCTGGTCAATTTGAAAATTTGGCAAACTACAAATTTCATGAAAAAACAACATCCGCAGAAATTTTTAAACAAACAGAGGGTAAAATAGATGGTTTCACATGTGCAATTGGAACTGGCGGAACTTTAACTGGTGTTAGTGTTGGGCTAAAATCAAAAAATAAAGAAATTATTATCGCTTGTACAGACTCACAAGGATCATCAATGTTTAATTATTTTACTAATGGTAAGCCAGAAAAAAAAGGTGAAGAATCTATAACAGAAGGTATCGGACAGGCTAGAGTAACAAAAAATTTAGAAAATTGTAATGTAGACCAATCATTTTTTGTTTCTGATCAAGAATGTATGGAAATGCTATTTAAAATTATGAAAACAGATGGATTATTTCTAGGATTAAGTTCTGGGGTAAATATATGTGGTGCAGTAAAACTGGCAAAATCAATGGGTGCAGGTAAAAAAATTGTAACAATACTTTGTGATGATGCAAATAAATATTATGATAAAATGTTTAATAAAGAATACTTATTATCCAGAAATTTACCTTATGCTGATTGGATGTAATTATGAATAGTAAAGATAAAAAGTTTAATTCTAAAGTAATTCATTCAGGTCATGGCGCTGATGAAACTACTGGTGCAGTAATGCCCCCTATTCATCTTTCATCGACTTTCAAGCAAAATTCTCCTGGTGACTTTACTTATGAATATGCAAGAACAGGAAATCCAACAAGAGATATATTAGAAAAGTTATTAATTGAATTAGAGAATGGTAAATTTGCGTATGCTTTTAGCTCAGGTATGGCTGCAATTTCTGCTTTATCAGATGCTTTAGGTAAAAATTATTCTATTATTTGTAGCGATGATGTTTATGGCGGCACAAGAAGAATATTTGATAAAATTAAAACAGTAAATCAAGATGTAGAAGTAACATATGCAGATCTTAGTAAAGAAAATAATTGGCAAGGTCATCTAAAAGAAAATACGAAAATGATTTGGGTTGAGACACCTTCTAACCCATTACTAAAAATTATAGATATAAAAAAAATTAGAGAAAGCTTAAAAGATGATAATATCATTATAGTATGTGATAATACTTTCGCATCACCTTATAATCAACAACCGTTAAATTCTGGAACCGATGTTGTTATACATTCGTCAACTAAATATCTTGGTGGGCATTCTGATATAATTGGAGGTGCATTAATTATAAATGATAATAAAATTTTAGCTGATAAAATTAAATACATTCAAAATGCAGTTGGTGCTGTTCCTAGCCCCTTTGATTGTTATTTACTTATTCGATCAATTAAGACACTTGCTGTAAGAATGGAGAGGCACAATAATAATGCCTTAGAAATTGCTAATTATTTATTAAAACATCCTAAAATTAAAAACGTTTTTTATCCTGGTTTAGAAAATAACCCAAGTTATGAAATTGCAAAAAAACAAATGAGTGGATTTGGAGGAATATTATCTATTGAATTAATGGGTGATATTAATTCAGCAAAAAAATTTCTTGAAACAATTCAAATATTTACACTAGCAGAAAGTTTGGGCGGAGTTGAAAGTTTAATTGAGCATCCAGCTATAATGACACATGCATCTATTGATAAAAAAATTAGAGATGAATTAGGAATTTCTGATACCCTAATCAGACTTTCAATTGGTATTGAAGATATTTCAGACTTAAAGAAGTCTTTAGATGATGCTCTAAAAAATATTTAAATTATTTTTTTCAAATCTGGAGGTGAATAATTAGGACCCTTCATCACTTTACCAAATTCATTATAAATTGGCTTACCTTCATCTGAAAGTTTACTCATATTACTACGATGAACTTCGTTAAAACATTTATCTAGATCTATGCCAAAAGCAGCACCGGCACCATAAGTTACAACTAAAATATCAGTTAATGCATCAGCAACTTCCACTATATCATTATCATTGATTGCATCTTTTAATTCATTAAATTCTTCATCAATCAATTTTTTTCTTAATTCTACAATTTTATTTTTTGGAAATTCAGCACTTGTTTTTACTTCTTGACCAAAAGTTGTCATGAATTCTTTTACTTTTTCAAAATTTGTCATTTTATCTCCCTCTAATTATTATTTATAAAAAATATCGTTGTAAGTCACAACTATAAAGAGAAAAGATATTATTGTTATCCCCACAGCCAAATAAACTCTTGTAATAAATTCAGGAAGAGAGTTTGAAAAAATTCTTCTAATAATAAAATACATTATATGACCTCCATCTAAAAGAGGAATAGGAAGCAAATTAAATAATCCTACAAACAAAGAAATAATAATAAATAAAAATAGAACTCCCCTTATTTGATCTAGCATCATTTGATCTGCATTTTTAACGATTCCTATTGGTCCAGCTAACTGATCTCCTAATGTATTTTCTTTATAAGATTGTTGAAGAAATGCAAAAGAAGCAGCATAATATGTAGGTATAAATATGGAAGAGTTTTTAATTGAATCAATTAAATTATACTTATCAATAATAGGATTTTGAGGTGAAGATATTCCGATAATGTACCTATTTAATTCTTCATTAAATTTTAGGTCAAAATTTTTTTCAATTATCTGATTATTTCTTTCTATTAAAATATTTATACTTTGGTCATTTGCAATCGCTTTTCGGATATCAGAAAACTCTTCAATAATAATATTATTTATTTCAAGTATTCTATCCCCTTCTCTAAGATCATTTTCAAAAGCTGATGAATTTTCACTAACCGATCCAATAATCGGTATTAAGCTAACAATTCCAAAAAAGAAAAATATGCAGAAAAGAGCTAACCACGCGCTAAGAATATTAAAAATACTTCCTGCTAAAAGTACTAATATTTTTTGAAAAAGTGTGAGGGATTGAAAGGATCCCTCCTCATCATTAGAGTTTGGAGAAAATATATTATCAAGTCCCTTGATTTTTACATATCCACCCAAAGGAATGGGAGATAATTTCCATGTAGTGCCATTTTTATCTGTAAATTTTAAAAGTGGCTTACCAAATCCAATTGAGAAATCAGTGACTTCAGCTTTAAACAATCTCGCAACTATGTAATGACCGTACTCATGTATTGCGACCAATACTAAAAAAACTAAAATTAGATTAATATAAATCATACTTATTATTAAATTAATATTTTAAATTATTGATAAATAATAATTATCCTGTTTTTACCTCTTCATATTCATCAATTGGAGGACAAACACAAAATAAATTTCTATCTCCATATACATTATCAATTCTACTGACTGGACTCCAGTATTTATTATTTATTAAATAAGCATGTGGGTAAGCAGCTTCTTTACGTGAATATTTGTGATCCCAATTGTCAGAAGATACTTCTTCAATTGTATGTGGGGCATTTTTTATAGGATTGTCTACTTTGTCAAATTTACCATATCTAATCATAGTGATTTCATTGTAAATAGAAATCATTGCTTCGCAAAATCTATCTAGCTCCTCTTTTGATTCACTTTCCGTAGGCTCAATCATAAGAGTACCAGGAACAGGAAAGGACATCGTAGGAGCATGAAATCCATAATCGATTAATCTTTTAGCAATATCTTCGTCTGAAATATTTAATTCTTGTTTAAATGGCCTGATATCAATAATAAATTCGTGTGCTACCATATTATTCTTACCAGTATATAAAATAGGGTAATAATTTTTTAATCTTTCTTTAATATAATTAGCATTTAAAATTGCTACTTGAGTTGCTAATTTTAATCCATCGTCACCCATCATAGAAATATAAGAATATGAAATGGGTAAAATAGATGCACTACCCCAAGGAGCTGCTGAAACTGCCTCTTGAGTAGTTATACCAATTTCATTTTTAAACATAGGATGTCCAGGAGCAAAATCTGCTAAATGTTTTTTTAATCCTATAGCTCCAACTCCAGGTCCACCTCCTCCATGAGGTATACAAAATGTTTTATGCAGATTCATATGACATACATCAGGTCCAAATTTACCTGGTTTAGCTACACCAACCATTGCATTATAATTAGCGCCATCTAAATACACTTGTCCTCCAGCATCATGAATTTTTTTACAAATCTCAACAATACTCTCTTCAAATACACCATGTGTTGATGGATATGTAATCATTAAAGCAGATAATTTATCTCCTGCTTCTTCAATTTTTTTATCTAAGTGAATTAAGTCTACGTTACCTTTATCATCACAGTTTACTATTAAAATATCCATACCGCACATCTGTGCACTGGCCGGATTGGTTCCATGTGCACTTTTTGGAATTATACAAATATTTCTTTTAGTATCTGAATTTGTTTCATGATATTTTTGAATAGCTAACAAACCAGCAAACTCACCCTGTGCTCCTGCATTAGGTTGAAGTGAAACTGTATCAAAACCAGTAATATCTTTTAACATCAATATCAATTCACTCATCATTTCGTTATATCCCTCACGCTGATGAGGTTCTAAGAATGGATGTGCATTTGAAAAACCTGGTAAAGTAATTGGGAGCATTTCAGATGCCGCATTTAATTTCATAGTACAAGATCCAAGAGGTATCATTGATCTATTTAAAGCAACGTCTTTGTTTTCTAGTTTTTTTAAATATCTCATCATTTCTGTTTCAGAATGATAGATATTAAATACCGGATGAGTTAAGATATTATCTTGTCTTTCTAAATCACTTTTGAAAATTGAATTTTCAATTTTACCTTCGATCTCTTCAGCATATATTTCAATATTATTTTCATTAAAAAATTTAATTAAATTATCTACATCTTGTAGTGATGTAGTTTCATCTAATGAAATTGAAAAATGATCGTCATTTACAAATCTAAAATTTATACCATTTTCTATAGATTTATTTACCCAGTATTTAGATTTTGAATTTTTTACTAATAAGGTATCAAAATAATTTTTAGATTTTACTTCAAAATTTAATATCTCTAATGATTTTTTTAGATATCGAGATTTATAGTGAATGTCTTCTGCAATATTTTTTAATCTAGTTGGACCATGATATATTGCATATGAAGCTGATATAATTGCTAATAAGGCCTGTGCAGTACATATATTACTTGTAGCTTTTTCCCTTCTAATATGTTGCTCGCGCGTTTGAAGAGCCATTCTGTAAGATCTTTTATTAGTACGATCAACTGACACGCCAATTAGTCTTCCAGGTATCATTCTTTTGTATTCATCTAGTGTTGCAAAATATGCTGCGTGAGGTCCCCCTAGACCCATTGGAACACCAAACCTTTGTGTACTCCCAACAACTATATCAGCTCCAAAATCTTTTGGTGATTTCATAATTACCAAACTCATTATATCAGCTGCTATGATTGATAACGCATCGTGAGATTTATTTATATTTATTAAATCTTTGAGATTTGCAATTTCACCGTATGTATCTGGATTTTGAATTAAACAACCAAAAGTATTATTATCTGGATTATCAAATATAATTTTTATACCTAGAGGCTTAGCTCTTGTTTTTAAGACGGATAGTGTTTGTGGATGGCATTTATTTTGAACACAAAAAGTAAACTTTGCACTTTTTTTAATTTTAAAAGCCATCATCATAGCCTCAGCTGCAGCAGTGCTTTCATCAAGTAAAGATGCATTTGCAATATCCATTCCTGTCAAATCAATTATCATTTGTTGAAAATTCATTAACATTTCCAACCTGCCCTGACTTACTTCTGGTTGATAAGGTGTGTAAGCAGTATACCATCCTGGATTTTCAAAAATATTTCTTAAAATAACGCTAGGTGTAATAGTATTATAATAACCCATTCCAATATATGTTTTTTTGAAATTATTTTTTAAAGATAAAAGTTGAGTATTAATTTTATTAAACTCCTCAGACATACCAGGTCTAAATTTAGGTTTATCTTTAAAAATGATATGATTAGGTACTGTTTTTTTAATTAATTCATCTAATGAAGAGCAATTTATTAATTTGAGCATTTCTCCAATATCCTCATTTCTAGGTCCTATATGTCTGCTAACAAATTTATCTATTGCAATCATCTATTGTTCCAAAAATTGTTTATACTCATCTTCTGACATAAGATCAGAATATTGACTTGAATCAGAAATTTTCATTTTAAAAATCCATCCCTTATTTTCCGCATCTTGATTAATAATAGCAGCATCATTTTCTAGATTATTATTAACTTCAATTATTTCACCATCTATTGGAGCATAAATATCTGAAGCCGCTTTTACTGATTCAACGACACATATTTCATCTTTTGCTTTTACCAAATTTCCAACTGATGGTAATTCAATAAATACTATATCTCCAAGAGATTCTTGAGCATGATTGCTAATACCAATTGTAGCAATTTCATTTTCAATTGAAATCCATTCATGATCTTTTGTATATTTTTTTTCACTCATATGTGCTCCCATTTTTTTTATAATTTTTTTTTACAAAAGGTAGATTAGTAATTTTTACTAATTCTAATTTTTTTCTAATTTCACAAAAAATTGGATTATCAATATTATATTCAGATTTTATATAACCAATAGCAATAGATTTATTTAGATTAGGAGAAAAACATCCACTAGTAATTTTACCAATTTCATTATTATTATTATCGAATAATGTCATTCCATCTCTTAGCATTGATTTACTTGTAGAAATTAAACCTATTTTTTTATTAGATAATTTATTTTTTAATTGTTCAGATAAAACTTTATTTCCATTTAAATTTTTATCTTCTAATCTTTCTTTATCTAAAGCCCATGATAAACCAGCTTCAATTGGCGTAATATTTTCATTTAATTCATGACCATATAAACTTAATCCAGCCTCGAGTCTTAATGAATCTCTAGAGCCTAAACCACAAAGCATTGTATTTTTATTTTTAAGTAAATCAGTAATTAAATTTTCTGCACTTTCGTTTGGGATAGAAAGTTCAAAACCATCTTCACCAGTATAACCTGATCTACTTAATATTATTTCATTATTATTATATTTACTTATTAAAATATCAAAAAAATTCATATTATTTGGAATATCAATAATATTTTTTAAAACATTAATAGAGTCAGGACCTTGTATTGCGAATAAACATTTTTTATTATAAATTTTTTCTGCGTTCGGAGCACAAGAAAAAAAAATTTCTTCATCTTCTTTTTTTCGAGATGCATTATAAACAATATATAAATATGACTTATCTTTAATATCAATATTTGAAATAATTAGATCATCAATAACACCGCCATCTTTATTGAGCAAAAATGAATAATGCGATCTATTTTTAATTAATTTTTTTAATTGTAATGGAATATATTTTTCTAACTCATGTAAATAAGATTCATTATTTTCAATTAAAATTTGCCCCATATGACTAACATCAAAAATACCAGAATGATTTCTAACATTTTTATGTTCATTAATTATTCCAGTTTTATAATTAATAGGCATATTAAAACCTGCAAATGGCAATATCTTTGCACCATTATTTTGATGAAAATTTTTCAGCAGAATGTCTATTGGTAACTGGTTCAAATAAATTCTCCAAGCTACCCCTCTGTCTTTTTACCTGAGAGCGTTTCACCTTCGGTAGAGCTAATGCTCTTTTCCAGAGTTTTTTTTTAACGGTCCATTGTGCCTGAGAGTTTCCGGGTCGTTGCTCCTTCGGCTCTGATATTTCAGTATCTCCCGTTAATTATTTTTATACTTATTTTTATAATTAAACAATTAATTTAGAGGTATTTTATTATCGATTTTTGATTTTTGGTAAATTTCTGACAATTTTTGGTACTCTTTTTTAATCTTATAAATTTTATCTGATAATGAGTTTTCTATTCCTAATTTTTTAATTTCTGATAAAATTGAGAAACTCTCCCAATATTGATTATTAATATTGTAATTACCATCTTTGATCTTAAAAACCTCAGTTAAAATTTTAAGATCATGAGGAATATGAAAACCCTCTTTAGTGTCGGCATAGGAAAAAAAATAGTAAAAATTGTCAAATCCTGCCCAGGTTATAGCTGATAAACACATAGAACAAGGCTGATGTGTACATATGAAGTAATAATCTTTTGTATTAAACAATTTTTTTTCAAATAAATTAAAAAGAGTCGAAATTTCTCCATGGAATAAAGGATTTTTGATTTCCTGATTCGTGCCTAGACAAACAAGCCTTAAGTCAGATTTTTTAACAATAAATCCGCCAAATATTTTATTTCCTTCATTTATTGAAATTTTTGTTAATGGTATAAGATCATCTAAAATAATATCTAAAATTCTTTCATAATTTATTATCATTATGAAATGCCTGATACTTTATTTATTAAATTTGTCTATAAAACAAAAAAAAAGGACCCAGCAAGCTAGGTCCAATTTGTGTATCGTGCATTTCCTCCCGATACAATTTAATATTAGTTTCCTTTTATTAAATTGATTATTACCTTTGCGTGTAATAATTATATATTAATTATCAATTTGTTATTTATCAATCAATGAAAAAATGTATTTTTAAATGTAATTAAACTTTTTTTGTTGATATATTTGTTAATAAAATGTGCAAAATTAAATAATGAGAAAAAAACTAAAACTTAATGTTTTAGGAGTTATGACAGGCACATCAATGGATGGCGTTGATATCAGTTTGATTAATACAAATGGGACTGACTTTGTAAAAATTAAATGTGAAAAATCATATAAATTTAATACAAATTATCAAAATATAATAAACAATCTTATAATAAATAAACCAAAAACTAATAATAAAATTAAAGAATATTTTTTAAAAAAAGATGATTTTGTTACAGAAATTTTAGAAAAAAAAATAATTTTGTTTCTAAAACAAAAAAAAATTAATAAAAAAAAAATCGATTTAATATCAATTAGTGGGCAGACTGTTTACCACGACCCATCAAATAAAATATCTATACAATTAGGTAATGGAAAAAAAATTGCAAAAAATCTTAAAATTAAAACTATAAGTAATTTAAGAGATAATGATATTAGAAATGGCGGTCAGGGAGCGCCAATTGGATCATATTATCATAAATTTTTAATACAAAAATTTAAGGAAAAAGTGATTATAGTAAATCTTGGAGGTATAGCAAATTTTTCAACTGTAGTTTCAAAAACATTATTATCTTCGGATATAGGACCTGCAAATTGTTTAACAGATGATCTTTGTAATTATTTTTTTAAAAAAAAATTTGATAATTATGGATATTATGCAAGAAAAGGTAAGATTGATAATAAATTAATAGATAAATTTAAAAGTGATAAATTCTTTAAGAAAGATTTCCCAAAATCATTAGATAGAAATTATTTTAGAAATTACTTTAACAAGCTTATTAAATTAAACAAATTTGATGCACTAATGACTGCTAACTACATGACTTATATTGGATTTAAAGAATTATTAAAAAACAAAAAATTTAAGATTGAAAAAATTATACTTACTGGAGGAGGAAGAAAAAATAAATTACTCAAAGAAATATTAATGAATAAATTGAATAAAAAAATTGAACTTATTGATAAATATAAAATAAATGGTGATTTAGTAGAATCTCAAATGTTTGCATATATTGGCATGAGATCATTTAAAAATTTAGTGATAAGTAATAAAAATACTACAGGTGTGAAAAAAAAATTAAGTGGTGGTATTTTATATTTTCCAAATTAATTGGTTAAATTTAACCAAGTTTTTTTATCAATATTTGAACCACACAATATTACCATTGTATTTTTACCAATAAGCGCATTATTGATTTTATATTTTAAGGCAGCAAGTCCAGCGACACATGCTGGTTCAAGAAATAACTTAAATTTTTTATACGAAAAAAACATAAATTCTCTCATTTGATCATCAGAAACAGATACCATTTCATCAATTACTTCTTTTGCTACATCAAAAGAATATTGCATATGTAAGGGTGCTGAAAGGCTGTCAGCAATACTATTTACACTAACATTATTTAGTGGTTTGTTAGCTCTAAAACTTTGATTTAAACCATTAGCATTTTCAGGTTCAACACCAATGATTTTAATCTTAGGATAAAATTGTTTTACATACGATGAAACACCACTTATTAACCCACCTCCACCAACTGAAATTAATAAATTGTCAATTTTAGTATTAATTGATTTTAAATATTCTACAATTTCTAATCCTAAGGTAGCACTTCCCTGCAAAGTGAATGGACCATCAAAAGGGTGAATAAAATAATAACCTTCATTTTTAGCTTTTTCAGCATCAAGAAAAGCTTGTTTTGGATTTGTAAAGATAATGTTAGCACCATAATTTTTACAAGTTTGTACTCTATACTCATTAGCACTTTCATATAAAAAGATTTTATTTTTTAATTTAAATTGATTTGCTACAAATGATGCAGCGATTGCATGATTTCCAGCACTGACAGCTGTAATTCCTTTATAAAATTTATTCGGATTTTGAGAAATTATATTATTTATTGCTCCTCTTGCTTTAAATGAACCAGATTTTTGTAAAAATTCACATTTAAAAAATAAATTAGTAGAAAAATATTTATTAATATCATCAGAGCACTTTAAAAAAGGTGTTTTGTTAATAAATGGTTTAATTTTTTTATAAATTTTATCAATATTATCGATAGATAAATCTTTAGGTATCAAGAAATTCCTCTAATTTCTTTAATTTTATCGTAAGCAATATTAATAGCTGCTAACTCTTTATTAGATTGTTTAATAAATTCTTTTGGCACACCTTTGGCAATTAAATTATCTGGGTGATGTTCTTTATTTAACTTTATCCATTTTTTTCTTATCTCATTATCAGTGCTCGATCTATTCACACCCAATATTTTATAGGGGTCAGATTCACTATTTTGTAAATTTGATTGAAAAATTCTTTGAAAATCTTTTTCACTAAATTTAAATGATTTAGAAATTGACCTTAAAAAATCTATTTCACTTATAGATACCTTTCCATCAGATGCTGCAATATAAAATAAATTATTTAATAATTCTTCCAATAAAATTTTATTAGTTGAAAACAGATCTCCAACCTGATTCGCTATTTGTTTATATCCATATGTCTCTTTTTTTGCCTCATTAAATATTTTTGCAACTTTAGGGATTTCAGATTTTGGAACTTTAAATTTTTCTTTAAATGCTCTGATTTCATCATCTGATACAATACCATCTGACTTAGCTAATTTAGCAGCTAAAATAATAAAACTTAATGTAAAAATTTGTTGTTTTTGATTATTATTTATTCGATTGAAGTTAAATGATGATCTTGACTTAGACCTTCTGTCAAAAGCACCCCCAGCCATTACGCCTAAGATAGCTCCTATAGGTCCGCCTAATGCAAATCCTGCTGCCCCACCTATGACTTTTCCCCAAATACTCATATTAAAGATTCAATAATACCTTTTAATTCAATTATTTCATTTTGAGAAATTTTATTATCTTGATTTAGATCTATAATTTGAAAGAGTAAATTTAACGATTGTTCAATTTCTTGATAGGAGATAAATCCATCATTATTTAAATCTACATAGTTAAAGTACATTTCTTCTTCTTGATTTAATTCATCAGAATATGCAATTGAAGAATATAAAAGAAGATATACAAAGAATATTTTTATCCAAACCATCTGTACATTCCTATAATACCTGCACCAGCGTAAAAAAATTGTAAAATCAATATTCCATTGTGTTTTAATTTATATGCCCAGACTCCAATTAAAAATGCTGAGAGTAATAATAATGAAAAACCAATAAATTCTAATCCAATGTTAAATGCAACTAGTAGGGAATAAAGGATGGCTGTTGAAACACCAATCCACTCTAAGAGCTTATTTGAACTCAATTAAATGTTATTTTTTCTTAATATCAATAGCGTTTTCTTTTCCACGGTTTTCACCAATTTCAAACTCGACTGGCATACCTTCTTCAAGTGTATCAATACCAGCAGCTTCTAAAGCTGAAACATGAAGAAAAACATCTTTTCCTCCATCATCATTTTCTATAAATCCATAACCTTTGGTTGGATTAAACCATTTAATTTTACCAGTTGGCATATTTTATTCTCCTTTATTATTTATTGGGGGATTAAATTTATTTAACTTATATAAATATTGTATATTAATTAATTATTTTCTTTAAATAACTAATAAGAAATTAATTTCAAGAAATATTTTTATTTTTATGCTCAGCTATAAACACGGATATCATGCGGGAAACCATGCAGATGTAATGAAGCATATTATCCTACTTTACCTATATAAAATTGAAAAAAAGACAAATAATTCAATAAGTTATATAGATACTCATTCTGGTAATGGTATTTATAAATATATATCAAAGTATATGGAAAAAAATAAAGAATACAAAGATGGAATTAAAAAGATACAAAATTATAAAGGTAATAACATTTTAATTAAAAATTATCTTTCAACTATTACTACAATTACTGGGAAAAATAATTATTATCCTGGATCACCCATATTTATATCATCTATATCTAGTAAAAAAGATAAATTATTTTTTTGTGAACTACATAACAATGAATACGATTTATTAAAAAAGAATTTAAAAAAATATACTAACATAAAAGTATTAAATGAAGATGGATTTGATTTTGTTATTAATAAAGTAAATAAATATAAAAATTATTTTGTATTCATAGACCCGTCTTATGAAATAAAAGATGATTTCAATAAATTAGAACTTATATTAAATAATATTGATAGTCTATTTTCGAAATCTAAAATTATAATATGGTATCCCGTTTTAAATATTCTAGAAAATGATACTTTTATTCAAAATATAAGAAAAAAAGGTATCAGCAATATTATTAATATTGAAATACCTATAATGAAATATGGAGACCATGTTGGCATGCAAGGAAGTGGTCTGTTATTAATAAATTTTACAAATAGATCTATAATGAAAAACATTAAAGAGGTAATAAGCGAAATTCAAAATATTCTTAAACAAGAAGAAAATATCACAAGGTTTAAATTAAGATATTTATAAGTATGAAGAAAATTAATTTACTAGATGAGGATATTTATAAATTATTTATAAAAATTGCATTACCAGCATCGATAGGAACTATATTTAATAATCTTTATTCTTTAGTTGATACTATTTTTGCAGGAAGAATGATATCTGAAAAAGCTTTAGCGGCTATTGGTCAAACTTTTCCTGTTTATTTTATAATTATTGCTCTTGGTATAGGACTAAGTATAGCTACAACAAGTAACGTTGCTAATTCATTAGGTGAAAAAAATATTCAAAAAGCAGCTCATGTATTTGCACAATCTTTTGTTGTAACAATTTTAGTAGGTTTAGTAATAACTTTTATTGGACTTTATTTTGGAAATATCATTTTAGAGTCTATAAATGATGATACAAAAACTCTAAAACTTTCATCATTATATATGAATGTAATTTATTTAGGTTCAATTATTATTCTTTTATTAATGGTATGTAATTCATGTTTATCAGCTCAAGGAGATGCTAAAAGTTATAGAAATGTTTTAATATTTAGTTTTTTTTTAAATATAATTTTAAATCCAATATTGATTACAGGTAAAATAATTAATTTTGAGCTATTTGAACCAATGGGAATAACCGGCATAGCAATAGCCACAATACTCTCTCAAATAATTGGCCTATTATATTTGTTATATAAAATATACAAAACAGAGATTTTTGAAAACTTTAAAAACAATTATTTGATTCCAAAATTAAGTTTAATTAAGGAAATTTCATTTCAGGCTATACCTGCTGCATTAGGATTAATGATGATAGCTCTTGGATCTTATATTTTATTATTTTTTGTTAGTAGTTTTGGCAATGATGCAATTGCTGGTTTTTCATCAGCAGGAAGATATGAGCAATTACTTTTTTTACCCTTATTAGGATTAAGTACAGCAGTAACCGCCATTGTGGGACAAAATTTTGGCGCTAAAAACTATAAAAGAATTTTAGAAACTTACAATAAGGCCATGATTACTGGCGTAATAATATTAACGATAGCAGGATTAATTTTATTTTTAACTGCAGAAGATTCAATGAGATTATTTACTGATGATAAAGAAGTAATTTACTATGGATCAGTGTATCTAAAAATATATGCACTCGGTTTTCCAGCTTTTCCATTCTTTTTTATATCTAATGCATCATTCCAAGGTCTAAAAAAAGCAATAATAGTAATGTACATGGCTATACTAAGATTTGTACTAGTACCTATAATTGTAATATTATTTGTAAATAATTTTATAGAAGAAAATTATATCTATATGTTTATTGCATTAACTCTTGCTCATTGGATAATTGGTGTCTTATATTATTTTTATTCCTCAAATAAAATTCAAAGAATTCAAATCAGCTATACTACACCATGAAGATTAGGAACGAATAAAACATCATCATATTCTTCAGAGATTATTTTATTATTTTGTTTTGTATATTTTACGAGTATTTGCTTGTTATTTTTAACAATAGGACAAACAATAACACCTTCATCTACGATATGAGAAAAGATTTCATTATTTATTTTTTTTGATGCTGCTGTAAATATAATTCTATCAAAAGGTATTTGTTCGATCCAACCATTATTCCCATCATCATATTTAGAAACAATATTAGTTAATTTTAATTTCTCAAATATTTTATTAGAACCTTCGTGTAAATTTTTAATTCTTTCAATCGTATATATACGCCTTGCTAAGATAGATAATACTGCACATTGATATCCACTACCCGTGCCTATTTCTAGTACTTTGTGATTTCTTTTAACATCAAGTAATTGAGTCATTCTAGCTACAACGTATGGTTGACTAATTGTTTGATTATTTTCTATTGGTAAAGCTATATTTTCATAAGCTTGATTTCTGTAAGACTCACTAATAAATTGTTCTCTTGGAATTTTTTCTATTGCAGAGAGAACTTCAGCATTACTAATGCCAGACTCTCGTAGCTCAAGTATCAATCTTATTTTTCTTACATCAAGCACTAGATAAGAGTATCAGAATTATTGAAATATTTTTTCAAAACTTCTGGGATTTTAATATTTCCATCTTTCATTTGATAATTCTCAAGAATAGCAATCAGTGTTCTTCCTACTGCTAACCCAGATCCATTAAGTGTATGAACAAAAATATTTTTATTTTCTAATTTATATCTTGTATTCATTCTTCTAGCTTGAAAATCATTACAATTAGAACAGCTTGAAATTTCTCTATATGTATTTTCTCCTGGAAGCCAAACTTCAATATCGTATGTTTTTGATGCGGAAAAACCCATGTCACCGGTACATAAAGTCATAATCCTATAATGAATATTTAAATCTTGAAGAATACTTTCGGCACTTTCAAGCATTCTTTCTAATTCATCTTGTGAATGCTGTGGCTCAACTATTGAAACTAATTCAACTTTAGTAAATTGATGTTGTCTTAACATGCCACGAGTATCCTTACCTGCAGCACCAGCCTCTGATCTAAAACAAGGTGTATAAGAAGTTACTCTCATGGGTAATTGATTTTGGTTAAGTATTTCTTCTCTAACCATATTTGTTAAAGGAACTTCAGCAGTTGGTATTAACCAATGATCTTCCCCAGCAGTAAATAAATCTTCACCAAATTTAGGTAATTGCCCTGTTCCAAAAAGAGCAGAGTCTCTTACCAAAAAAGGTAAATTATATTCAACATAACCATTTTCATTCGTATGCTTATCTAACATAAAATTTGCAATTGCTCTCTCCAATTTTGAAAGTTGATTTTTTAATAAAACAAATCTAGATCCTGATAATTTAGATGCAGTTTCAAAATTCATTAATCCCAAATTTTCCCCTAATTCAAAATGTGTTTTAGGGTTAAAATCAAATCCTGGTTTTTCACCCCATTCTTTATACTTTGAGTTGTCTGCCTCATTAATTCCAATAGGGACAGTTTTATCAGCTATATTTGGTAATCTAGAGAGTATAGTTTTTAACTCTTCATCTTTAATTGTCTCAAGTTCTTTTAAATTATTAATTTTATTTTTAATTTCATCTACTTTACTCATTTCTGATGTAGCATCTTTATTATCACTTTTTAGTTTCCCAATATTTTTAGAAATAGAATTTCTTTTAGCTAAAAGGTTCTGAAGAACAGTCTGAGTCTCTCTTTTGACTTTATCTAGTTCTAAAATTTTATTTGATATTGACTGCTCTCCTCTTTGTTTCATATAATTATCAAACTCTATTGGATTTTCTCTGATAAAATTAATATTATGCATTACTTATCTTTATTTTTTTGTATTAGTTTTGCAATATAAATTGAAACTTCGTATAAAAATATAATTGGTAGAGCTAAACTTATTTGGCTAAATGGATCAGGTGGAGTTAAAAATGCAGCTGATAAAAATGCTAATACAATTGCATATTTTCTAAATTTTTTAAGAGATTCATAAGTAACCATCCCTACCCTTGCCATTAAAGATAATACAACAGGAAGCTGAAATGCTAAACCAAAAGCAAAAATAAATCTCATCATAAGAGATAAATATTCTCCCATTTTAGCTTCTAATCGAATAGGAACACCACTAGAACCAAGGTTTTGATATGATAAGAAAAAAGACCATGCCAATGGTGCAATAATATAATAAACCATCGAGCCACCTGCAAAAAATAAAATTGGAGTTGCGACTAAGTAGGGTAAAAAAGCTCTCTTTTCTTTTTTGTATAATCCTGGTGCAATAAATCTCCATATTTGTATAGCAATTAAAGGGAATGAAAAAAATAAAGCAAAGAAAAATGCTATTTTTAATTCCGTAAAAAAAGCTTCTTGTAAAGCGGTGTATATAAAACCTTGGCCTTTGTCTTTATTAAAAAGTTCGACCAAAGGATTTGCTAAAAATGCAAATAATTCATCAGCAAAATAAAAACAAATGATGAATACTATTAAGATATATAAAAAGCTCCACAATAATCTTTTTCTTAACTCAGTAAGGTGTCCTATTAGAGACATTTCTTCAAATTTTTCTTCAGCCATTACAAAAACAACAAATTATTTTTTATTTGAAAATTCAT
Source organism: uncultured Alphaproteobacteria bacterium (assembly GCA_902517315.1). Next base: position 45,788 of record CABYBP010000007.1, read on the forward strand.
CCTCAGTCATTTTTACTGTTTCTTGAACTTCTTTAATCTCATTTTCAAAATTTTTTTTAATATTAATACCATCTTTTATTTTCTTAACTTCTTTAACAGATTTAGCTAATTCTTTAATCTCTTCTTCTTCTGCAATTTCATTAATAGATGACTTGAACTCAGAAGACATTTTTTTAATATATTTAGTGAATGATCCAACCTGCTTAATAAATTTTGGAAGATCTTTTGGGCCAATTACTACAATTACTATTATCCCAATTAAGAAAATTTCACTCCAACCAAAAGTAAACATAATATTTACTTTTCTTCGTCGTTTTTATTCTCTAAATTTTTATCTTCTTTTTTTTCTTCGTCTGACATTCCTCTTTTGAATGATTTGATCCCTTTTGCCATATCACCCATTAGTTGAGGTATCTTACCTCTTCCAAAAAGAAGTAAAACAATAACGAGTACAATTAATAATTGCCAAATACTTGGTGTCATTCCCCGTTTATAAGGAAAGTATGAAAAAAAACAAGAAATAATGGGAATAAAAATGTCTAAAATACAAAATTAAAGGTACAAATTTGATACACTTATTGGGAAACCATTAGCTGTATTTGCAATTTTAAATCAAGATGAAAATAAAAAAAACCTAGTATAGTTGAATGAATTATATGACAAAAAGAAAAGCATGTTTTCTATGCGGCAATCATCGTTATTGTATTAGTAAACGAGATTTACTATAAAGATTTTATTGTCTTTAATTTAATTAATTTTATGTGTGGAATAGTTGGAATATATCTAAAATCAAAAAAGTTTGAGAAAGATTTGGGTAAAATGCTATCTGGAATGTTAGTAAATATGGAATCTAGAGGGCCTGATAGTGCTGGTTTTGCAATTTATAAAAAAAGAAAAAAAAGAAGAATTTAAATACTCAATTTGTATTAATAATTTAGTATTTGAAAAATTTAAAAAAGATATTTCAAAAAAAATTAAATATAATTCAATCTTAAAAAATTCAGATCACGCAATTTTAAGCTCTAAAGAAAACCCTGAAAAAGTATTGTCTATTTTAAATGAGATTAAAGAAATTTCTTTAGTTGGTTATGGAAGATCTATTGAAATATTTAAACAAATTGGAAATCCAAAAGATGTAGTAAAAAAATTCAATTTAGAGAAATTTAGTGGCA
>CABYBP010000008.1 GCA_902517315.1 uncultured Alphaproteobacteria bacterium
TACCCGAAGCCGAGAAAGGTCATATAGGTTTATACCGCGATGAGCAAACTTATGAACCAGTAGAATATTTATTTAAACTTCCAAGAGTTAAAAATAAAAAAGTATTAATTTTAGACCCAATGTTAGCAACCGGCAATTCATCAATTGCAGCAATCAATCTAATAAAAAATAAAGGTGTTAATATTAAAGATATATTTCTAGTATCTTTGCTTGCTGCTCCTGAGGGTATTAAAAATATCCAAAAAAAGCAGAAGGGAATACATATTTTTACATGCAATATTGATGCAAAATTGAATAAAAATAAATTCATCGTACCGGGCTTAGGTGACGCAGGTGATAGATACATGGGTACTTGAAGTTATCCATAAAAAATCCTATTATTTATGCATTATCTTATTTTTTAATGCATTTTTTTTACAATAAAATGTTATCAATAAGATATCTATAATTCATATTTAAGGGGGATTTTTAGTATGAAGAAAATTTTAAGTATTTTTACAGTTTCTTTCGCTCTTGTCTTCTCTTCAAGTGCGTTTGCAAACAAAATTGGAGTTGTATATGACTCTGGAGGTAAGTTCGATAAATCATTTAATGAACTAGCTTATGAAAGCGCATTAAGAGTTCAAAATGAACTTGGATGGGACATGGTTGAATTTGAAGCTTCTAATAACACTCAAATTGAACAAGGTATGCGTAAGATAGCAGATAGAGGAGCATCATTAATCGTAGCAATGGGCTTTGCCCAAGCTGATGCTGTTGCAGCAGTTGCTCCAGATTATCCTGATACAAACTTTGTAGCAGTGGATGTATGCTGGGTAGATGATCCAGCAAGCAATATTTATCAAGCTTGTTATAAGGAACACGAAGGCTCATTCCTAGTCGGTATGATCGCAGCTATGGCTTCTGAAAGTGGAACAATCGGATTTGTTGGGGGAATGGACATTCCTTTAATTAGAAAGTTCCAAGGAGGTTATGAGCAAGGTGCACTTTATGTAAATCCTGATATCAATGTTTTAGCTAACATGACTGGTTCAACACCAGAAGCATGGAATAATCCAACAAAAGGTGCTGAGTTAACAAAAGCACAAATTGATGGAGGTGCAGATGTTGTTTATCAAGCAGCAGGTGGAACAGGTATAGGTGTTTTACAAGCAGCGGCTGATGCTGGCATTATGGGCATTGGTGTTGATACAAACCAAAACTGGATGCACCCAGGCAACATGCTTACTTCTATGTTAAAGCGCTTGGACCTGACTATTTTTGAGCAAGCTCAAAAGACTGACGCAGGTACTTTCGAGTCAGGAATTCATATTCTTGGATTAGCAGAAGGTATGGTTGGTTATGCTACTGAAGACGGCATGGTAACATCTGCAATGGAAGCAGCTGTACAATCAGCAGCAGCTGACATTGTGAGTGGCTCAATGGAAGTAGCTGACTGGTCACAAGAGTAAAAGAACTATTATAAATAATCTGGTGAGACCAAGAGATTAACCAATTTTATGGTCTCACCTATCCTAGAACTAACAAATATCAATAAATCATTTGGTCACGTTCATGCCAATAAGAATATTAACCTCACAATTAACAAAGGCACAATCCATGGAATAATTGGAGAAAATGGTGCTGGAAAATCTACGTTAATGAGCATTGTATTTGGTCTTTATCAAGCAAATTCAGGAATAATAAAAATCAATGGAAAAGAGATAAATCTCAGATCGCCAAAGGATTCAATAATTAATGGCATTGGCATGGTTCACCAGCATTTTATGCTAGTGGAAAATTTTACTGTTTTAGAAAATATTATATTGGGATTTGAAGGCGAGTTAGTCTTTGGTAAAAATCTTGAAAAAGCAAAAAAAGATTTAAAAAATTTGTGCGATACCTACAAACTTAATATTGATTTAAACTCAACTATATCAGATTTGTCAGTAGGTTTTCGTCAAAGAGTTGAAATATTAAAATCACTCTACAGAGGTGCAGAAATTCTTATACTTGATGAACCAACAGGTGTTCTAACACCCCAAGAAGTTGATGAATTATTTAAAATATTACGTTCACTTAACGAAGAAGGAAAAACAATTGTTTTAATCACTCATAAATTAATAGAAATTATGGACTTAACAAGTGAAGTTTCTGTAATGCGCCAAGGTGAAATGGTTGGTCACACTAAAACTGAAGATACAAATAAAGAGCAACTGGCTGAAATGATGGTTGGGAGAACAGTATTACTAAGGCTTGATAAATCAGAAGTTAAAACAGGCGATGTTATTTTTAAAGTTGAAGATCTTTGTGTCAAAGACGATCTAGATGTAACCAGAGTTAAAAACGTAAATTTAGAAATTCGCTCAGGTGAGATTTTAGGTTTGGCAGGTGTTACTGGAAACGGTCAAACAGAATTATTAGAGGCACTTTCTGGAATTAGAAAAGTTGAGTCAGGTGAAATATATTTAGATGGAAAAAAGGTATCAGATAAACAAAATTTTCTAGACCCAAGAGAGCTGAAAGAAAAAGGTTTAGCTCATGTTCCTGAAGACAGACAAAGAATGGGATTAGTAACAGATTTTAAAGCCTATGAAAATCTTATATTTGGTTACCATGATCAACAACCTTTTTCAAAATCATCAATTCTTAATCACAGAGATATAATTTCCCATTCTAAAAAAATTATGGAAGAGTATGACGTAAGACCACAATCACCAAATTTAGTTACATCAAATTTCTCAGGGGGTAATCAACAAAAAATAATTTTAAGTAGAGAACTTAATGAAAAACCAAAAGTATTACTAGTTGGGCAGCCAACTAGAGGTGTAGATATAGGTGCTATTGAATTTATTCATCAAAGGCTAATTGATATGCGAGATAGAGGTGCTGCAATACTTTTAGTATCTGTTGAGTTGGATGAGGTACTTTCATTGTCCGATAGAATTGTGGTGATGTTTGATGGAAAGATAGTTGGTGAAAAAGAAAATAAAAACGTTACTGACCGTGAGTTAGGCTTGTTAATGGCAGGAGTTATTTAATGGCAACCGTAGATAAATCTAAAGTTCCATGGTGGGTTTCTAATCTTATTGTTCCTCTTGTTAACTTGACTTTAGCATTGTTTGTGTCTGGTATTTTTATATTTATTGCAGGTGAGAATCCTTATGAAGCAGTACGATTAATCATCTACGGTTCTTTTGGTTATATCGAGGGTTTTGCCTATACACTTTATTATACAACTAATTTTATTTTTACTGGTTTGGCATTTGCGGTTGCATTTCATTGTAGGCTTTTTAATATTGGTGGCGAAGGACAAGCTTATATAGGTGGTTTGGGCGTTTTCTTAGTTGCAATAAATTTTAGTTTTTTACCTATCCCGATAGTTTGGTTATTATCAATAGGTGGTGCCTTTGCTTTCGGTGCAGCTTGGGCATTTATCCCAGCATATCTTCAAGCTACTAGAGGTAGTCACGTTGTTATCACTACAATTATGTTTAATTTTATTGCCGCTTCAGTAATGGTTTTCTTACTTGTTGATGTTATTAGAGATACTGCACAAATGGGACCACATACTGTTGCTTTACCAAAAGAGCAATGGCTTCCAAATTTCAAAGATTTCGCTGCTTTATTTGGAATCAAGATTAGGTATTCACCATTAAACATTTCTTTTCTTTTAGCTATTGCAGCATCTGTTTTTGTCTGGTTTTTAGTTTGGAAAACTAGATGGGGTTATGAGATGAGAGCTGTTGGTCACAATACACAAGCTGCAATCTATGCAGGTATTTCTCCTTATAAAAATATAATTATAGCAATGTGCATATCTGGAGGATTGGCAGGTCTTTTGGCAGTTAATGAAGTATTAGGGGTGCACCATAAAATTGTTGCAGGTTTTCCAGCCGGTTATGGATTTACTGGAATTGCAGTTGCGTTAATGGGAAGAAATCATCCTATAGGAATTTTCCCAGCTGCATTTTTATTTGGAATTTTATATCAAGGAGGTTCAGAAGTTACATTCGATATGCCAAATATTACAAGGTACATGTTTGTTGCTGTACAAGGTGTGATTATTCTATTTAGTGGTGCCCTAGAAAACCTATTTAGACCACAAATTGAAAACTTCTTTGTTAATAGATTAAAGTTAAAGGCAAAAGCGTAATGGAATTTTTGTCTGATATTGCATCTCTAATAAATTCTACCCTAAGAATTTCAACTCCGTTAGTCTTTGCTGCTATGGCAGGTATATTTGCTGAAAGATCAGGAGTTATTGATTTTAGCTTAGAGGGTAAAATGCTTATGGCTGCTTTTGTAGCGGCAGTAGGATCTTATTTTTTAGGAAATCCATGGCTTGGTTTATTGTTGGCTATTATTGCATGTGTTAGCCTTTCAATGTTGCATGGTTTTGCTTCTGTTACTTATAAGGGTGATCAAGTTGTATCATGTGTTGCTATTAATATTTTAATAATTGGATTAACTACTGCCTTAGCGGCTGCTTGGTTTGGACAAGCTGGATTAACTCCAACACTAAATGAAGATCAACGTTTTTTAGAAGTTACTTTACCTTTTGCTGATAGTTTAAAAGATGTGCCAATAGTAGGAACAATTTATAGTGATATATTAAGTGGTCACTACATATTCGTTTATTTAGCATATCTTACAGTTCCATTAGTATTTTGGGTTGTGTTTAAAACCAGTTTTGGTTTGAGGTTAAGAGCAGTTGGAGAAAACCCAAGTGCTGTTGATACAGCAGGTATTAATGTATTTGCTATGAGATATAAAGCTTTGGCAATCAATGGTGTTTTAATTGCCTTTGCTGGAGCTCATTTATCAACTGCAGTAAATGCAAATTTTTTTAGAGAGATGTCAGCTGGAAGAGGATATTTAGCTTTAGCAGCTATGATTTTTGGAAAGTGGCATCCGAAAACAGCATTAGTTGCTTGTTTACTTTTTGGTTTTACTGACGCTCTACAAATAAGACTTCAAGGAGTAGAGTTACCTGCAATCGGAGAAATTCCAGTCCAATTAATACAAGCACTTCCATATATACTGACTGTAGTATTGCTTGCAGGTTTTGTTGGTAAGGCTATAGCGCCTAACGCAATCGGCCAACCTTATATTAAAGAAAGATAATTATTATTTCATTTTAATAATTTTTAGTCTTTTATAACCTATATATTAAAAAAAAAGGAGTTAATATGTTAGTTAAATTAACACAAGATTTAAAAAATGGTTTTGGACCATGGAAAGAAATGCTTCTTGCAAATGGTCATAAACTTAAAGAACATGGAATGACATGTATATTTGCAGCAACAGAAAAAGATAATGATAACAAGTTAACTGTTATTTTAGATTTCGCTACTCCCGAGGGTATGATGGGTTTTAAAAATGATGAAGAATTAACACAAAGAAGAATTGAAGCTGGTGCTATGGTGGAAACTACAGTAATGACACCGATGACTTCAGAATCAGTCACGAATTTTTCAGGTTAGTTAAGAAAGGAAAAAGATATGAGTTTAATGGAAAGATACCAAAAAGCCATGAATGATAAAAATGAAGATGAAATGAACGATATCTTGCATGATGATTTTAAATTCACAATGCATGCATCTGGAAATGTTTTATCAAAATCTGATGTAGTTAGTTGGGCTATGTCAGATGATATTAATTCTGATAAAGATAGAATTGTATATGAGAATGACGAAATAGCCGTTCTTCATGCTTTTGTTACGTTTAATGATGGCAACACTCAGGCAGTAATGTCTGTTTTTAAAATTGAAAATGGTAAAATTGTTTCTTTAGAAACAGGTGCAACAAATATGCCAAAATAAAAAAAGTGGAACTTAAAGTTCCACTTTTAAACTAATTAAAACTAATTTTATTGCTCTAGATCAAAACGATCAGCATTCATCACTTTATTCCAAGCTATAATGAAGTCTTTTTTCATTTTTTCTTCACTATCATCACTTGCATAAAGTTCTGCTATAGCTCTTAATTGAGAGTTAGAACCAAATACAAGATCTACTCTAGATGCTGTTCTTACTTTTTCACCTGTAATTTTATCAGTTGCTTCATAAGAGTTACTTCCAGTTGGTTTCCAGCTTACACCCATATCTAAAAGTTTATCAAAGAAATCATTAGTAAGTTTACCACCAGTTTCTGAAAATAATCCTCTCTGATCTGCACTAATACCCATTGATCTCATTCCTCCAATAAGCACAGTCATTTCAGGTGCTGTCAGCCCAAGCAGTTGTGCTTTATCTAGCATTAGTTCTTCTGCTGTAACATCGTAGTTCATTTTTAAATAATTACGAAATGCATCTGCTTCAGGTTCAAGAACACCAAAAGAATCAATGTCAGTTTTCTCCTGAGTGGTGTCACCTCTACCAGGTGTGAAAGGAACTTCCATTCCTGACGCTTGTTCAACACCAATGTTACCCGCAAGTACAATCACATCAGCTATTGAAGCTCCTGTATCTTTTGCAATTGGCTCAAGAATACCAAGAACTTTATTTAATTGTTCAGGTTTATTCACTTCCCAATCTTTTTGAGGAGCAAGTCTAATTCTTGCACCATTTGCTCCACCTCTCATATCTGATCCTCTAAATGTAGAAGCACTTGCCCAAGCAGTTTCAACCATCTCTTTAGTTGTTAAACCACTTTTTAAAATTTTCGCTTTAACAGCCTCAACATCATAATTTGAGTGACCTTTAGGTACAGGGTCTTGCCAAATTAATTCTTCTTCTGGAACTTCAGGTCCCATGTATCTTGTTTTTGGTCCCATATCTCTATGAAGAAGTTTAAACCAAGCTCTTGCAAATTGATCAGCAAAATATTCTGGATCTTTATGAAACTTTTCTGAAACTTTTCTGTATTCTGGATCTTCACGCATTGCCATATCAGCAGTCGTCATCATAGTTGGAACTTTTATTGATGGATCATCAACTTGTGGTGCCATATGTTCTTCTTTTTGATCAATTGCATGCCAGATTTGAGCTCCTGCAGGACTTTTTACCAACTTCCATTCATAGCCAAGAAGTAAATCAAAATATCCATTATCCCATTGTGTAGGATTTGCGGTCCAAGGACCTTCAATACCACTTGTTGTTGCATCTCTTCCAACACCAGAAGCATGTAAGTTATTCCATCCTAAACCCATTTGTTCTAACGGTGTACCTTCTGGTTCAACTCCAACTAAAGCTGGGTCACCTGCACCATGTGCTTTTCCAAAGGTGTGCCCTCCTGCGGTTAAGGCCACAGTTTCAGTATCATTCATTGCCATTCTTGCAAAAGTTTCTCTAATGTCTTTTGCACTTGCAAGTGGATCTGCTTTTCCATCTGGTCCTTCAGGGTTAACATAAATTAATCCCATTTGAACTGCTGCAAGCGGGTTGTCTAAAATTCTATCACCTGTGTATCTTTTGTTTTGAAGCCATTCTTCTTCTACACCCCAATAAATATCTTCTTCTGGCGCCCAGATGTCAGGTCTACCACCACTAAATCCAAAAGTTTTTCCACCCATAGATTCAATAGCAACATTACCGGTCAGTATAAACAAATCAGCCCAACTAATTTTATTTCCATACTTTTTCTTTATAGGCCAAAGTAATCTTCTAGCTTTGTCTAAATTACCATTATCAGGCCAACTATTTAAAGGAGCAAAACGTTGAGCGCCTGTTCCGCCACCACCACGACCATCTCCAGTTCTATATGTCCCTGCAGCATGCCATGTCATTCTAATAAAGAAACCACCGTAGTGTCCATAATCAGCGGGCCACCAATCTTGTGAATCAGTCATTAAATCATTGAGGTCTTTTTTTAATGCAGTGTAATCTATCTTTTTGAATTCTTCACGGTAGTTAAATCCTACTTCCATGGGATCGGACTTACGATCATGTTGATGAAGTATGTTTAAGTTAAGTTGATTTGGCCACCACTCACGATTTGATGTACCTTCTCCCATATTTTTTGTAATTGCTCCATGCATTACTGGGCATTTACTTTCTGCATCCATTTAGAACCTCCGTTATATATTCTTAATATATAAAGAATTTAAATTAAAGAAAAGTGAAAACTATAACTCAATTTTGAATTTTTCAGGTCTCCACGTCGCAGGGGCAAGCTCAAAATCATTAAAATCAAAAGCAGGTGCGACAGTGCATCCAATTAAGCTGTAAGATCCAGCAGATCGCATAGCAAACCACGTATTTGATTGTACCGTGTAAATATAATTATCATCTAATCCTAAGGAGAAAAGTTCATAATCAACTCCGTCACTAGATGTAAAAACTTCTAGAGGACTTCCTGAATAGAAATGCAATATTTCATTTTTAGTTAGTCGATGCCAATGAGATTTTTCATTTTTTTTTAATAAATAATAAATTTGACTTACATTATCATTCTTGAAGTTTTCAGCATAATGTCCACCCTCAGGGTGATTAATCATATTTAATTTAGTGATTAAACTATCTGCTTCCACTTAAATTAAATGACCAAGTTTACTTTTTTTTGTAGAAATATATTTCTCATTATATTTATTAGTATCGGAAAAAAGAGGAATTCTCTGATTTACCTCAATACCCATATCTTTAAGTGCTTTTATTTTTTTTGGATTATTTGTCATCAAGTCCAATTTTTTAATTGCTAGATATTTTACCATTCCAGCTATATTTTCATAAGTTCTCTCATCATCTTTGAATCCTAATTGATGATTAGCTTCAACTGTATCTAGCCCTCTGTCTTGTAAGCTATATGCCTTAATTTTATTTGAAAGACCAATACCTCTTCCTTCTTGCTGAAGATAAAAAATTACTCCTCTGCCACTTTGGGCAATTTGTTTTAATGATTCAGTTAGTTGGAATCTACAATCACATCTCATACTAAAAAATGATTCACCCGTAATACACTGCGAATGAATTCTTGATAAAACTGGCTCATCAGTAAGCAAGTCGCCCATGCATATTGCTAAATGATCTTTAGATTCATTTTCATCTGTAAATGCATGTACGGTAAATTCTCCCATGTCTGTGGGAAGTTTGCTAGTTTCAATAAACTTTAATTTGTCTGACATTATAGTTTAGTAGGATTTGGTGCATCTTTATATACTTCTTCAGGATCAAAAACTTTTTCTTTCTCTTCAAATTTAAGAATAATTTTAGAGCTAGAACTATCAAAAGGAATGCTTCTATAAAAACATGATCTATATCCTACATGACAGCTGGCACCACCTTTGACATCAACCCTTAACCAAACACAATCTTGATCATCATCAATTCTTATTTCTTTTATTTTTTGAGTTAATCCACTTGTTTTACCCTTATGCCAAAGAATATTTCTACTTCTAGAAAAATAAACCGCTTCCCCCAAGCTTATAGTTTTTTTAAAAGCTTCTTCATTCATATAACCTTGCATAAGTAATTCACCAGATGAAAAATCTGTTGTTACAACTGGTATCAGACCATTTGAATCAAATTTTGGAGCAAGTTCATTTGACTCCTCCACCTGTTCTATAGACTTTCTTTTTTCAAATTGAATGTTATTCATTTTTTAATTTTTCAGCAGCTTCTAATGCGAAGTAAGTCAGTATACCATTTGCCCCAGCTCTTTTAAAAGATAAAAGAGATTCCATTATAACTTTTTCATTAAGCCAGCCTCTATTAATTGACTCTTTTATCATCGAATATTCACCAGATACTTGGTAGGCAAAAGTTGGAACCTTAAATTCTGATTTTATTCTAGAAATAATATCAAGATAAGGCATCCCTGGCTTTACCATAACCATATCTGCACCTTCATTAATATCTAAAGCAACTTCTCTTAAGGCTTCATCACTATTTGAAGGATCCATTTGATATGTTAGTTTACCTTCTTTACCAAGATTAGAGCCGGAACCTATTGCATCTCTAAAAGGACCATAAAAACCTGAAGCATACTTGGCAGCATAAGAAAGTATAAGTGTATCTGTTAAATTATTTGAATCTAAAACACTTCTTATTTTTCCAATTCTACCGTCCATCATATCCGATGGAGCTATTACATCACAACCAGCATTCGCTTGGATTAGAGCTTGTTGTTCCAAGACCTCCAAAGTTTTATCATTATCTATTTTATCATTTATAACTAAACCATCATGACCATGATCCGTAAAAGGATCTAACGCAACATCACATACAATACCAATATCTGGAAAATCTTTTTTGATACTTTTAATTGATCTACATACCAGATTGTTTTCATCTATAGCTAAGCTTCCTTCAGAATTTTTAAGACTACTTTCAATTTGAGGAAATATTGCAACAGCTGGAATACTAAGTTTTACAGCCTGTTCTATTTTACTTAATAGCCCATCAATAGAGTATCTACTAATTCCAGGCATTGAATTTATTGGATCATTAATATTATTTCCTTCACATACAAACAAGGGTAAAATTAAATCATTCACACTAAGATTATTTTCAGCAACTAGACGACGTGAAAATTCTTTCATTCGATTACGCCTAAGTCTTGTACCTGGAAACTTTCCTTGCATATTAATCATATTTTATTCTATGGGTGATTTTGCTTCTTCTGATAAACTAGTAACAATATCTTCTAATTTAAAGGTCTTTGTTTCAGAAGAACCAATTCTTCTAACAGATACTGTTTTATCTTGAGCCTCTTTTTTTCCAACAGCTATGATTGCTGGAACTTTACCATTACTGTGCTCACGTATTTTATAACCAATTTTTTCATTGCGAGTATCTATGTTAGATCTAATTCCTTTTGATATTAACTTTTTTAGTACTTCATTAGCATACTCATCAGTAGCAGATGTAATTGTAGCAACTACTGCTTGCAGTGGTGACAGCCAAAAAGGGAGATGACCCTCATAATGTTCAATAAGAATACCTGTGAATCTCTCTAAAGAGCCAAATAGAGCTCTGTGCAACATAACAGGTATTTTTTTATTACCATCCTCTCCAATATAAGTAGCACCCAATCTCCCAGGTAAATTTAAATCTACTTGCAGTGTTCCACATTGCCAATCTCTACCAATTGCATCTCGTAAAACAAACTCTAATTTCGGACCATAAAATGCTCCCTCTCCTGGGTTAAGTGAGTACTCAAGGCCTGTTGCTTCCATAGCTTGCATTAATGCAGCCTCAGCTTTATCCCAAACAGCATCATCTCCAACGCGTTTTTCAGGACGATCAGAAAATTTAATTCTAACATTATCAAAACCGAAATCTTTATAGATACTAAGTATCAGATCACATACCGTCTTACTCTCTTGTGTAATTTGATCCTCTGTACAAAATATATGTGCATCATCTTGTGTAAATGCTCTCACTCGCATTAATCCATGAAGGGCACCCGATGGTTCATAACGATGTACTTTTCCAAACTCAGATAATAGAAATGGTAGATCCCTATAACTTTTTAATCCTTGTTTAAAAATTTCTACAGCACCAGGACAATTCATTGGTTTGATTGCATAAATTTTATCGTCTTTCGCTTCAGTTCTAAACATCATGTCACTAAATTTATCCCAGTGACCAGAGGTCTCCCATAGAGACTTATCCATCATGTCTGGTGTATTAGTTTCCACATAACCTGCATTATCTTGTCTCTTTCGCATATAATTTATTAAGGATTGGAATAATGTCCAACCTTTAGGATGCCAAAACACCGCTCCAGGAGCCTCTTCCTGAAAATGAAATAAATCCATTTCTCGTCCTAGTTTTCGGTGATCTCTTTTCTCTGCTTCCTCAATTTGTAAAAGGTGCTGTTCAAGATCTTTTTCTGTTGCCCATGCCGTTCCATAAATTCTTGTTAGCATTGCATTGGATGAATCACCTCGCCAGTAAGCACCAGCAACCTTCATTAATTTAAATGCTTTACCAATTTGTTTAGTTGAAACCATGTGAGGGCCTCGGCACAAGTCTAACCAGTCACCCTGTTTGTAAATACTGATTTCCTCATTATTAGGTAAATCATTTATTAATTCAACTTTGTAGTCCTCACCCTTATCTTTAAAATGTTTTATTGATTCCTCTTTAGACCATACTTCTCTTACAAAATTTTTATTTCTTTGTATGATATCTTGCATTCTCTTTTCAATTTTTGGAAGATCAGCAACAGTAAAAGGTTCATCTCTTGCAAAATCATAATAAAAACCATTTTCAATAGCTGGACCAATCGTAACTTGTGTTCCTGGGAATAATTCTTGTACAGCTTCTGCCATTACATGAGCGCAGTCATGCCGAATTAATTCAAGGGCTTCATCACTATCTCTTTTTAAAATTGCTACTGACGCATCACTATTAATAGGCAAACTAATATCTTTTATTTCATTATTAATTTTTATAGCGACTGACTCTTTAGCAAGAGATTTAGAAATTTGTGAAGCTAAATCTAGACCACTAATGCCTTTATCAACTTCTTTTTTATTTCCATCTGGGAATGTAATTATTATCTTTTCACTCATCTAGATTTCCGCCAAATCGTTCCTTTATCAGTATCTTCTATTTCTATACCTTTATCTTTTAATATGTCCCTTATACTATCTGCCAAATTAAAATTTTTACTGCGTCTAGCTTCATTGCGTTCATTTATCAACCTTTCAATTTCTTCAGTATTTTCAGTATTTTTTTGATTATAACCCAACCAACTACTTGGATCATTCTCAAGAATACCTAATATTTTGCCAGCTGATAGGAGATTATTTTTGATTTCTCTTTTTCTTTCATCAGATGCAGATGAGACATCATTTGCTTCCTCATTAAGTTTTGCAATTACTTTCGGCGTGTTTAAATCATCTAAAATTGATTCCATTATTAACTCAGAAGGTATCTTAGAGTCTATCTCAACTTCTGATAGTTCTAACAGAACTCTATAAAGTCTATCAATCATTTTATTATTTTGTTCAATGATGTCTTCAGTCCAGTTTAATGGCTGTTTATAGTGAGCTGATAATAATGTTAGTCGTAAAACTTCTCCTTTATATTTTTTATTAAGTTCGTGAACTAGTCTTATATTACCAATCGATTTCGACATTTTTTCACCCTCAACATTAACAAAACCATTGTGAAACCAAAAAGTTGCAAAATCTTCAGGATGTTTATTTTCAGAAATTGAACAAGTTTGAGCTATTTCATTTTCGTGATGAGGAAATACTAAATCTATACCACCACTATGAATATCAAAAGGTAGGCCCAGGGATTTTTCTGACATTACAGAACATTCTAAATGCCATCCTGGTCTTCCAAATCCCCAAGGTGAATCCCAACCTGGCAGTGGAGAAGGGGAAGGTTTCCACAAAATAAAATCAGCTGGATCTTTTTTAAAAGGAGCAACCTCAACACGACTTCCAGCTATTTGTTCATCTCTATTTCTTTTTGAAAGAATTCCATAATTCTCAAAAGCTGGTACATGGAATAAAACATGCCCTTCTTTTTCATAAGCTTTCTCTTCCTCAATTAATTTTTTTATTAACTCAATCATTTCTTTTATATGATCAGTTGCTCTTGGTTGAATATCAGGAAGGTTTACACCAAGGGCACTCATATCATTATTGTATATCTCAGTATATTTTGATGTAATAACACTGATGTCCTCACCAGATTCCTTAGAAGCATCTATAATTTTATCATCAATATCGGTGATGTTAGATACATATGTTACTTTCTTATACTGGGTTTTTAAAACACGAACTAATAAATCGTTAACCACTGCCATTCTTGCATTTCCAATATGTGCAAAATTATAAACAGTTGGCCCACATGCATAAATTCTTACATGATCAGGATTAACTGGTTTAAAAAATTCTTTTTTACCACTTAGTGTGTTTTGTAATTGTAATGACATCAATATTTTTTTTAATAATTAAGTTCTATTACCACGGGTTCGCCGTGAACTAAAATGATTGCCGCTTTTTCAAAAGATGGAGGACCTTTAGGCTGATAATTATTGCTAAAAGCAAAACCCTCTTTTGGTCGCCAGAATAAACCTGTCTTTAATTCTCCATTAGAATCTTCATCATGATAGGCAACTATTGCAATTTTTCCTTCATGTATTTTGCTTAAAGGGACCAAAACCCTACCTTTTTGAACTCTTTTTCTCACACTCTCAATAGCTAATTCCTCATCTAAAAAACTCTCTTTGGAGTCATATATTTTAACATCTATATATCCCTCGCCATGTTCAATATTGGGAAAAATTATTGTTCCATGGCCATAAAGATAAGATGACCATGTGACGGATAAGCAAAAAAAGAATATTTTAGTTAAAATAGTTTTCATATAAGTATCCTAATTATAATAGAATCCAGTGCTGAACAATAACGAATATTTAGATAAATTATATCAATCTGATAAGTCTATTATTATTTACAAAAATGATAATGGCTTTGACGTATATACCGATTTTTCTAAAAAAATAATTGTAGATAAAAAAAATATAAAAAAATTTTTAAATATACAATCTAAAGAAAAGAGCTCAAGTATTGACGGTTTAAATTGTTACATAGGTTTTTTTGGATACAAACTACTTTGTGATAATATTGGAATAAAACTCCCAAAACAAAAAACTACAAATTTTTATAGTGGACTTTTTTATAAACCTAAAACAAAAATTAGTATTGGTAAAAAAATTATAATTAAAAGTACCAAAACCAATTTTCGAAATATTAAAACTAATACAAAAAAATACTCGAAATTAAATAAGAATTTTAATTTAAATTTAACTCTACAACAGTACTCTAAACTATTTGATGATTTCTCAAAAAATATTAAGCAAGGGAAGACTTATCAAATAAAAATTGCTCAGACTTACTCAAAAAAAGGCAATATAAACGCGATAGATCTTTTCTGGAAATTAATGCAAATAAATCAGTCCCCTGAAAGTTTTCTAATTAGAGATAAAGGTTATAGTATCATTAGTTGCTCACCTGAAACACTGTTATTAAAAAAAGGAGATCTGATAAAAACTAAACCTATTGCAGGTACTTTAAGAAAAACGAAAAAAATAAATCACAATAAAGCATTAGCTTTTTTTAGAAGAAATGAAAAAGAAACTAAAGAACACAATATGATAGTGGACATGGAAAGAAACGATCTTTCAAAAATTTGTAAAACTGGTTCAGTAAAAATAGATAAATTAAAAACAGTTGAAGAATATAGAGATCTCTTCCATTACGTTACAACAATCAAAGGTGTTTTGAAAAACAAAATAACTAATCATGAAATAATCTCATCGTTAATGCCTGGTGGATCAGTAATTGGTTGTCCAAAAATAAGCACTATTCAACTTTTAAATCAAAAAGAGAAATCTGATAGAAATATTTATACTGGCAGTTTTGGGATCATACATTCGAATGGAGATATGCGTTTTAATATAATGATAAGGACACTACTTAATTTTAAAAATGCTATTGAATTATCTGTCGCTAGTGGAGTAATATTGGGAAGTACTGCAAAAAAAGAATATAATGAAAACTATATAAAGGCCAAATCTCTATTAGATTTGTTTATTTAATGATTTATTTAATCGATCACGAAGACTCATTTACATACAATCTTGCTCACTTATTAGATAGTATAGAGCCAACTATAGTATCTAATTACTATGAAATTAATTATAAAAAACTTCGTAAAGCTTCAACAATAGTTCTTTCACCTGGGCCTGGTGAGCCTAAAGATTATCCTTTAACTTCAGAGGTTTATAAAAAATATAAGGGAAAGAAAAAAATTCTCGGAATCTGCTTAGGTTTCCAACACATAGTGCACTCTGAAGGAGGTAAAATAGTTCAACAAAAAAATATCTTACATGGTTATCAAAGTCGTATAAAAATTATAAGTGACAAATCAATTTTTAAAAAAAATGTCGATCTCCTTGGCGGCAGATATCATTCACTTAAATTAGAAGAGCCATTTATTTCAAAATCAATGATAATTACAATGCGTTGTGCAAAAACAAACGTGGCAATGGCAATTGAAGATGATATGAATCAAGTATATGGATTTCAGTTTCACCCAGACTCTTTTTTAACTCCAAATGGAAAATATCTTATTAAAAAAATCATATCACGTTAAAGATTTAAAAAATGTAAAGTTTAATTTTCTTTGGGGGTATAATGGTGTTTTTACAACTATAAGGATTTCAGGAAATAAACCAAACTTAGTTTTAATAGATCAACATTTAAAAAAACTTAACAAAGATTCAAATTTCTTTGGTATTAGTTTTAAAGTTTCAAAACAATTTCTTATTAATTTTATACATACTAATTCTAAAATTAAAAACTATGATCACTTATTAAGAGTGGCAGTTACAAAAAAATTAATTTCTTTATCTTTGCGAAAAAGGAATAAAGAAGAAAAAAATTTTACTGCTCATATCTATAGATACCAAAGAACCTTACCTTCTTTTAAAAACTTACAATATAAAAAAATACTTTCTTTACAAAAAAAAATTAATTTACAAAAAGAAGAAATTCTTTTTTATAATAAAAGTAAGATTTTAGAGGGGTCGACCACAAACTTAATTTTTGTAAAAAATAATCAATTATTTATTCCGAAGAATTCATATTACTTTGGAATAACCTTATCATATTTAACAAAAACAATTCCATACAAGATTAAAAAAATAGATATTCTAATATCTAATTTACATGAATTCAGTGAAATACTTTTGGTTGGATCTGGCAAGGGAGTTGTAAGTATTTCTTCTATTGATCAATTAAATTGGTACAGATCTTCTCTTAAGATGTACAAGTCTATATTAAAAGAATATTCAAAAGTTTTATAAAATGAAATTGGGCAAACATAATTTTAAATTTAATAAACCAACAGTAATGGGCATATGCAATGTTACGCCCGACTCTTTTAGTGATGGTGGAAAAAGTTTTAAGACAAAGGATGCTCTAAATAATATCAAGAAAATGACAGAAAATGGAGCAGATATCATTGATATTGGAGCAGAAAGTACGAGGCCTGGCTCTGAACCTCTTACCCATAAGGAAGAAGTTAAAAGGTTAAATCCTATATTAAAAAAATTACCAAAAAACAAATTTATTATCTCAGTTGATACTAATAAAATTGAGACACAAGAATATGCATTAAGTATGGGCGTTCATATAATTAATGACGTGTTTGGCGGTTCTGAGGATTTATTTCATTTATCTAAAAAATTCAAAACAGGTTTAATCTTAATGCATACACCTGCTCCACCTAAGACAATGCAATCTAAAATTAATTCTTACAAAAATGTAGTACAAGATATTAAGAAAATATTTTTAAAAAAAATTAAACAACTAGAAAAATTAAAAATACCTACAACTAAAGTATGGTTTGATCCTGGAATAGGTTTCGGTAAAAATTTAAATCAAAATATCGAGATCATGCAAAAAATGGAACAGTTTAAGTTTAAAGGTTATGGATTGCTGCTAGGCTCTTCAAGAAAAAGTTGGATAAATCTAATTGATCAAAGCAATGCTGATGAAAGATTAGGAGGCTCTATTGCTTCCGCTTTATATTGTTATCAAAAAGGTGTTGATATATTTAGGGTGCATGATGTTAAAGAAACTTCACAGTCATTAAAAATTTTTAAAAAATTATGTTTAAAGTAGAAATAAAAAACTTATCAATTAGTGCAAATTTAGGCATCACAGAACTTGAAAGAAAGAAAAAGCAACTTCTCAAAGTTACTCTATCCTTTGAATATAAAGTAAAAGATTCCTCAAATTTAAATAATATCAATAATGTTAAAGATTATTCTTCCATTACAAAATTTCTTAAGACTTATATTAAAGAATCAAAGTCACACACTCTTGAACATTTAATTTCTAAAACATTGAAGGTGCTTGAAAAAAAATTTAAGATCAAAAATATAAAAATAAAGATAAATAAAACAGCTGTTGCCAAAAAATATGGAGCAGAATCAGTAAGTGTTTCAAACTGAAACTATCATAGCCCTTGGGTCAAATGTAGGTAATTCAATACTTAATTTACGTAGTGCAGTAAAAGAGTTAAATAAAATTGGGCACATAAGTAAGTTTGCTAATATTTATATATCTGCACCATATGGATATAAATATCAGTCAAACTTTTACAATAGTGCAATTATCTTAAAAACAAATCATCAGCCTCTTCAATTAATCAATTCTATTCAGAACATTGAAAGAAAATTAAAAAAAAATAAAAGAATAGTTAACGGACCAAGAAGTATCGATATTGATATAATTTTTTTTGGAATTAGTAAGTATCATTACAACAATCTAATTATTCCACATCCAAGAGCCAAAGAAAGAGATTTTGTTCTATATCCTATATTAGATATTAAACCCTTTCTTATCCATCCAGTTGAAAAAAAATCTATCAATCAATTATATAAAGAATTAACAAATAAATATATTATTAAAAAATTATCCTATAGAAATTTGATTTAACAAATCTTTAAGCTTTTCTTGAGATATTAAATTACGGTTATTTTTTAAACCTCTTGAAATATCTAAACCAAAAGGTGAAGTTTGTTTAAGAATATTCGAAACATTTTTCTTATCTATACCGCCACCAATATAAACAGGAATATTTTTATTTTTAATAAATTCTATTTGTTTAATACTTTTCTTCAATGAGTATTTTTTAATACTTTTTTTTCTATAAACATTCATATCAAAATAAACCACATCAACAATTTTTTTAATTGACTCAATATAATTTTTATTAAAATTTTCAGGATTAATAGCAATCCCAATTTTTAATCTTTTAAATATATTTTTAATTCTTAATAAATCCTTTTTTGAAAAGTGATACGAACATGAAATTGTCTTTGGTTTTGTGAAATCTATTTGTTCAATTATTTTATCTAATGACACATACCGAGTCAAAAGAACTGATTCTATTTTATAATTTTTACACTCTTTAATTAATGATTGAATCTTTTTATCACTAGCTGTGTTTGGTCCATTCAAACTTTTGCTTGCAAAACCTAATGATTTTATTTTATTTTTATATGCAACTTCAACTGATTTTACATTTGTTATGCCACAAATCTTTAAGGGTATTTTTTTCATTAAATTTTATTTTTAAATATTATAAATATATGTAAACTATTTTTTTTTAAATATGTCATTAAAATTTTATAGACGAGTAGCGTTTGGTTTATCATCAAATGATAAACCAGATAAAGACCCGCTTAATTGGGCACTAAATCAACTAGATATTATACCCAATCTCTTATGGCCTGGAACAATTCCAACAGAAAAAGAATTAAGAAAAAAATATGGTGAGTGGGTATACGGAGATAGAGAAGTTTTAAGAAAAAAATTTAAAAATGACAAACATGCCTATAAAAAAGCAAAAGATGAATTAAGAATAAAAACTGGTGAAAGGTATTTTGAATTAAACGAACATGCTATTCGTCATTATCAAATTAAGTATTCCAAACAGCCTGTTTTTGAACGTTTTTGGCTTTTTTGGGGAAATCATTTTGCAATAAGTGAAAAAGATTTTTTGGCAGAGTTTAGCACTGGGCCATATCAACGTGAAATTATAAGACCTAATATGGTTAAAACTTTTGAAGAGATGGTTCAGTCAGTTACTACTTCATGGTGTATGATTCATCATCTTGATAACTCAGAATCTTTTGGTCCCAATTCTAAAAAAGGAATGGAGTGGCGAGAAACTATAAATGAAAATCATGCAAGAGAACTACTAGAATTACATACTGTTTCACCAAATGCTGGATATACTCAGGATGATGTTATTCAGTTAGCCTATATTATGACAGGTTGGGCACACAAATGGGATAGAAAAAATTTAGAGACAGGAGATATATGGTTTGATCAAGAAATGCATCAAAAAGGAGATAAAATAGTTTTAGGAGTTAAATATAAAAATGATGCAAAAAGAGAACTTGCAAAAGTAATTCATGATTTGGCAACACATCCAATCTGTATCAAATTTGTTTCAACAAAACTATGTAGGCATTTTATTACAGATGAACCAACTGAAGAAATGATTAATCCAGTAATAGAAGCATGGAACAAATCCAATGGAAGTCTAATTGAAATTCACAAAGCAGTTATTACGCAAGCTTACAAACATAATGAGAGTACACATAAATTTCATCCACCAGAAATATGGTTGATGCAATTATCTAGAATGTTTGATTTAAATATTCCTCTTTCTTCTGAAAAAATGAATTATTCTTTCAGCTCAAAGCCAAATAGAAGACAAAGACAACTATCATGGATACTTAGAGAAATTGGTCATTCACCTTATCGTGCAAAACAACCAAATGGTTGGAGTGATTTTGAGGTAGATTGGGTATCACCAGAATTATTATTACGTCGCTTTTGGTTCTCTTCCGTTGAGCTTCCAATGCTTGTTAAATCTGGAAACAGATCCCATGATTTTATTTTAGCTTGTCTTAAAAATAATTTTGAAGATTACGAAAATATGGCATCACTTATTGAAAATTTTAGATTTGGAACATTAGATTATGATTTAGGTCAAAAGTATGGAGTCATTTGTAATTTACCTGGAGTATTAAAAGTATGAATTGCACAAGAAGAAATTTTTTAATTGGAGGATCAACAACACTATTTCTTTCAGGATTTTTTCCAAAAATTAGTTTTGCTTCAATGCAGAAAAAAAATCTAATCATTATATCACTTCGTGGAGGGATGGATGGTTTAACAGCTGTTCCTGTTATTGGAGATAAACGTCTAAAAAAATTAAGAAAAAAACTTATTTTGGAAGATGTTCTTAGTTTGAATAGTGATTTTGGCCTTCACCCTAAATTAGAAATTTTTCATAAGCTCTGGCAAACTAATCAAGCAGCATTTGTACATGCAACGAATATTCCCTACACAGGTAGATCTCATTTTGATGGTCAAAATTTGATGGAAACAGGAGCTCACATTCCATACAAAGAAAAAACCGGATGGCTTGGTAGGGGGTTACTAGCTTCAAATATTATAGGAAAAGGTTTGGCTATATCATTACCAATGCCACTTTTATTAAGAGGTGTGCCACAAAATAATAATTTTTTTCCATCACCAGATTTTGTTGAAACGAATTTAATAGATCAAATTTATAATGAATTTAAGGGTGAGCATAATGAGCTAATTAAATCGACACTTGATACAATTAGACAAAGACCATTGTCCATGCAAATAGCTACTGACTCTGACGATAGAAAAAAACTTGCCCTTGAAGCTGCCAAACAATTAAAAGATCAAAGTGGTCCTAGAGTTGCTGTATTCGATTTAGATGGTTTTGATACTCATGCTGCGCAAGGAGGCGTTGATGGAGCTCATGCCGATGAACTTGAAGAGGTAAATAAAATTGTTACAATTTTGTATGAAAATCTGGGCCAAGCGTTTGATAATACTCTAATTTTAACTTTAACAGAATTTGGTCGAACTATAAAACAAAATGGAGGCTATGGTACTGAACATGGATATGGAAGTGCAATACTAATGGCTGGCGGCTTACTAAAAAAATCTCAAGTTTATACAGAATGGCCTGGACTGAAAAAGAAAGAATTATTTGAAGGAAGAGATCTAAACTCCACAATTGACTCAAGAGCTGTTTATAATTCAGCAATGTCTGTTTGCTTTAACCAAGATCCAGAATTTTTGCGTAAAGAAGTTTTTTGGGGAGATGAACTTCCTGATTTGTCTCAAGAATTGTTTAAGATTTAGAAATAAATAATTTTTTTAGTAATTTCATGTTAAAAAAGAATATGGTTTCAGAAAATTTTGATAATCTGTTTGAGGCTGCAAAAAAAGTTAGAGAACAAGCCCATGTTCCCTATTCAAATTTTAAGGTAGGTGCAGCTTTTCTTACTGAAGATAACCAAATTATTTCAGGGTGTAATGTAGAAAATGCGGCATACCCTCAATCACAGTGTGCCGAAGCAACTGCAATTGGCAATATGATTTCACATGGAAGTAAAAAAATTTTAGAAGTCGTGGTTATCGGTTCTGGAGATTTATTATGCTCACCTTGTGGAGGATGCAGACAGCGATTAAGAGAATTTGCATCATTAGATACTAAAATCCATATGTGTAGTAAAAAAGGGCATATGAAAACTTCAACTCTTGAAGAATTGCTTCCGGATTCTTTTGGTCCAGAAAATCTTTAATGTTTCCATCATCTAAAAAATTTTTAGAAATAACAAATAACAATTCACCAGATGTAGCTGTAATTTTAGGAAGTGGGTTAACAAATTTTTTTGATGATCAAGATATTATAGAATCAGTATCATATGAGGAATTAGAAGATTTTCCTCAACCAACTGTAAAAGGACACGCTGGAAAGTTAGTTTTAGGAAAAATTAATAATTTAAATGTCGTTTGTATGTATGGTAGATCACATATTTATGAAGGACATAACCCACAAAGTTTAGCAGCCCCAATACGTGTTTTAAAAGATATTGGATCTAAACTTTTAATTGTAACTAATGCTGCTGGAAGTCTTGATGAGAATATGCCAGCAGGTAGTTTAATGGCAATTAAGGATCATATCAATTGGAGTGGATTTAATCCACTTATTGGTGCCAATGCAGAAAGTTACGGCCCACGCTTTCATGATATGAGTGATGGATACCATAAATTTTATAGAGAACAATTAATTGATATAGCTAAAAAAACGAATCAAAAATTATATGAAGGAATTTATTGCATGTATTCAGGCCCTAACTTTGAAACACCAGCTGAAATCAATGCCTTAAAAGTAATTGGTGGAAATGCCGTTGGAATGTCAACAGTACCAGAGGTATTAGTTGCAAATCATTGTAGCTTACCTGTAATTGGAATAAGTGTAATTACAAACTTAGCTGCAGGAATGAATAAAACAAAACTCAGTCATCAAGAAACTTTAGAAAACGCAAGCTTAGCAGAGAACAATGTATTAAATTTAATTAAACAGTTTATACGCGAAGTTCAATTCGATGATTCCTCAAGAAATAATTAGAAAAAAAAGAGATAAAAAACCTCTATCAAAAGAAGAAATTAATGAATTTGTAAAGGGTTTAACAGACGGATCTTTTTCTGATCCTCAAATTGCTGCAATGAGTATGGCCATATTTTCTAATGGCATGATTCCAGAAGAGACAGTTTATTTAACCGAAGCAATGACAAACTCAGGTGATACAATAAATTGGTCAGACACGGTTAATAGTGAACTTGTTTGTGATAAACATTCAACTGGTGGAGTTGGTGACAAAACTAGTATTGTATTAGCACCAATATTAGCTGCATGCGGTTTATATGTTCCTATGATTTCTGGAAGAGGACTAGGTCATACAGGCGGAACATTAGATAAATTCGATTCAATCCCAGGTTATAATACACAACCTAATTTAGATATGTTTAAGAAAGTAGTTAAAGAAGTTGGTTGTGCCATAATTGGTCAAACATCAAACTTAGCACCTGCTGATAAAAAACTTTACTCCATAAGAGATATTGTTGGAACAGTGGAATCATTACCATTAATTACCTCCTCCATTTTATCTAAGAAAATTGCCTCTGGGCTCAAGTCACTTATTCTCGATGTAAAAGTTGGGAACGGATCTTTTAATAGTACTATAGAGATATCAAGAGAATTATCACAATCTTTAGTTAGTGTTGCAAAGGGAGCCGGGCTTAAATGCGAAGCTATAATTACAGATATGAATCAAGTCTTAGGAAAAAGCGCAGGTCATACTTTAGAAATGTTAGAGTGTATAAAGTATTTAAAAAATGAAATTAAAGATTATCGCTTAGAAAAAATCACGAATGAATTAATCTCCTCACTTTTAATGATGATCCATAAAATTTCTAAAGAAGATGCCCTTAAAAAAATTGAAGAGGTTCTTTCAAATGGAGCAGCAGCAGAAAAATTTGAAAAGATGACTTCAGCTTTGGGAGGACCAAAAAATATTTTATCAACTTATGAAACAGATTTGAATAATGAGTCAACAGCTAGAGATATTTTTTCTGATAAAGAAGGTTGGATCGAAAAAATTCATACAAGAGAATTAGGTTTAATTTTAATAGAGCTTGGCGGGGGACGTAAACAAGTTTCTGATAAAATAAATTATGTTGTAGGATATGATAGAGTTATTTCTGTTGGTGAAAAAATTGATAGAACGAAACCATTATTGCAATTACACTCAAACACAGAAGATGATTCAAAAGAATTGGAAGAAAGAATAAAAGATTGTTTTATAATTTCAGAGAAAGAAATAAAAAAATTACCACAAGTTTATGAGTACATTAATTAATGAGTACACAAACTAAAATAGATGAAAGCTTAGTAAAATATCTACAGAATGTAGGTTATAGAAAAGATAAAATAATTGACGATCTGGCAGATGAAACATTTAAGCTTGGCAGCGTATCTCAAATGCAAATTGCAAAAGAACAAGGCCAGTTTTTAGAAATAATCACAAAATTATCGAAAGCAAAATCTTGTCTAGAAGTTGGAAGATTTACTGGCATGAGCACTTTATTTATTGCAAGAGGTTTGTCAGCAGAAGGAAAAATTACAACAATTGATAATTCAGACGAATTTCTATCATTAGCTAAAAAATATTGGGATCTAGATAATATGAGTTCAAAGATCGAATCTATTATCGGTGATGGGGTTGAAATAATGCAAAGTATGATAGATCGCCAACATTCTTATGATTTTATCTTCATAGATGCTGATAAAAATAATTATTCTAATTATTATGAATTATCTTTAAATCTTGTTCCATCAAATGGCATTATAATTATTGATAACATGCTTTGGCATGGTGATGTTGCTGATGAGAAAAAAAATGACTCTCAAACAAATACCATAAGAGATTTAAATACAAAAATCCAAAATGATTCTCGTGTAGACTTTTCTCTTTTACCACTATCAGATGGCTTATCCTTTATAAGAAAAAAATAATTACATACTTGAATTAATCATAATCATCCCCACATCATTATTGTCAGTATGCCATTGTGGGTGCCGACATTAATACTTGCTTATAAAGGAGTTATTATGACTAGAAACCTATCCGTTTGGAATTCTCTAAGACCATTTTCTGTTGGATTTGATTCGATTTTCGATGAATTTGATAGAATGTTAGAATCCACTGAACGTTACAATACAAACTATCCACCTTACAATATTCATAGAGTTGATGATCACAATTACAAAATTGAAGTTGCTCTTGCTGGATATAGTAAAGAAGACATTGAGATTGAATTAAAAGAAAATAATCTTACTGTTAGAAATAAACCAAAAGAAAAAGTGGTTAATGATAATGGCAATGGAGTAATTCATAAAGGAATCTCAACCAGACAGTTTGAAAGATCGTTCACTATTTCAGAAGACATCAAAGTTAAGGATGCTGAATTAATTAATGGACTTTTAACAATTGATCTTGAGAGAATTGTACCAGAAGAAAAGAAAGCTAGACTTATTTCTATAAAATAGTCTTGGATAGGGGCCCTTTGAGGCCCCACCTAGAATTAACATCTATTACTTTTAATTAGAATAGTTCTAAAACTCTCAAATATCTATTTTATGATATCAAATTAATTTTTTTTTACACAAATATTAATATTAACATATTAAAAAATCTACTTCCGTTCCATGGTGGTTAGTTTTTATAACATTATAACTCACATTTAATATTACGATTACTAACCACCTATTTAAAAAATCTTTAAATTAGAATAACTCTAAAAACATTAAAAATAGCCTTTAAAAGCGGGTAAAATAAAATAAAAAAATTTTTTTTTTTTAATTATTATAAAAGATCCTCAGATCCTTAGTAATAGGACGTGGAGATGAGAAATCTTTTTTAAAGGTAAAGGCGCATCTTAACCAAACGAGTTTCAACTCATCTCCACACCTTTTAAACTAAGAAAAAATTTACAATTAAGGAAAATATATATGAAAAAAATATTACTCATAGCTACTGCTTTAGTTTTTTCTTTCAGCTTTTCTAAATCTTTTGCCGATGGTCATGGTCCAGAAGTTTATGGACCTTACCCTATTACATTAAAAGGTTATGATGGCGATAAAACAAACTCAGTAAAATATACAGGTCAAATGGCTAGACAAGTCTTACATGATAGTTTGAAGAAACTTGTCAAAACTGGTGATCTCGATAAAATGATGGCATATTATAATGGGGAAGATGGTTTAGAGATTATTGCTCCAAAATCAAAAGATGGTTTCCCAGTAATGCAAACTATGGTTTCAGAGATTGGTAGTGGAAACTTATCTGGCAAAATGTACAAAGGCGCTATTCCAGGTTGGGGCGGACTATCTGGACCTGAAGCTCTTGAGCACATGATGCAGAAAGCTAGTGAAATTGGTAGTGATTTTGATCCTGCTACAGGATTCGATTACACTCAATTAATATCTAAGTTCGCTATGGGCGCAGTTTTTTATAACCAAGCCGTAAATAGTTATCTTGGAAGTAAAATGGAAATTGGTCAAAAAGAAAACCGTAAGCCTTATAAAGAAGGCGCTTATTATACTGGTAAAGAACATAGTTGGGACGAAGCATTTGGATACTGGGGTGCTGCAGCCCACTCTTTAACATTAACAGCAGAACAAAATTATAATGTTGCTAAGATGAAAGATTTAGCTGCTGCTGATTATAATGGTGATGGCGTTGTAGATTTATATTCTGAAATGTTGTTCGCACATGCTTACTATGCATCAAGCTATGACAAAGGTGGTAAGACTAATTATCTAGCTACTATTAACCAAGCATTTATTGATGGTAGAAAAGTTATTAGAGACGCTGGTGGAAGAAACCTCAACTTTTCTGAAAGAACAGATATGTTAGAAGCTAGAGATACTATTAGAGAAAATTGGCAAAAAGTTATTGCTGAGTCTGTGTTCAAGTATGCTGGTTCTACCTATAAAGATATTGTTGCACTTGAAACAATTATGGATGCCAATGGTGATACCGAAGAAGCATTTAGAAAGTATGCTAAACACTGGGGTGAACTCAAAGGGTTTGCTTTAGCTCTTCAATGTGGACCAGAAGATTTGGGTGAAACTGCAGAAAAGATGAATAGAATGATGGGTTTTGGACCAGTTCTATTAAATGCTTCTCAAGTTGTTGGAGTTGATTCAAATGGTAACTTCATTAAAGATCAAGCTCAGGATTGGGGAGAATTTAAAATGCACATGATTAAAATTCAAAAACTGATGGTTGATGAATTTGGGGTTACTGCAAGAAATAATGATCAATTAGCTGCTATGGAAGAACTTGCCAGCTCTATGGGAAGTTCTGACTCAGCTGAAAACGATTAATTCAATATTATAGTGTGGCTTTATATAAAGCCACACTGCTGAACTGGGATGGAAATTTTAACAGAATATATATCTAATATTGGTAATCAATTTATTGATCCAAAAAAAAGAGTCTTTGTAGCTTACATTGGTATTTCAATATTAATTGCATTTCTATGGTTTATCTTATTAAGAAAATATTCTCTTTTTGCAGCATTTAAGAAAATTTTTGATAAAAAAATATTTTTTTCTAAGTCAGCAAAATCCGACTACAAAGTTTTTCTTATTAATCAATTAATAATGATGACTATTTCACCATTTTTAATTACTCAATTAACAATTGCCACAGCACTTTACTTTTATTTTCACACCATTGATTGGTTAAGTGTTGGAATGTTTAAAGAAACCCTTCCAATTCTTGTGATAATTGCTTTCACTACTTTTCAATTTACTATTGATGATTTTAGCAAATATATAGTTCATAGGTTTATGCACAAATGGCCAATTTTATGGTCACTTCATAAAGTGCACCATTCTGCTACCGTTTTAACACCAATGACTGTTTTTAGAACTCATCCTTTAGAGGGAATAATTTTCTCTCTTAGAAGTTCAATCACACAAGCAATAAGTATTTCTTCTTTTATTTTTTTATTTGGTGATTCAGTAAGCTTATATACAGTTCTTGGAGTAAACATTTTTGTATTTATTTTTAATATTCTAGGATCAAATTTACGACACTCACACGTAGGAATTAGATATTGGAGATGGGTAGAGTATATATTCATTTCTCCAGCCCAACATCAATTACATCACTCTATAGCAAGAGAACACCATGATAAGAACTTTGGAGCAGCTTTAGCTATTTGGGATTATCTATTTAGATCACTTCATCATTCAGTTGAATTTGAAACTTTAGAACTTGGAATTGAAAAGAACCAAAAAGATGAAAGTCATAATTTAAAAGATTTATACATAAGTCCATTTATTGAAATTAAAAATTATTTTTTAAGAAAGTTTTTAAAAATAAAACTTAAATTTAGCTCAATTAATCTGAAAAGGAGATCGTTAAATGAAAACTAATTTATTACATTTTGTATTTTTATTTTTTATATTTATTTTTACTCCGTATTTAAATGCAAAAGAGATAAATATTTATTCACATAGACAGCCATTCTTAATTAACCCGTTTCTAGAATTATTTACTGAGGAAACTGGCATTAAAACGAATGTTGTTTATTCTAAAAAAGGCTTAGCCCAGAGACTGAAGGCTGAGGGAGAAAATAGTCCAGCAGATGTTATTCTTACAGTAGATATAGGAAGACTGTATATTTATGATGATCTTGATTTACTCTCTCCATTAGATTCAAAACAGTTGCAAAATAATATTCCTAATTACCTGAGGAGCCCTGACAATACATGGTTTGGTCTTTCCAAAAGAGCTAGAGTTATTGTAGTTCACAAAGAGAAGATTGCAGAAGGTGAAATAACTAGAATTGAAGATTTGGCGGACCCCAAGTGGAAGGGAAAAATTTGCTCAAGACCTGGAA
Source organism: uncultured Alphaproteobacteria bacterium (assembly GCA_902517315.1). The sequence continues at coordinate 28,781 of CABYBP010000008.1, forward strand.
GTCACGTTTATAACCGTGGAATAATGGCATCAGTTTTAGCAGCGCTTGGCGAAGAAGAAGCAGAAAAATGGGCTAAGGCTATGGTGGCTAATTTTGCTAAAAGACCACAAGGCAATGACAGAGCACAGGTTAAAGCAATTCATGAAGGGGAGTGTGAACTTGCTCTTATAAATAATTATTATTATGGAAAACTGAAATTCTCAGAAGACCCTGAACAAAGAAAATGGGCTGAAACTGTGAGATTAGTTTTTCCTAATCAAGCTGAGGGTGAAAGAGGAGCTCATGTAAATATTTCAGGTGGAGGTGTAGCTAAGTATTCTAGTAACAAAGAAGAAGCTCAGAAGTTACTGGAGTTTTTAACAAGTGAAAAAGCACAAAAACTTTATGGAGAAATAAATTTTGAGTACCCAGCAAATCTAAAAATTGAGCCTGGAGAAGAATTACAAAGCTGGGGTAGCTTTAGAGAGGATACACTTCCAATAATAAAAATAGCAGAACTTGCTCCTAATGCCCAAATGATAATTGATCGGGTTGGCTGGTAGTTTATAACCAAGTGAATTTGTATAATTGGAATAGCTCATCTACATTAGCAACTTTTCTTGCTCTTTTTATAATTTGTCCAATAGTTGCTATTTTTTACTCCGCATTTTTAGGAGATACCAGTCTATGGCCACATTTATTCTCAACCGTTCTACCAAGATATGTTTACAACACAATTGTTCTCATGATCGGGGTAGGTATACTAAGTATGATCTTTGGTGTTTCTTCAGCATGGGTAGTTACAAGATATAACTTTATAGGTAAAAATTTTTTTGAGTGGGCACTATTATTACCCGCTGCAGTACCTGCATATATCATTGCTTATACATACACTGATTTTTTAGAATACGCTGGTCCATTACAAAAACTACTAAGGGAAATTTTTAACTGGAATAGTGTTGACGATTATTGGTTCCCAGAAATACGATCAATGGGCGGAGCTATTTTAGTTATGTCATGTGTTCTTTATCCATATATTTACATGATGACTAGAGCATCTTTTTTAACTGTGCCCTTATCTTTTTATCAAACAAGTTTAATTTATGGACGAAGCAGTTTTTTCTCTGTGGCCCTGCCACTTGCAAGACCAGGAATATTTGCTGGCTTAGCACTTGTATTAATGGAAACAATTTCTGATTTTGGAACAGTTGAATACTTTGCTCTAGAAACTCTAACCCTTGGTGTATTTAATGTTTGGTTGGGAATGAACAGTCTATCAGGTGCGGCACAAATATCTTCAGTTTTATTTATTTTTGTTGTTGTCCTTTTAACTATTGAATATTTAGCAAGACGTAGACAAAGGTATTTTGAAAAAAGTAGTGGTCAAAATATGCTTGAGTCAGAAACAATTTCATTTTCTGGAAAGTTACTTTGTTTTTTAATTTGTTTGACCCCAATTACTCTTGGATTTGTAATTCCTGTGCTCATTCTTTTAAATTTCGTTTTAAGTGGTTTTTCTATAATTAATTTTAGTGAAGTTATATTTGCTGCAACAACAAGTATATCACTTGCACTTGCAGGAGCTGCTACTGTCATGCTAGTCTCTATAATTCTAATTATTGTATCAAACTATAAATCAAATACTTTTCAAAAAGGATTAATTTTTGTAGCTTCATGTGGTTATGCTTTACCAGGTACTATACTTGCAGTTGGCATTGTTATCTTTTTTGGATGGTTAAATTCAATAACTAATATTGAAATGGGTTATGCTGCAGGTGGTTTCTTAGTATTAATTTTTGCTTACACAACTAGATTTTTAGCAGTTGGTAATGCAGCCCTGCGATCAGGAATACTTAAAGTTCATCCAAATGCGGTTGACGCTTCTCAAACAATGGGAAAAGGTTTTCTAAATACAATTCGAGTAATCGTATTACCCTTAATTTATACCAATATCCTAATAGGAGGCATCCTAGTTTTTGTTGATATTTTAAAAGAACTTCCAATTACTCTACTGCTAAGACCTTTTAATTTTGAAACTTTAGCTACCTATGTCTACCAATATGCATCCGATGAACTTTTACAAGAATCATCATTTGCTGCTCTAATAATTATTGTGGTTGGTCTTGGTCCAGTAATATTTTTAAACACAACTCTTCAAAGAGTTTCACAAAAAAAAGAAAGTAACTAATTTTTAAAAATAAAAGCTTGAGATTGATCTATCTCAATTTCGACAGCAGATGATTGTTGAGGATTAAATTCTGGAGGCATGTGACTATGAACATGAATAACCTCATTATTGTCATCAAGCACTGAAAGATGAACAAAACTAAAAGACCCCATTAATTTTGAGGCCATAACAGTACCTTTTATTCCATTAACAGGTGTTGGTTGTTGTTTTAATTTTACTCCTTGTGGTCTTACATGTATTTCTACATTTGTATTTTCAAGTTCATTTGGAGCTTTAATTTTTCCTACTGGCGTATCTACAAAAGAGTTATTAACTTTTCCATGAAACCTATTTGTTTCGCCAAAAAATTCAGTCACATATGAATTTTTAGGATTTTTATATAATTCTGCCGGGCTACCAGATTGAATAATATATCCTGAGGTATCCATAATATTTATTTGATTAGAAATGAACATAGCTTCAAATGGATCATGAGTAACAATAATCACTGATATGTTAGATTTTTGTAGTAAATGTAAAGTATCATCCCTGACCTCTTCTCTTAAATTCAAATCAAGACTCGAAAATGGCTCATCTAATAAAAGTAAATCAGGTTGAGAAATAATTGATCTTGCTAATGCTACTCTTTGTTGTTCGCCACCACTTAACTCATGGGGAAATTTATTTAGAGAGTTTGGAAGTTTTATTAAATCAATAATATCCTCAATTCTATAATTTGAATTTTTATAATTTATGGGATACTCTAAGTTTTGCTTGACTGTTAAATGTGGAAATAAAGCATAGTCTTGAAATAAAAATCCAATTTTTCTCTTTTCAGTTGGCAAATGTTTTTTTGTACTACTCACCTCTTCGCCATTTATTAAGATTTGACCAGATTGTACTTTTTCTAAACCTGCAATAAGTTTTAATAATGTTGTTTTTCCACTTCCTGAAGGACCAAGAATACAAGAAATGCTATCCTTGGTTAGATTGAACTCAATATTATTTAAGATTTTTTTATTATTAATCTCATGAGTCAGATTTCTTACTTCAACAGCTAACATAAGTTTCCTAATACACTAAAAATTAAACACGAGGAAATTTATCTAAAACTTCACTTTCCCATTCTAGAAATTTTTTGGATCTATTATCTGGACTTGGGTGAGATCCCATAAATTCGGGCATTCTTCCTTCTTGATCTGCTATCATTCTCTGCCATAGTTTGGCAGGCTCCTTAATATTAAATCCCGCAAGATTCATAAATCCCATGCCTAAATAATCGGCTTCACTTTCCATTTTTCTACTGAAGGGAAGAAAGATTCCATATTTAACAACAGAGTTGTAAACATTACCACCTACATTACCTACTCTAAAAGACTTATTAAGAAGTTCTGCATACCTACTTCGTGATATCCCAATCGTTGCCATTTGTATCATTGAAGCTTGAGTTAATTTTTCTACAGTATGTCTTGCAAATGCATGAGCAATTTCATGTCCCATGACTGCTGCAATACCATCATCATTTTTACATATAGGAAGTATACCTGTATAAAAAGCAATTTTGCCCCCTGGCATACACCAAGCATTTTTATTTTCTGAATCTATAAGAGCGAACTGCCAATTAAAATTTCCAGCAGGATTTTTTTCACGCTTATTAAGATAATATGTATCTAGAGAGGTGTAAATTTCTTTTCCTATTTCTTCAATTTTTTTTGATTCATCTGTGTTATCTAAAAGAATTTTATCTTCTTTAGCTTTAGATAAAAATCTTGAATATGTTTTTTCAACTTCTTGATTTAGAGATCTTTCATTGGGATAAATCTTTGGTGTGCCAAGGATACCTCCACCCATTAAAATTATGGGGAGGTTGCTATCATATAAATTTAACTGACTTCTATTTGTTAGTGGAACTTGTGTGCAAGATGGCAAAAATACAGATCCACATAATGAGCAGCTTGCTCCAACAATAAAATTTCTTCTATTTGTTTTTGTTTCCACTAATTTATTATATACATAATTTCAATTATATGAAAATTTTTAATACAGTTAAAAAAGCAGAAATTCATGTTCATCTTGAAGCTACCATTACACCAGACCTTTGTAAAAAATTTGCTATGCGCAACAATCATGAAATACCAGAAGAAATGTTTGGATCAAAATATGCATACCAATGGGATGATTTTTATGATTTTATAAAAAAGTACGACATTGTCACTTCTGTTATTTACACACCAGAAGACTATTTTGAATTAACGTATGAGTATTTAAAAGAATGTGCCGCCAACAATGTCCTTTATGTTGAAGCGATGATTTCATCAACTCATGCCAAAGCAAAAGGAATGGCATATCATTCATTTATTGAAGGAGTATACGAAGCTTCTAAAAAAGCTGAAGAGGATTTTGGTATTGTGTCTCGATATATAATGAATGGCATTAGACATCTTGGACCAGAGTCTGTTCAGAATACAGCCAAAGAAGTCCTTGATAACCCTCACCCATGCTTAGTTGGCTTTGGTTTAGCTGGTGATGAGTTACATTTTCCTCCAAATCTATTTGTAAAAACATTTGATATGCTGAAAGAGATGAATTTTCCCATTTCTGTTCATGCTGGTGAATGGGATGGTCCAGAAAATATTCGTAATGCTATAAATTTATTACACCCAACTAGATTAGGTCACGGTGTAAGATCAATTGAAGATTCTGACCTTGTAAAAGAGATTATTGAAAAAGATATTATTCTTGAAACTTGTCCAACAAGTAATATTGCAACAAAAATTTATGAAGATTATGAAAGTCATCCAGTTAAAACGTTATTTGATCAAGGTGTAAAAGTTACTGTTAATTCAGATGACCCCCCATTTTTTAATGCCACTATTCAAGGTGAATATAAAGTTATGGAAGAATTAGGCTTGAATGAAAAAGAACTTACATCACTTACTCATAATGCCATTAAGTACTCTTTTTGTGATGAAGAAAATAAAAATAAATTATTATCTAAATTAAGCTAGATAATTTTACTAAAGGTCTTGCACCGTAGTGCGAAATAATTTCTGCTGCAGCAATCGATGCATAGTTTCCGCATTCCTCCATGCTTTTATCTTTTGAATAACCAAATAAAAAGCCAGATGCATATAAATCTCCTGCACCAGTTGTATCAATAACCTTTTCTACTTTTTTTACAGAGACCTCAGTTACCTCACTTCCCGATACAATCACTGATCCACCACTTCCTTTAGTAATAGCTGCAACAATATTTAATGATTTTGCATATTCTAAACCTTCATCAAAACTATCCGTTTCTGCCATAGCTTTGATTTCATCTTCATTGGCAAATAAAATATCAACATTCTCTGTTATTAATTCTTTAAAAGAGTCACGGTGTCTATCAACACAAAAAAGATCTGAAAGAGTAAAGGCAATTTTTTGATTATCAGCTTTGCAAATATCCACCATTTTTTTCATAGCTTTTTTTGCATTTTCATTATCCCACAAATATCCTTCTAAATAAGCAATGTTATGATTTTTAATATCATCCTCTTTGATATCTTCAGGGCCAATCAGCGTTCCTGCTCCCAAAAAGGTACACATCGTTCTTGTTCCATCTTCTTCTACAAATATTGTACAACAACCTGTTGAAATATCAGGTGATGTAAAACCTAAAGGAAATTTTAATCCTTCGCGAACCATATCCTTTTGAAGATAAATACCAATTTCATCATTTTTTATTTTTCCAATAAAGCTTCCATTGCCACCAAATGATGTAATGCCAAACATGGAATTACCAAGTGATCCGCCACCTGCCATTTCTCTGATTGAATAATTATCATGTAAATTATTTTTTAAACCTTCATCAATAAGATTCATTGAATCTCTATTGATTTCATGTTTTTCAATTTCGCTTTGATTGGATGGAATAATCGCATCAACCATTGCGTTTCCAATTCCTACTACGTCTAATTTTTCACTCATTTTTGTTTAATTATTATTGGTACAAGTTGTACTATAATGACTCCAATAAATATTGCAAGGCATCCCAGTATTTTTTGTGTGTCTAAGATTTGATTTAAAAGTATCCATCCTGCAATTGCTGCAAATACAGATTCCATCGACAATATAATTGCGGCTGGCGCAGGATTAGCTTTTTGTTGAGCTATTATTTGTAATGTATAACCAATTCCCGCAGAGAAAATTCCTGTATACAAAATTTCAAACCATTCAATTTGCATATTTGATAATTTTGGTTCTTCCCACCAGAAAGCTAAAATCATAGATAATATAAAAACTATAAAGTATTGAATGCTACCAAACAAAAAAGGACTGTTTAGTTCCTTCATAAAAATATCAATACAAATAATATGCAAAGCAAAAAACAAGGCCGCTATAAATAAGAGACTATCAGATTGTTGTATCTCAACTGATTGATTTGAAGATAAGAGGTAAGACCCATACAAACAGAGTAATATTGCAAACCATATAATCCAGTGAACTTGTTTTTTAATTATAAATCTTGAAATGATTCCAACAAATGGAACATAAAGTGTGCTTAGAAAAGCAGCATTTGATATTAACGATTTTTGAAGAGCGTATTGTTGTAGGCCCATACCACCAAACAGAAAAATTCCTGTTGCAATACAAAGATAAATTTTTTTTCTATCATTTAATATTTTTGAAACATTTTTTTGCTCAAGGTAAATAGCAAAGGGGATCACAGTTAAAAAAGCAAAGAAAAATCTTCCAAAACTAAAAGTAAATGGTCCAATGGCACCCATACCTGTAGTCTGACTAACAAATGCTGTTCCCCATATAAGTGATGCAATAAGCATCATTATATTTGCTCTTGTATGACTCATAGAAAATGTATGTAAATTTATTGTTTATCTTTATTAATCCACCAAGATTCAATTACTATCCCGTAAAGTGGAATTTCATCGGGATACTTAAAAAAATCCCAATAAGCAATTCGATCTTTGTTACTATGATAGAGTGGAACAACATAGTGACCCCACAATAAAACTCTATCAAGAGCGTGAATTGCAGTAGTTAGCTCCTGTCTATTTGAGGCATTTATTAGTTTTTCAATTAATGCATCAACTGCGGGACTATCAATTCCAGGATAATTTCTACTCCCATCTTTTTTTCCTACTTCTGACCCCCAATAAAATTGTTGTTCATTTCCAGGGCTTAGACTCACTCCCCAATATCTCTTAATCATATCAAAATCATAACTTAAAAGACGTTCTTGATATTGTGAGGAATCAACTGTTCTAACATCCATAGTAATGCCAAGTTTTTTTAAGTTACTTTGATAGGCTAAAGCTATTTTTTCATCTGAAGGACTGACAATTAAAAATTCAAATTTAAATTCTTGCCCATCTTTGAATAGCTTTCCATTTTCAACTATCCATCCTTCTTTTTCTAGTATCTCTTTTGCTTTCAATAAATTTTTACGTTCATTTCCACTTCCATCAGTTTTTGGCGGAGTAAATGTTTCTGTAAACACTTCTGATGGAATTTGATCTTTCCACACATCTAATAATTCTAACTCTTCTTTTGAAGGTAAACCGGAGGAAGCTAAAGGTGAATTATCAAAATAACTATCCGTCCTTACATAGGCATTTTGATAAATTGTTTTATTAATCCACTCATGATCATAAGCATAACTGAGTGCTAGGCGCACGTTTCTATTATTAAATATGTCCCGTCTAGTATTCATGACAAGACCATTCATTCCAACTGGTCTATCATTATTCATTTCTTCAAGGATTACCTCTCCAGAATTAACTGCCTTAAAATCATATTCTGTTAACCAACGCTTAACATTGTACTCTCTTCTGAAGTCATATTCACCAACCTTAAACGCTTCAACCAAAACATTAGAGTCCTTATAATAATCATAAATAATAGCATCGAAGTTATAGAGACCTTTGTTTACTGGCAAATCTTTAGCCCAGTAATTTTCTACGCGTTTGTATTTAATTTGTCGCCCTGGATCGAGACTATCAATTTGATAGGGACCACTTCCAAGAGGAATATCTAAAAAAGTTTTTGTTACATCTAAGTTTTCATAAAACTTTTTTGGAATAATAGGCAGGAAACCTGCAATGATGAGTGGAAGTTCTTTATCTTCATTATTTTCAAAAATCATTTTAATTCCGTTGTTTCCAACCATTTCAGTTTGAACTACTTTTCCATAAGTCTTTTTCTGATTAGGCGTGCCTTTTGTTTGAAAAGTTTCTAAACTAAATAATACATCATCTCTTGTAATTGGTGATCCATCATGAAAGGTAGCATTTGGGTTCAAATAAAATGTTATAAATGATCTATCCTCAGGTAACTCAACTGTTTCGGCAATTAAACCATAAAGAGAGAATGCTTCATCCCAAACTCTTCTCATTAGTGTGTCATTAACATACCCTAGTCCTGCCGCTTTTGACCCTTTGAAAGCTACTCTATTAAGATTATCAAAAGATCCATATGATCCAAATTTAACTGTGCCACCTTTTGGTGCATCAGGATTTACATAATCCAAATTTTCAAAATCACTGGCATACTTTGGTGCGCCATGCATTGAAATACCATGTACTTGTTCAGCAAATGATATTTTGATGGGTAAGGAAAGTAAGACTATACCTATTATTAAGAGTAGTAATTTTTTCATAGATTTACCCTAGCAATTTATATGGATTTGATAAAGATGTTCTTATCATAGCTACAATTTTAAATTTATTAATATATATTTAAATTATGAAAATTTTAGGATCTGAAATTACACCCTATAAAACCTACTTAAATAGACGCAAATTTATCCAAGGATCTTTTGCTAGTGCTCTACTAGCAACAGTATCAAGTTCAGTTTTAGCAAACCATAATACTGATCCTTCAATTTATAATCAATTTATGAATGAGAATGATAAAGTTAATTCTTATGAAGAAATCACAACCTATAATAATTTCTATGAATTTGGTACTCACAAAAAACATCCACATTTAAATTCTGGTGATTTTAAACCAAAGCCTTGGTCAGTAAAAATAGATGGTCTTGTAAAAAAACCTATGACAATTGACTTAGAAAAAATTTTATCAAAAGTTACAATTGAAGATAGAGTTTATAGATTGAGGTGTGTTGAAGCTTGGTCTATGGTTATTCCTTGGCAAGGATTTCAATTATCTGAGCTTATCAAAATGGCTGAACCTTTAAGTTCAGCAAAGTACATCCAATTCGTCACTGTTTTTAGACCAGAAGAAATGCCAGGACAAAAGAAACGAACAATAAATTGGCCTTATAGAGAAGGGCTTAGAATGGATGAAGCAATGAATCCATTAACAATTTTAGCAACTGGTTTATATGGTCATGAAATGCCAAATCAAAATGGTGCTCCCATGAGACTTATTGTTCCGTGGAAATATGGATTTAAATCAATTAAATCAATTGTTGAAATACGATTTTTAGATCAACAACCTGAAACATCTTGGGAAACCTTAGCTCCTTGGGAATATGGTTTTTATGCAAACGTCAATCCTAATGTTAACCATCCAAGGTGGAGTCAAGGAACAGAAAGACGAATTGGAGAATTTAAAAGAAGAGAAACACTTATGTTTAATGGTTATGAAAAAGAAGTAGCGCATCTCTATAAAGATTTAGATCTAACTAAATTTTATTAATGAATGTTTTCGACAAAAAATTTTAATCAAATAAAACCAATTCTATTTTTATTGATCTTATTTCCAAGCTTACTATGGGCATATCAATTTGTTACTGGCAATCTTGGTGTTAACCCAATTGAAAAATTAATGGATGAGTTAGGCCTTATGGCCCTTAGATTAATAATAGTAACGCTTATGATTACTACTTTATCAAATATTAAAGCCATAAAATCGATAGTTATTTTAAGAAGAATGATTGGTCTTTTTGCTTTCTATTATGTCTGTTTACATTTCTCCACATATATTGTTCTAGATCATTTTTTAGATATGCAATTCATTATTCAAGATATTATTAAAAGACCTTTTATTACCTTTGGATTTATTAGTTTTCTATTCTTGATTCCTCTAGCAAGCACATCAACAAATAAGATGATTAAAAAACTGGGTTTTAAATTATGGAAAAAAATTCATTATTTAATTTATCCAGTTGCCATTTTAGCAAGTTTACATTTCTATGTTTTAGTCCGTGCAGATAAAACAGAACCAGTTATTTATATGGGGATAATCTTGCTCTTATTACTTCACAGAATATTTAAAAAACTTACTCGCCCTCTGTTGGCTCGGTAACAGGATTCATTTCCATTCCAGCTGGGCTAATATTTCGAGGCAAAGGATTGTACAAAGATTCTAGATCTCGAGGTTTCGTTCTTTGTGTCATTCTATACAAACCAAAAAGACCAAGTAGTCCGTGTATGAAGAATAAATAAATATAAAATCCTGCTGCTCCTATAATTTCCATAAAACCTGAAACAAGCAATGGACCTATAATTGATCCAATTCCTATAAGTATTCCAAATGTAGCGCTCGCTGATACTATTTCATTTGGTTGAAGAAAATCATTTGTGTGCGCTACTGCTAAAGAATACATTGGCAAACAAGCTATCGAGAAAAAGAATGTAATAATGAAGAATAATGTGAGTGGCATGAAGTTTGCAAAAACAAAGAATAAACTTAAACCCGATGCCATAAAGGAAACACCAATTAAGATGATACGCCTATCTAATCTATCTGACAAATAACCAATCGGCCATTGAGACAACGCTCCAGCAGAAGTTATAATTGTCATATATAATGATATTTCAAACAAACTAAGATTAATAGAAGAAGCGTAGATTGCACCGTAACCAAAAACTGCACTATGAGACAATCCAGTTGCTAAAGCGCCAACAAAACCTAAAGGAGAAACATTGTAAAATTCTTTTAAAGAAAAATATTTTGGACTCTCTGTATTTGGTTGGTCTGTTTTAGATAATAAAATTGGTAGTAACGCAAATGATAACAAAATTGATACTAAAATAAATAAGTCAACTTTAGCTGGATCACTTAAGTTTAATAAAAACTGACCAGCTCCAACAAATACAAATGTAAAAATCATATAAATAGAAAGTAATTGCCCACGAGTTTCGTTAGTTGATTTTTCATTTAACCAACTTTCCATTATAACGTATATACCAGCAAGACTCATACCCGTTAAAATACGAATAAACATCCATGAATAAGGATGAACAAATACCGAGTGTAATAATATAGCAATGGAAGCAAGAGATGCCAAAGCAGCAAACACTCTTATATGTCCAACTCTTCTTAATAATGTTGGAATTGTTAAAGCACCAGTTAAGTAGCCAACATAATAACCTGCTATAATTAGCCCAGAAGATACAAAACTAAAACCCTCAAGAACCGAACGTACCCCAATTAATGTTCCTTGCAAACCGTGACCAAGACTAATTAAAGCGAACCCAAAAAAAAGGGCCCAAGTGTTTTGTAGTACCTTAAACATTTTCTAAATTTTATTGAAAAATATTAGTATTCTTCTTCGCCGTCATCCTTAGGCTTAATACCTTCGGCCACTGGATCAATTTCTGTTTCATCTTCTAATAAAACAGTATCATCCTCAAGATTGTCTTCATCATTATCTACATCCAAACTATCAATATTAAGATCATCATCTTTTTCTTTTGGCTTTGGAGGAATAGGGTTTGTTAGAGGAGCAGCATTTGTACTTCCTGGTTTTCTTCCACGTCTTGGTCTGGTTAGTGTAGTAACTTCTATTGCTTTACCACATTCAGGGCATTCAAGTTCTAATCTTCCCAAATCATAGTATTGCTTACTACACATTGGACAAATTCTTTTACTACCCCAGGATTCTTTATACATTTTTACTCTTCTTTTCTTATAAATATTTTACCACAATAACCACAGACAATTTTATTCTCGTTATTAAAGGTATAATAAACTGCGGGATGTCCTAAACCATCTTCTCCGCCATCGCAAGAGATAGTTTCAGTTTTAGGATCAACTTCAACAATATCATCTGCCATAAAACTCATATAAAATTTTAACCCAAAATGTCTATGTTTTTTAACTAAAGAATTTGAAAATAAACCACTGAAATACCACTTACTATTAAAATAGATGGGATTATTCTCGATTTAGCATTTCTTTCAAATAAAAAAACCATTCCAATAATAGCGGCAAAAACAATACTGATTTCTCTGATGCTTGAAACATATGCTATTTCTATAAACTGCATACTCCAAACAACTATCGCATAACTACTTGTTGCAAATATACCTGCTATTATACCAGAACTAAAATTATATGTTTCTGTTTTTCGCAAACCATTTTTAGAAATCAAACCTATAAATAATAAAGGAATACCATTGAGAGTGAAGAGCCAATAAATATATGAAAAACCATTTTCCGAAAGCCTAACCCCAACCCCGTCAACTAAAGTATATGCAGTAATTAAAATAGCAGTTGAAATCGCAAGAGAAAAACCTCTTAAGTTAAAAGATAAATTTTTCGAATAAGATATTAAAAATAAACCAATACAAACAATTAATATTCCAACAAATCCAGCAACACTAATATCAGAACTTAAAAACAAAATACTAATGATAGCAACAAATAAACATGAACTTCCCCTAGAGATTGGATAGATATAGGATAGGTCACCGTACCTATAAGAATAAATTACATTCAATCTATAAAAAACATGAATGATTACGGTTGCAATTAAAAAATACCAAACTTCTATTTTAGGAAAAGGAACAGTAAATGTTAAAGGTAAAAAAATGACCACTTCTAGGACAGAAGTAATTCCCATTAGTGATAAGGGGTTTTTACTTGATTTAATTATTGCACTCCAAATAGCGTGACAAAGTGCAGAAAAAATAATTAAAAGAAAAATAAAATTGATAGACAAAAGACTATCTTACTTCATGCCTGTCAAAGTAATTCCTTCAATGAATCGTTTTTGCGCAATTATAAAAGCAACAATGAGAGGCACTGTAACTGTAACAATTGAAGCCATCATTGGCCCAAATTCATCACTATCAATTCCACCTCTGAATTCTCTTATACCAAGTGGTGGCGTAAAGAGATCTCTATTTCCTGTTATTACCATACGAGGCCAGAAATAATCATTCCAGTGTGCAACTACTGAGAAAATAGCAAAGGCAAGTAACGCTGGTATCGCAGTTGGAAGCATTACTTTCCAGACGATAGCATACTCACCCATTCCATCCATTCTAGCGGCATCAATTAATTCATCTGGGACTGTCATAAAAAATTGCCGCATTAAAAAGATTCCAAACACCGATATTGTCCAGGGGAGTATTAAGGCGGAATAGGTATCGACCAAACCTGCCTGGGCGAGCATGACATAAAGTGGAAGTGCTATTCCATGTACTGGAATGAGCAAACAAAATAGAACCATCGAGAAAACAAATTCTCGTCCATAAAATCTAAGTTTGGCCAGTGCGTAAGCACACGGTAAGGCGACAAGAACCTGAATAATAAAAATTGATAAAGTAACAATAACACCATTCATCAAGTATCTTGGAATAGGGGCTTTTTCGAAAGCAAACCAATAGTTGTATTTATATGGTTTCATTGTGCATTCTTCTTCTGAGTATCCAGTTTTTACACATACTGGAAATGTCTGAGTTTCTTGAGCGCCAATTAGGCCTCCAGAAATAGATTGAATTTCTTGCTGAGATTTTAATGACATTGAAACCATCATATAAAAAGGTAATAGCACTACAATCGCACCAACAATTAATATTGCATGTTTCCAACCTTCTCCAATATACTGTTTAGCTTCCATTAATAATGAACCCTTTTCTCAATGATATATCTTTGGAAGAAAGTTAATATCAATATAAAACCAATGAAGACAACAGTGATAGCTGCACCAATACTTGTTAAATTTTGTTGAATAGCTTTTTCAAAAATTGCATACATCATAACGTAGGTTGTTTTAGATGGACCACCTTTTGTGAGTATTTCAATTGTATCAAAAACTTGAAAGGTTCTAATAGTCGTTATGGTTACAACAAATAAAGTTGTTGGACCAAGCATTGGCCATGTAACAAGTTTAAATTGTTCCCATGTTGATTTAGCCCCATCCATTTCTGCAGCTTGATATAGTTCTCTTGGTATACCTGTTAATCCAGCTAAATATAAAACCATATTGAAACCAAAGGCTTGCCATATTCCAATAAAACACACAGTCCAAATTGCAGTATTTTTTTGTTTTAACCAATAAGGAAAGTCCATGTTATTTGCACACGCCACTGCATACCAACTTTGTTCTGAGTTTACCCACGGCAACCAATGAAAACCAAAAATAAATTCTCTTGCTCCACCACAACCATTAGCTAAAAAACTATTTACTATCCCAAGAGTTGGGTGAAGAGTGAATTCCCAAGCAATAGCCATTGCCAGAAGCGTCGCCATAACTGGAAGAAAGAAAATAGTTTTATATATGTCAGCACCAAATCGCAGAGAATTTAAGAGCATCGCTGCACATAAACCCAGTGTAACTGAAATAGGCACCACAACAATTACATACGTAGCTGTTGCCCAAATCATCTTCACATAAGTTTTTCGGTTAAACATTTTGTCATAGTTCTCTAACCCAATCCATTCAAATGTTTTGTTGCCTAAATTATAATCAGTAAAGGAAATCCCACCTGCAAGAAAAAGAGGAAAGATTAAAATAATTATCATGAGTATTATTGCAGGGGCAATAAACCATAGATGAGCCTTTGAATTATGCATTAGTAAATGTTATCCTTATCCCATTGCATTATTAAAGTGAATCCTCATCCCTGTTTGATTAAATAACAATGCTTTATTTGAATCTCTCTTGATATTTACACTTGAACCGTTTGTAATTTGATGTGTAAATTGAGGTAAGCCCCTTACAATTATTTTTTTTGAGTTGTCTTCTATATTAACATGGAAGTATATATCTGATCCTAAATTTTCTCTGTAAGCAACAGTTCCACTAAATGTGTTTTCATTTTTATCATTAGTAATTTCTAAATGTTCTGGTCGAATTCCAATGTGTAAATCTGAATTACTTTCAGAACTTTTTCTTTTTAGGTTAACATTTAAAAAATTAACAGTTCCACTTGAGTCCGCAGATCCATTAAAAATATTTATTTTAGGACTACCAACAAATTGTGCAACACTTAATGATGAAGGATTATCATATACTTCTTGAGGTGTATCAAGTTGTAATAAATTGCCATCAATCATTACCGCCATACGAGAAGACATTGTTAATGCTTCTGCTTGATCATGCGTTACATAAACAAATGTTGTTTTAAGTGAATTGTGAAGTTCCGATAATTCAGATCGCATATGCACTCTAAGAGCAGCATCTAAATTTGACAGTGGTTCATCCATTAAAAATGCAACAGGTTCTCTTACCATTGCGCGACCAAGTGCTACTCTTTGTCTTTGGCCTCCTGATAATTGTCCTGGTTTTCTATCCAGTAGTTCAGAAATCTGAAGTGTTTCAGATGTTTTATTAACTAATTGATTGATAAACTCAGTTTTATTTTTTTTGTTTGGAGAAAAATTTCCTATCAAAGGAAGGCGTTCAAATGTATTGTAATCTCTCAGTCTCAAAGGTGTTTCTAAATTTCTTCTTACTGTTAAATGTGGATATAAAGCGTATGATTGAAATACCATTGCAAGATCTCGCTCGCTGGCTCTAATTTTATTTACATTCTTATTATCAATTAATACATCACCTGAAGTTTGTTGTTCCAATCCTGCAATGATCCGGAGTAAGGTGGATTTACCACAACCAGATGGACCAACTAATGTTAAAAATTCACCATCTTGTATATCAACATTTAAATTGTTTAATACTTGCGTAGATCCAAATGACTTTGAAATATTTTTAAGTGATATTGTGCCCACTTAATCTCCCCCCTTAATAATTATATTTAATCTACAAAATTTTATTAAATTTGAGAATATTATAAATCTAATTATTTCAGTTTTATTTCAATTTTATTAACAAATATTCAAATTATGATTGAGTTTAACTGGCAGATAACTATAAATTCGTATTTTTAATAATATATATTAGTTGAAATCGTGTCCGATAATTTAGAAATTAATAAAAGAGAATATCCAACCTCTTTCTCAAAAACTGCTATTGTTATATGCCTTGATGGTAGTCAAAAAGAGTATCTCGATGAAGCGTCAAAATCAAATCTTACACCAAATCTTGATAAATTAATTACAAGTGGTGAAAACCTACTTGTCCACAGCGCTATTCCAAGTTTTACAAATCCTAATAATATTTCCATTGTGACTGGGCAGCCAAGTTCTGTTCACGGTATATGTGGAAACTTCTTTTATACACCTGAGACTGGTGAAGAAGTAATGATGAATGACCCAAAATATATGCGAGCACCAACTATTTTTGAAAAATTTTATAATTCAGGCTCTAAAATTGCTCTTGTTACTGCAAAAGATAAGCTGAGAACACTTTTAGGAAACGGATTAAGTTTTGATGATGATAGAGCTATATGTTTTTCTGCTGAAAAATCTGATCAAGCAACAAAAGATCTTAATGGTATAGAAAACGTAAACGATTGGTTAGGGATGCCAGTGCCAGAAGTATATTCTGAAGGACTTTCCGAATTTGTAATGGCTGCAGGTGTAAAACTTCTTGAAGAGTTCAAACCAAATATCATGTATTTATCGACTACGGATTACATTCAACACAAATATGCACCAGGAAATGAAACAGCAAATAAATTTTATGCAATGTTTGATAAATACATTGGTCTTTTAAATAAGGAGAATGTTTCTATAATCATTACAGCAGATCACGGTATGAAACCAAAATCAAAAGAAGATGGTTCACCTAATGCAATATTTTTACAAGATTATTTAGATAAAAAATTTGAACCAAACATGGCTAAAGTTATTCTACCAATTACAGATCCATATGTCGTTCATCATGGTTCACTTGGTTCTTTTGCAACAATTTATTTAGAAGACAAGAGCAAGGTAGATTCAGTTGTAAATGCTATCAAAGAAATAAAAGATATAGAAGTCGTTTTAACAAAAGATGAAGGATGCTCTACTTATAATTTACCTCCTGACAGAATGGGAGACATAATATGTATGTCTTCAGAATTTATGACCATTGGTTCATCGGAAGACAAACATAATCTCTCAGGATTAAATGAACCTTTACGTTCTCATGGTGGACTCCATGAAAGAGAAGTGCCATTCATATCAAACTTAAAATTACAAAACTTAGATGCTAGCAAACAATTATATAACTATGATGCATTTTATTATGCAATAAAC
>CABYBP010000009.1 GCA_902517315.1 uncultured Alphaproteobacteria bacterium
CAAAAACATCTTGGTTCCATCGGTATTAAAAGCGAGACCGGTAGGACCAGTCTCTTGACCTGAAACATCAAAACTATCGACAAAACTTGCTGTTGAAACATCAAAGCCAGTGGACAAAGTATATTCATGAACATCGTTTCCACTATAACCAACCACAAACATTTTGGTTCCATCAGTATTGAAAGCAAGACCAGTGGGAGAACTATCTTGACTCTGAATACTAAAACTATCGACAAAAGTTGCAGTTGCAGCACTTTCTTGTCCTGTTCTAATTCCTGTAATGGTTAAACTTGCACTTGCATCAGCATCTGAGTCACTATGGGAGCTGGAGCTTGTATCCATCACATCACCAGTGTGTTCACCCGTAGCATCATAAGATCCTGAAACATTAGCATTATCGCCATTTGAAACTGTTAAAGTACTGCCTTCCGCAATTAATCCTTCATCATTTTGCGCAACTGGAGTGTCATTGGCCCCTAGTACATAAATTCTTATTACCCCCGTATCGGTGTCTGTGTTATCGCTGACAGTATAGTTAAAATAATCCGAAACAGTATCTCCCACATCCAAGGCGTCTGCTGCATCTTGGTTTGCTACATACGTATAAGAACCATCAGCAGCTAGTGTGAGCTGACCATATGTACCAGTTAGGGCAGAGCCTATGGATCCTGCGGTACCGGATCCTTCCGTTGAGCCTGTTCGAATAGCAGTGATCGTATGCGTAGGAGAAGCGTCAGGATCTGTGTCGTTTGCAGAAATATCTCCTGAGTGTTCATCATGCGTGTCGTAAGAACCAGAAAGATTTTGACTTTCTCCGTTTGTGACAGTGAGCGTAGCATCTTCTGTTACAACACCGAAGTCATCAACCGCAGTGACATCATCGTTAATACCTATAACAGTAATTGTAATGACAGCAGTATCAGTCGCTGCCCCGTCACTAACAGTGTAATTAAAATAATCATAAACTGTATCACCTGCATCAAGTGCATCAGCAGCTGATTGATTTGCGGCATATGAATAAGAACCATTAGAATTAAGAGTGAGTTGACCGTATGTCCCTGTTAAAGCAGAACCCACAGTACCAGCTGAACCTGATCCTTCTGATGAACCTAATCGAACTGCTGTCACTGTTAATGTATCACTGTCAGCATCGGTATCATAATGAGTGGTGGAGCTTGTATCAATGACATCTCCTGAATGTTCCCCTGTAGCATCATATGATCCTGTGACATTCGCATTGGCGCCATTACTTACAGACAGAGTACTATCTTCAGCAATCACACCTACATCGTTTCGTGCAACTGGCTCAGTATTACTAACTTCTGTAAACACTCTGATTGTATCACCGTGTTTTGCAGAATTATTAAAACCTACATATAAGGTGTTGGAGTCTGTATCGACACCAAACCAATCATTTTTATATTTTTGATCTCCATCCATAGGTTTAGAATTAATTGTAATATTGGTACCCCAATTTGTTTTAAGTTTTTCTGTACTAAAGGCGTTTTGACTTGAACTACCGTGCTCCGAAATAGTTTGATAAGTCGCTCCACTTTTATCAACACCTGAATACTCAATAATATTTTCCATGTTAAACCAAATACCTTTGATCTCTCCATCAAAAGTAATTGATCTAACAGTTGTTCTGCCTGAACTCTCAGATGCATAAATTAAATATGAGTTTATGGGAGCAGAAGAAGAAGCAGTAAATGATGTTCTGTTTTGACTTATGTCAGGTCCAGCAGTATCCGTACCACTATTGCTTTCTTCAAAACCATTACTAGTAATACTTTGATTATAAGATGTGAGAGTGCCAGAAGTTATTTCTCTTTCATAAGCTATTACATAAGGTTGATTTCCATCAGAGTGAGCACTTGCAGACGAAGCAGTATTTGCTGCGGACTGTCCAGCTCGTAAATTAGTTCCTGATTCAACAACAAAACCACTACTTGATGTAACACCAGTTAATGTAACTAAAGATGAATTGTAATGATTGACCTCTAAATTTTTTGCTTCAATAATACCTCTTTCAACTTCTAATAACCAATCACCACCCTCACCAGTAATATCATCAGATGCCGCAATATCTGCTTGGGTAATATTTCCAATTTGCTGAACAAAAAGTTTTCCTTGTTCACCTTTAGCTAAATTACAACCATAAAAAAGTATATCACCGTCTTTTGTTAAGCTTTCGCCAATTGATTCAAGATTGCTTTTAAAAGAATTTATTGTTTCGGCATTTAATACAGAGTTCCCTAATACAACCTGACCTACATTTGCATGACCAACAATATGAATTGCATTTACATCAGTTTGGTTACTTAATACGTCTTGAATTTTTACAAAACCATTTTCATGAGTATCAATTAAGTAAATTGATTTTGAAACATCAATAGAGTTAACAATTGTTTGATAATCATCAACACCTTTATCAATAAAAACAATTTCTTTTTTGGTATCTTTATTTTTTAATAATATTTCAACACTATCATTTTGATTAATATCATTTTGAATTTGCGATGTATTTTGATTTTCAAGTTGATCTAGAGTTTCAGCTCCAGTAAAAATAGCCGCTCCATCAAACATGATCCTAGGCTCTAAAACCTGAAATTTTAATGAAGAAGTATTATTATAGGTTCCCATAAATAAAAATATATTAATGGGTCTTTTTTTTATGAGGGTTTTGACCGACCTACACCTTATTATAAGTAAATAGGCCAAAAAAGTCTAACTTTTTTTAGGATAATCAATCGAAAAATTTCAATAAATTAAGTTTTTTTTTAATAAATAAAAAAAAATAGAAAATACAATAAAGTCCTAGTAATTTTTAATAATTAAATTCTTTTCAATAAAAAAATTTATGATAATTCAATTTCTCTTTTAAGGTTATGGGAAATTTTAATTATAAATTAGAATATATAAAAAAAGACTATAAAAAGTTTTATTTAAAATTATTTATTTCTGTTTGCTTGTTGTTGTTTATTCTGAGTTGTGGAAGCAGAACACCTACTGGTTTAGATCAAGAAACAATTAAATCTCAATCACAAAAAGATTATGATGAATTAAAGGCTAGCTCAGAGAATATTGTAAAAGAAATAGATTTATACCAAGCTATTGCCATTGGAATTAAACATAATCGAAATCTTCGTATTCAAATGATGGAGTCTGCTCTGAGTCAAGGTCAGATTGATGTTGTTAAATTTGATATGCTTCCTCAATTTGCTGCTAGTGCTGGATATAAACATTTAAGTCAATTTCCTGGTTCAACGAGTTTAGCAATTAGTGATAGAGAAACAGGGCCTGCTGAATTAGGAGATGATCCTTCTTACACTATCTCATCTGAAAGAAGACAAAGAACAGGTGAATATGGCTTTACTTGGAATGCTCTTGATTTTGGATTATCTTATGTTCGTGCAGGTCAACAAGCAGATCGTTATTTAATCTCCAAAGAGTTAAAAAGAAAAGCTGTTCAAAATTTAACAAGGGAAATCATATATGCTTATTGGAAAACAATATCAGCTGATTATCTTTTAGATCAGATCAATCCTTTAATGGAGAAAGTTAATTCTGCTTTGGAAGATATGGAGTATATTGAAACTCTACTATTATCTTCTCCCATGGATGCTCTACTCTATCAAAAAGAATTACTTGATGTAGCACAAATTCTTGACACACAACAACGCGCTCTAATGGATGCAAGAGTTGAGTTAGCTGGTTTAATGGGGTTACTTCCAGATGAAGATTATGTTCTCGTTCCTACAGCTCAACCGCTAACAGAACTTCGAATGGATCTTAAAAAACAAGAAGAGACAGCTTTATTTTCTCGACCTGAATTATTAGAAGTAGCATATCAGGAAAGAGTAAACTCTAAAGAAGCAAGAGCTCGTATGTTATCCCTTTTTCCATCATTAAGATTTGATGCAAACTGGACTTATGACTCCAATAAATATTTATACAATAAAAACAATTTTGAATATGGTGCTTTACTAGGTGTAAATCTTTTAAATGTTTTTCAGTTAGGTAATAATAGTGAGATCAATGAATTAAATGAAAAAATTATAAAAGAACAACGTTTAGCATTATCGATGACTATTTTATCTCAAGTTCATATTGCGAATATTAATTATGCTCAGACTTTAAGAGAATATAGTAATGCTAGACAATATTTAGAGGTATCTCAAAGAATTAATGATCTTATTTCCAATGCACAAAAAATATCACGTTTTGGCGAACTGGAAATAATTCGTGAAGAAGCTAGTTTGCTTGTGGCAAAATTAAGAAACGATATAGCATTTGCTGAATTGCAGTACAGCTTAGGCTCTTTATACTCCTCTGTCGGCATGAATTTTGTTCCAAACAACGCACTTGAAATGAATGAAAAGGATTTGGCTAAAGCCGTTGAAGATAATCTTAATAGATGGACCAAAAAATATACAGCTTTGGTCGTGGAACCACTAAATGAACAGAGCCCGACACTAAAGCAACTAAAATCTAATGATAATTTAGTTGCCTATTCCTCTCTTAGTGGAGGAGGTTTTATATTTAAATACAGTACTGAAACATTTTATCTAGAAGGCAAAGGGAGAACACGTTATCATGCTAAGCTTGCTGATGGAAATCCGCTACCATCATGGCTAGCACTGCTTCCCTCTACAAATAGTTTTGTAGGTATACCTATTGAGTCATTTGGTTCGCTTGATATTCGTTTAACTGCTAGTAATGATGTTGTTAGCGTTGATGATGTCTTTACGCTTACTTGGGATTTAACAACAGCAGATTTATCTCTTTAATTTTTTATATTTAAAGCGTATTTTTTATTTTAGATGCTATATCACTAGGAACCCAAGTTTCCCATTCAGAATAATTTTTTAAATAATACTTTGCAGTTTCTTCTAAATTACCATCTGAAATATCAACATAATATGCCAAAAGATTATTAACAACAGAAGTTGTAATTGTGTAAGAATTTGCAAAAGATATAATATTAGAATTATTATTATAAAAATTACCTGTAGCTAACTTTGTAAGAGCCATATCCTTGTATTCGTTTGCACAAGATGACTCGTAGGCATTAGTACCATAAATTTTTATGTTATCTACGACAACCATCATACTATCCCAGCATGCTTTATCATAGGACGTTTCAGATAAACGAACCATATCAATTTCAGGCTTTCCCATTAAGCTGGTTGGAGTGTAATAGTATGTTATTATGGGTTTACCATTTGCAAAAGCATCTATAATTGTTTTATCTAATCCAGAAGCGGTACCTGGATCATACAAATTATAAAGATCACCAAGACCGTACTCCATAATTTTTACGTAATTGATTGTGTAACAAGTCCAACCAAAAATGCAGCTAATAATTCTTCCTTTAGTAGGATCTTCTGGATCTTTAAATAATTCCCAAATATTAGATTTTTTAAGATCCTCAACACTTGTGATATCATAAGTTTCAGAAGTCACTCTATCAATAAAGAAAGCTTGTTCTGATGCTGGCGTATTAACACCTAAATCAACTAAATTACCAGAAGCTAATTCAGGATCAATTAATGCAACATTATTATCAGTCCAGTGCTCAAAAATAATATCAATTTTATTATCAATTAATGCTGCCAAGATAGGATTTGTTCTACCCTTAATTATTTTAACATTACAATCATATCCATTTTCTAGAATATAAGAGGCTATTACTGAGTGTATGTTAGCACTATCCCAGTCAAATGATCCAATTTTTACTGAACAAGCACTTATAGAAAAAGAGTGTAAGCTGAATAAAGATAACACCGATAAGAATAGAAATAATTTTTTAATCAAATTCATAATTGCTCATCCAAATATTTGAATTTATATCTTTCATTTAAAAATTTTTAAAGATTTTTTTAAGATTGTATCAAATGATAAAGTAATTGAAAATATTGGTGCCCAGGGGCGGAATCGAACCACCGACACAGGGATTTTCAGTCCCTTGCTCTACCAACTGAGCTACCTGGGCACAAGACATCAGATAAAGTATTTATAATTAAATTCAATTAAAAATAGAAAAATTAATCAGATTTTATTTGCAGCCCATGTTCATCAGTTAGCCATTTCATCAAATCAAGACTAGCACATTTTTTTGAACAAAAAGGTATAAAAGGTTCTTTAGAAACTTTTTTACACGTAGGACATTTTGATTTTTTTTTTAAAGAAATGATATTATTTTTTTTAGATTTTCTTACTTCCATCTAAAAGTAATTCTGCCTTTGGTTAAATCATATGGTGTCATTTCTACTGTAACTTTATCACCAGCTAATACTCTAATTCTATTTTTTCTCATTTTACCTGATGAGTGAGCTAGAATTTCATGATCATTTTCTAATTTTACTTTAAACATCGCATTTGGAAGAAGTTCTAATACAACTCCTTGAAATTCAATTGATCCTTCTTTAGGCATATTTTTAATTGCTTATAGTAAAAATTATTTCTTTTGTCTAATTTTAACTGATAATTTATGTCCATCTAAACCTTCAAGTCCAGACATATTTTGCGTATCCTCTGAGAGAGTATTAAAAGATTTTTTATTCATATCAACAACAGAGTTCCTTTTCATAAAATCTAAAACACCTAATCCTGATGAAAATTTTGCAGCTCCAGATGTAGGTAATACATGATTAGTTCCTACAATATAATCACCAAAAGCCTCGACTGAATACTCACCTAAAAAAATACCACCTGCATTATTTATCTTTGGTAATAATTTTTTATAATTAGATATGTGTAAGTGTAAATGTTCTGGTGCAATAAAATTTATAATTTCTACAGCAAGTTCTATATTGTCAACCAAAACGATGATGCCATTATTTTTAAAACTTTTCTCAATTATTTTCTTTTTTAGTAAATCTTTCTTAATTTTTTTAATTGAATTTAAGACTTTAGTTACAAAATTTTTATCGTCTGTAATTAAAATTGACTGTGCATTTTCATCATGTTCTGCTTGAGCTATTAAGTCAGAGGCTACCCAATCTGGATTATTTTTATTATTAGCAACAACAATTATTTCTGATGGGCCTGCAAGTAAATCTATTCCTACTTTTCCATATAATTGCTTTTTAGCTTCTGCTACATATGCATTGCCAGGTCCAAAAATTTTGTTAACTGGTTTAATTGTTTGGGTACCAAATGTTAGTGCACTAATAGCTTGAGCACCTCCTATAAAGTATGTTTCTTTAATACCTAATTCTTTAATTAATTTTATAAAATAAGGATTAATTGATTTAGTGGGTGGAGTTATACAAACAATTCTTTTAACTCCAGCTATTATTGCTGGTACTGCGTTCATAATTAAAGATGAAGGATAAAAAGCCTTTCCTCCAGGTACGTACAAACCAACTGAATCTATAGGCTTCCATACAGATTTCAATATTGCACCATTATTATTAAAGACAATATTTTTAGGTAATTGTTGTTTATGAAATGATGAAATATTTTTTATAGCTTTTTTAAAACTATTAAATATTCGAGGCTCAACTTTAGTTTGTATTTTTATTTTAGATAAATCTAAACTAAGATCATTTTTACTAATTTTAACTTTATCAAATTTTAAAGCGTATTTAATGAGAGATTTATCACCATTTTTTTTGACATCATTAATAATTTTTTTTACATCAACTTGAATTGATTTACTTGATAATGAATTTCTTTTTTCAATTATTGTTTGAAGTTGGTTATAAAAATTTTTGTTAAATTTTATTATTTTCATTTTACAAAAGTACCTATTTCAGAAATAATTTTTGAAACCTCATTCATATTTGTCTTATAAGCTGATCTATTGACAATTAATTTAGATTGAATTTTCATTATTTCTTCAATTTCAGTCAAACCGTTTTCTTTTAATGTTTTTCCAGTAGATACTAAATCTACAATTCTCCTACACATATTTAAAGAGGGGGCTAATTCCATTGAGCCACTTAGTTTGATAATTTCTACTTGTATTCCCTTATTATAAAAAAATTTTTTAGTAATATTTGGGTATTTAGTTGCGATTCTTATATTGCTCCAGGTTTCTGGATCCTCTTTTTTTAATAAAGATTTCAGAGCAGCTACAGAAATTCTACAATGACCAATATTTAAATCAAGAGGAGCATATATTTCTGAGTAATCAAATTCATTAATTACATCTTCACCAGCTATTCCTATTTGTGCAGCTCCAAATGCAACGAAAGTGCATGCATCAAAAGCTCTAACTTTGATATATTCAATATACCTTTTTTTGGATTTAAAAGTTAATTTTCTAGTATCTTTATCAAATAGCAAAGGGTCAGGAGCAAAACTTGTTTTCAGTAACAAGTTTTTACATTCTTTAGTAATTCTTCCTCTAGGAACTGCAATAACTATTTTTCTCATAAATTGCGGGCTTTTTATATTGTCATCAAAGAAAACACTAGAAAAAGTTAATTTTTCTGTCTTTTTATTTTAGCTCCCAAACTTCCTAATGTTTTTTCTATATTTTCATATCCTCTATCAAGGTGATAAACACGATTCAATGTTGTTTGGCCATTTGCATTCATAGCAGCTAGTACTAAACTTATACTAGCTCGTAAATCACTAGCCATTACCTGCGCTCCTTTAAATGTTTGATTGCCTATAATTGTAGCAGTATCTTTTTCTACCGTAATATTTGCTCCTAATCTATTTAATTCAGGAACATGCATAAATCTATTTTCAAAAATTGTTTCTTTAATTTTTGACTTACCGTCTGAGAGACACATAAGCGACATTAATTGAGCTTGTAAATCGGTAGGGAAACCAGGATAAGGACTGGTTGAGAGACTGGTAGATTTTAGTTTTGATCCTTTAAAAACTTTTATTGAATTTTTATTTACTTTTAATTTAGCACCCATTTTTTTTAAAATATTAATTAAAGATTTTAAATAAACGGTATTAAAGTTTTTGATTTCTAAACTTGAATTTAACATCAAGGCTGCAATAATATATGTGCCAGCTACAATTCTATCGGAAATTACCTGATGCTCTACTTTTTTTAAATTTGTAACTCCTTGGACAAGAATAGTTTTTGTTCCTTGACCTTCTATTTTTGCACCCATTTTTATAAGGCAATTTGATAAATCTACTATTTCTGGTTCTCTTGCAGCATTTACAATCTTAGTTTCACCTTTTGCTAACACTGAAGCCATTAGTATATTTTCAGTAGCACCTACACTTGGAAAAGGTAATTTAATTTTATTACCAATCAATTGTGATTCAACACCTCCTACAACAAAACCATTTTGAATATCAAAATTAGCACCTAGTTTTGATAAACCTTTAAGATGTATATCTATTGGTCTAGTTCCAATTGCACAACCTCCTGGTAAAGATATTCTAGCCTCACCAAATCGAGAGAGTAAAGGCCCTAGAATTAAAATAGACGCTCTCATTTTTCTTACAACATCATAATCTGCTGATAGATTTTTAATTTTTTTAGGATTTATTTTTAGTTTATCTTTATTATTTTCAATTTTAACACCATAGTTTTTTAATAATTTAATTAGATTTAATACGTCAACTACATTAGGTACGTTTGAAAGTTTTAAAGTTTTTTCAGATAAAAGAGAGGATACTATTATTGGCAATGCAGCATTTTTTGAACCATGAACATTGACTGAGCCTGAAATTTTAGAACCTCCCTTAATTATTAATTTATCCATTTTTGTTAATAGCTTTTTTTCTTTTTAAAATATTTGATTTCAGTTTTTTTTCTAACCTTTTTATTCTTGTCAAACGGGAATCTTTTTTTGAGTCATCTTTTTGATGATTTATATTTTTTTCTTTATTTAATTTTTCTGTCACAAATATGATTTATCTATTACTTTTTTTGTTTAAAGCATTTTTAGAACATTTCTTAGAACAATATAAAACATTTTCCCAATCTCTTTCCCATTTTTTTCTCCAAGTGAATGGTTTATTACAAACTATACAAATTTTAGATGGTAAATTTTTCTTCAATTTTTACTCGAATAGATAAAAATATCCGTAGGCGACAACTAATGCAGGTATTGCACTGTAAAGAGTCGCTAAAATTGCAGCTTTTGGTGCAAGAGCTATTGCAGGAAATAAGGCATCACCATCATTTGAAATCGCATTTCCTAGTTCTGCGGAAAGAGGGATGTAGCCATTTAAATAAAAAGTTGCTACGACAACTTGTGGCCCACAACCAGGTAAGAAACCAAAAAGGATTGCTACTAAAGGAACAAATGGAAGCCATAAATCAAAAAATATTTTTAAATCCAAACTTGTAAAATACATAAAAATTTCAAAGACAAGAAATCCACTAATTACCCAGGTAGTCACAAAATTGGTTGTGTCTACGACTCTTGATAAAAATCCTCTACTCTTATCAGTTGAGCATTGAAAATCACTTAGAGGATTTAATGACCACATAAATATTGATAGTATTGCTCCAGAAGATGCAATGAAAACTAAAAATGTATTATAAGAATCAGATTCAAATTCAATTTGAAATGCTACTAAAATGCCTAAAACAAAACCAGGAATAAATAAAAAAAGCCAAAAAAAATTGAAATTGGATACAAATGTTTTATTTATTTTTTCAAATTCAACTTTAATTTTTGTTTCAGCTGACATAAAATTTGTCCCATGGATAAAATCTATTATATAACCAGATATTGATCCAACAATAATTCCAATACCAAATATTAAAAGTCCAGTAGTGGGCTCAATAGCAAGTATTAAAAAAGCTGCATCTCCCATTGTTGCTGTGAGTACAGCAACCAAAGAACCAAAAGATATACGACCTTGAATATATTGAGTAACAACTATTATTGCTCCACCACATCCTGGTATTGCGCCCAGGAATGCGGCTATACCAACGTGGAACTTTTGGGTTTTAGATAGAAAAGTCTTTACATCAAATTTAGTTAGACTATCGAGCCCAATGAAGACAAAAAGAGTAAATCCAACAAAAACAGATACTTGGATATAGGCATCAATTATTGATGCTCGTATAACTTCCCCGAACTCTCCTCCTTGAAAAACAAGAGAAAGAAGTAAAAGGCCAAAAAAGGATTTTTTTAATAATCTTCCATCATTCTCAAGAATGATTTTGGTTTTCTCATTAATAGCATTAATTAGCGTGTTCATTAAATGTGTATATAGCTAATAAATATAGCTATGGCTACATTTTCTATTAAATTTTTTCTATTTTTATGTTAAAAATAATAATGTCTTTCAGGAAAGTCAGAAAAGCTCATAGAACAGAAAATACAGAAGATTATTTAGAACTCGTTGCAGAACTCTTGAATTCAAAAGGAGAAGCCCGTATCGTTGATATTGCTGAAAACTTAGGTATAGCTCAAGCCACAGCCAATAAAACAATACAAAGATTACATTCCCAAGGTTATATAAAAAGAGAACCTTATCGGTCTATTTTTTTAACTTACAAAGGTCAAAAAATAGCAAGTGAATCAAAAAAGAGACATAATATAGTTTATAATTTTTTACGAAATCTTGGATTAGATAAGAATACAGCTTCTGAAGATGCAGAAGGAATAGAACATCATGTTAGTGAGAAGACACTCAAAAAAATGGATAATTTTAACTCAAAGAAATAATTTTAATTGATAGCCAAATCAAATTTAACTAGTGTATAAAAAAGAAGGGACACGGCGAATATCCCTTCTTTTCATTCTTGGTTTATGGATAGAAAATAAACCTAATTTATAAATACCCGATTCTCTGTTTCGGCTCAAATTTTTAATTAATTAGCTTTAATTTTTAATATTTTTGTAACAAAACAATTTTGATTTTTATTTTGTTTTTAAAATCATTATTCAAAGGTAAATAATTTAAAGGTCTAGAAATTTTAATAATTTTCAATGATTTTTGATGTTTTTTCAAAATTCTTAAAAAATCCTGTTGCTTCCATAAATCAGTTCTATGTGTAAATATTACAAAACCTTTTTCTTTAATATTGTTATTAATATTAGCAATAAGTTTGTCAAAATTTTTACAATACGTTATGGAGCCAATAAGAGAAATAAGATCAAATTTAATTCTATAATAATGTAATTGTTCAAAATTTTTATTTTGTAATTTTGTATAAATTTTTTTTCTTGAGGTAATTTTTAAACTTTTGTTAGAAATATCAGAGCCATAGATTTGGCTTTTTGGATAAATTTTTTTTAACTCAGTACCAAATAAACCGGTACCACATGCTAAATCTAAGATTTTTTGTGGATTTATATTAATTGTTTCTTGTAGAAATTTAATACTTTTTTTAGGAGCTTGATAATTCCATAACTTAAGTGTTACATCATAATTTTCTGACCAATCGTCATAGTATTTTCTTGTTTTATTTATATTGCCAACACCTGCAATTAGAGATTTAAAATTATTCATATTGAAGTGAAGGAATTTTTTTTCTAGTTTTTTTTACCTCCATAATTTTTATAGTTGAGTTAAGAATGGAAGGTTTATTTCTAGTCCTATTTACAATCTTCCCCCATGGATCAACTAAAATAGAATATCCATAAGTTTTTCTTTTCATATGATGATTTCCACACATACCTGTTGCAACAATAAATACATTATTTTCTATTGCTCTTGACCGATTCAAAATTTCCCAGTGGTCTTTTCCTGTAGGTCTAGTAAAGGCAGCTGGAACTAAAACAATTGAACAATCTTTTTTAGCAAGTTTCCTATACAAAGAAGGAAATCGTAAATCATAACAAATTGTCATTCCTAATTTAATATTATTAATTTTTGTATATGTTATTTTTTTACCAGCTTGAAACAAAGATGACTCTTGATGTGTTTCTTTGTTATTAATTTGAACATCAAACATATGAATTTTATCATATGTTTTTTTGATTATTCCATGATCATCAATAAAAAAAGATCTATTGACTAGTTTAGATTGATTTTTTACTTTTAAAAGCAAAGATCCAAGATTTATATTAACCTTATTTTTCTTTGCAAAGTTTTTTGCCATTTTTAAAACTGGGCATGTATTTTGATATGGTGCATTGTTTTTTAAATAATTTTTATCATTGGTAATGATGTTTGAGCATTCTGGTGTGCAAATTAAATGAGGTTTAGATTTTAATGCTTTATTAAAATTTTTCTCCAGAAATTTAGAATTCAAATTAGGTATTTGACTTGCAGTAAATTGAATTTGAGAAATTTTTAAATTATTCATTAATTTATTTATATTTAAATAAAAAAATTACCCCACAAATAAATACTATAAAAGATAATAAATACATATTTAGTGTAAGTGAAAATGTTTCTGCTATAAACCCAATTCCTGCGGGCATTATCATTGTAGAAGATAATCCAATAGTAATAAGATTTGTTACAGTCATTGGTATACTTTCATTAGATTGTTTAACTGCTTGCCTAATGATTATTGGTACAAAATTTGCAGAAGAAAAACCATAAATACCAAACATTACTAAAATAATATAAAAATTATTGGTAAGTAAAACTATAAACATAATTATAGCGCCAATCATAATAAAATAACAACCAACAACCTTTTCAGTAAAAATATCTATTAAGGTATTGGAAAGTAAATTAGCAAAAATTGAGCCAATACTCAAAAATATCAATCCTGTACTTGCTAAATGTAATGGTGCACCCAAGTCTTTGTTCAACCATAATGTTGACCAATCCATGATTATACCGCCTGAGCCAAAGACAAAAAATAAAAGCAACCCAAATAATAGAATATTACCTTCAGGGATTTTGAATTTTTCAGCCTCACCTTTAAAATCCAAATTTCTTGGTAGGCCCAAATAATATACGGTAAATGATGCTAATATGGAAAAGAAAGCTAAAAAAATAAAAGAAATATATGGCTCATATTCATTTTTCATTATTAAACCTGCTAATCCTCCACCTATAAGAATACCTAAGCTAAAACCCATTGCATAATAAGGAGTAATAATTTTTTTGAATTTTTGTTCAATTAATTGTGAATGTATACCCCCTATTGGCCCTGATGCACCCCATCCAATTCCTGTTGGAATAGCAGATAATAAGAAATAGAAATATGTTGGAGAAATAATTGATAAAAAAGTAGAAAAAGCAACAATAGGAAAAGCTAAACTCATAACTAACTTTGTCCCAAATTTTGGAACTAATATTCTTCCAGCTATTTGATTAGAAATAATAAAAAATATTCCAAAAAGTAAAATAGCATAACTTAAATCAGTTTCATCAATTGAAAGCCTATTCATATTCCATGGGGTTATTCCAAAATAACAACCCACAACTATCATAGGATAAGCAGATGTTATTACCGATGCAAACGTAGCTCTTTTAAATATTATTTTATCTTCTTCTAACACAAAGTACTTTACCAACGGTGATGAACATCATCAAAAAAATATTTTGTATAAATATTTTTAATTTCACTCATTAAAGATGAAATTTCATTGGCGTCTGAAGAAGAGGTATTTAAATTTACATGATCTTTATTTTTTGCGCCTGGAATTACTACACTGACAGCATCATGCATTAAAATCCATCTAAGTGATAATTGAGATAAAGTTATTCCTGGTGGTATAATCTTTTTCAAATCATCTACAGCTTCTAAAGCTTTATTATAATTAACACCTGAGAAGGTTTCACCAACATCAAAAGCATCTCCATTGATATTGTAATTACGATGATCATCCGGTGCAAATGAAGATTCTTTAGTAAACTTACCAGTCAACAATCCGCTCGCAAGTGGAACTCGTACAATTATGGCAATATTTTTTTCTTTTGCAATTTGAAATAATTTTTCAGCAGGTTTTTGCCTAAACATATTAAAAATAACTTGAATAGATTTTGTATTGGGAAATTTAATACATTCTAAAGCTTCATCTACAGTCTGAACACTAAAACCATAGTTTTGTATTTTTCCTTTACTTACTAAATAATCTAGCATTTCAAATGTATTTCCAGTTGAATAAACTTCAGTAGGCGGACAGTGCATTTGTAATAGATCAATTGTTTCAACATTAAGATTTGATAAAGATTGATCCACATAAGACTCCATTAAAGTTTTATCATAGTATCCCTCAGCAACATGAGGATTGATTTGTCTTCCAGCTTTTGTTGCCACATAAATTCTTTCAGATACTGATTTAATGAATTCACCCACAAATTTCTCACTTCTACCCATGCCATAGACATCAGCAGTATCAAAAAAATTAACACCATTTTCAAAAGATGATTTTAATACTTCTTTAGCTTTATCTTCACTAACCTCTCCCCAGTCAGCTCCTATTTGCCAGCAACCTAATCCGATTTCGGATACATTCCAATCTAATGATCCAAATTTTCTATATTTCATTTTTATTTTACCATTATTTCATCAGTAACTAATGTTCCATCTTCAATAACTAATCCTATAGCTCCTGACTCAAATACATTTTTTTTGTCTTCATATTCCAAAACTAATTTGTTTTCTAAATATGCTGATAAATTATTATTTACTATTTTAAGAGACAGATTATAGTTTTTAAAATACTCTAAATTAAAATCCATTTCTTTTAAAATCTCAACATCATTTATTACTTTTATTAATTGAAGTTTATTTGATGAATTAATTACTAATCCATAATATCTATTCAATCCCTGAACTCTTACAGCAAGACCACCTGTAGTTAATCTTTGAACTGCTATCTCAGCACTAACAGTATAATTTTTCCATGCTTCATTACCGGTAATAATGATACCTCTACCACTATCTTTTGTGACTCTAAAAGTTCGAGCACCAACTTCCCACTTATCTACTGCATTTACCCAGCTAGATTTCCACATTATTGCTTTTGATTTAACGACACCTCTTTTATGATCTCCAATATGCACGGGCTTATAAAATGAACAGTTTGGCTCTCCAGTAAAATCTAAATGGTTTATTATCAAACTACCTGAATTTGTTTCTTCTGATTCAATAGAAAAGCCTACTTGAGTTATAGGATTACCTTCTGTTGATGGAATTTTCCATTTTAAGTTATGTGATTTACCAGGATAAATGATGATTTCCTCTGAATTCATTCTTTCATATTCATCATCTTTTCCAAAAATATTTATAAAACATTTCACATTGATTGGTTTATCTGAGTTAGAAATAAAGCTTATTTCCGATTCAATTGTTTGACCAGAATATAATAATGGACATGAAATAAAATTATAACTTTGAAAAAATCTTTCTCTTGCACGCCCTGTTAATTCATGTAATTCTTGAGGAAAAAAAATATCAACTAATGCCTCAGAGATAACACCAGGAGCAACTCGATCAAATTTAATTTCAAGCCCTCTGTTTCCTATTTTACTATCAAATTTTATGTTCTGAACATGGGTAGAGATATTTTTATTTTCTTTATAATTAGCTCTCCAACCTTGAACTGAGCCAGGCATCTCAAAGTGAAATCTTGATCCGTTTTTAGGTTGAACAATATTTTCATTATTCATTCTTTTAGCAGTATTAATAACTTTATAAGCTTCTGTTAAAGCATCTGTTTGAGTCTCACCACCATTGGCAGTTGGGCAATACATTCTATCTTGGATTGGGGATAGATAGTCAGGTCCTTTATTTAAACCCTCCAATCCATTTTTAATACCCATTAAGCAACCTACATTCCCAGAATTACAATCTGTGTCACGACCTGCAGTGTTAACAATCATTAATGTCTTTTGAAGATCGTCATCACCAAACAACAAAGAAAGGATAATTATGGCATGATTGGGTATCATATGACACTCACCTAAATATTTATCATAATCATAGTTTTCTGCTAAGAATTGTCGAGCTTGCATCCAATCGCTATTTCCATATCGTATATTTTGAAGTTCTCCAATTACTTTATAAATCTCAGATGTATTGGGAATATATTTTTTACTTTCATTAATTATTTTATTAATATCTTTTTCGATAAAAGCTAATGACTCCATAGCGGCAACCATTTGCGCTCCATAAATTGCTTCTCCATCATGACTTACGCTTGCTGCTTTTTTTGCTAGTTCAACTGCTTTTTCTGGATCACCCGGAGCTACTAAAGCCCAACCATCAATAAATATTTGAGCGCCTATTTGTTGTGCAATAACTTCACCATTTGTTTCAATAGATCCACTCATTGGTGCATGAATACCATCTTTAAGATTTTGAAATGCTGTATCTTCAGCTGAGTGACCTCTACCTCCCCACCACAAAACAGTTTTATTTTCTATGAGATTGTTTAGCCAACTTTGACCTATTTGTTTTGCAGTTATATTAGGATCAAAATTATTTTCTCTTAAAGCTCTTAAAAAAGTAAAGGTGCCAGTTATATCGTCATCAGTTACAACCAAAGGGACATTTAATTTTTCATTAACATAATAATTAATCTGACCTAACTCTTCTAATATTCTTTCGTGAGTCCATTGCTCAAAAGGACGTCCTAGATAAACACCTATTAATTTACCAAGTACACCTGCATATACTTTTTCCTCATAAACTCTATCTAGTTTCATCATTCCTCCTCTTTATCTATTTTATTCTATTGATATTGAATCACTTTGAATAGCGCCATTTTCAGTTAAAAATCCAATCATTCCCTCTTCATATGGGTTCGATTTATCTTCAACTTCAATTAATAATTTATTATCAACAAAACCTTGTAATTTATTACCATCAACCTTAAATTTTAATTTATAATCCTTAAAAAATTCAAGATCAAAATCAATTTCTTTAAGAGTTTTTAAGTCGTACTCCATCTTATTAATTTTAAGTTTATTTTCTTTTGTAAGTTCGAGAGAATAATATCTTTTAAGTCCTTGAGATCTAAGTATCAAACCTCCGGCAGATGCAAGAGGAATAGAAATCTTTGCAGAAATTGAATAATCTTTCCAAGTTTCACTTCCAGTCATTATATGCCCACGGCCTATACCTCTTACAACCTTAAACGACTCGTTGTGACGGTATTGCCATTTATCAACATCATTTACCCAAGCTCTTTTCCATAATTGACCGTAAACTTCTTCTTTATAAAAAATACCTCTTTTAAATTCATCTATATGGTCTGGTCTTTTGAATGTCATTTTTGGAGAACCAGATATATTTAAATAATTAATTAATAATTTTCCTGAAATATTATCATCAGAGTTTATACTTATCCCAATTTGGCCAATTGGGTTAGAAAATGTATCAGGAACACTCCAATCTATAACACTATTTTCATTAGCTTTGAGATTATGATCTTCAGAGGTAATTTTAATTAATTTATCACCATCACCCCAATATTTGATAAACAAATTAATTTTTAGATCTTTTTCAGATCTTGAAACAATTTCTGTTTTTATCTTTTGTCCTGTGTAGAGTATAGGACAAGCAACGTAGTCATAATGAAAATATCTTTGTACTTGATAGCCTTCCAATTTAGTAAACCATTCAGGGAAAAAACTATCGACAAAAACTTCACTTGAAAGTCCAAAAGATAAATCTGTGAAGCTAACTTGTAATGCCCTTGTTCCATTATCAGATTTAAATTCAACATTAGATAAACTTGTATTTAAATTGTTATCATTTGTCTTGTCAACCATCCACCCTTGGGTTGCAGTTTCCATTTCAAAATTGAATCTTGCATTATTTTTAATAACCTTACTTTCAAGGCCGTTCATTCTTCTTGTTATATTAATAATATTTTGACTTTCTAATAATGCATCAGTCATGGTTTCAGAGCCATAAGCAGTTGGTAAATAAATTATGTCGTTAACTGGTGTTATATAATCTGGCCCCTTCTGGATTCCTTCTAATTCATTTTTAATTCCTAAAATACAACCAACATTTCCTGAGTTACAATCTGTATCCCAACCAGCAGTATTAACTATCATTAATGATTTTTGAAAATCATCATCTCCAAATAGT
This sequence comes from uncultured Alphaproteobacteria bacterium, assembly GCA_902517315.1. The sequence continues at coordinate 18,899 of CABYBP010000009.1, forward strand.
AAAGCTAAGATAATGAGTGCATGGTTAGGTACGATATGACAATTTCCTGGAAATTTACTGTATCCATATTTATCTTCAATTTTAGATCTTGCTTGCTCCCAGTCTAAATTACCAGAACTCCAATCCTGAATATCTGATATGAGTTTGTAAATTGTTGAGTCAGTTGGTACAAATTTTTTACTTTCTTCGATAATTTTTTTAATATCTTTTTCAATAAATGCCATAGCTTCCATTGCAGCAACAACTTGAGCACCGTAAACAGACTCACCATCATGACTAACACTTCCTGCTCTTTTTGCTAAATCAACGGCTTGTTCTGGATCCCCAGGTGAAACCATTCCCCAACCATCAATAAATATTTGCGCTCCAATTTGTTCAGCAATTACCTTACCATTTTGTGCAATTGAACCACTTTCAGGTGCATGAATGCCTTGCTTAAGATTCATGTAGGCACTTTCTTCAGTTAAAACTCCCTTTCCAGCCCAAGCAAGTACTGTTTGGTTTTCTAAGCAATAATTTAACCATGTTTGACCAATTTGTTTGGGAGAAATATTTTTATCAAAGTTAAAATGTTTTAAAGCATTTATAAATCTAAACGTACCAGTTAAATCATCATCTGTAACATGTATTGGAAAATCAAGTTTATCGTTTACATAATAATTTATAGGACCTAGTTCTTCCATGATCCTATCATAATACCAACCTTCAAATGGTCTGCCTAAATAAACCCCAATGATCTTTCCTAGGACACCAGCATAAACTTTATTTTCAAATACTTTATCTAAATTCATTTTATTCTCCCAAATGATTATTATATCAATTTATAGAAATTTCATCACTGATAATAGTTCCATTTTCAACAATACAACCTATCATTCCTTTCTCAAATTGATTTGTTTTATCTTCAACTTCAATTAACAACTTATTGTTAATAAACCCTTTTAAAATATTATTATTTGCCTCAAAACGCATTTCGTATTCCTCAAATGGTTCAAAATTAAAATCTACTTCTTTTAAAGTTTTTAAACCATACTCCATTTTATTAATTTGTAATTTATTTACAGATTTAATTTCTAGAGAATAATATCTTTGGAGTCCTTGTGATCTTATCACTAATCCTCCAGAAGATGCTAATCGAAACATTATTTTTGAATTAACTGAATAATTTTTCCATTCAGAAGAACCAGTAAAAATATGGCCTCTAGATGCATTTTTTACTAAGCCGAAAGAATTTTTTCCATAACCATACCATTTGTCTACATCATTTACCCACGCTAGTTTCCATAATTGACCATAATATTTATCTTCATCAGGAATATAAACACCATTTGTTAAAGATTTGATATCATGACTTACAAGATGTGCACGATTATCTTTAATGTGTTCAGGTTTTCTAAATGTCATTTTAGGTATTCCAGTGATATCAAGATAATTAATTATAACTTTACCCGATACTTGTTCATCAGAAGAAATAGAATATCCAATCTGAGTAATGGGATTTGAAAATGTATCAGGAACTTTCCATTCAATTGTTTTACTTTCATCATCTGAAAAGAAATATTCTTCTGAAATGATTTTATATAACTTATCTCCTTTTCCATAATATTTAATAAATAATTTAATTTTTATATCTTTTTTAGTTTTTGAAATTATTTCAGTTTTAATATTTTGACCAGAATAAATTATAGGACAGCCAACAAAACTGTACACCATAAGCATCATTTCTTGTTGCTCGTTTAAAGATGTAAACTCTTCTGGGAAAAAAGTATTAACATGTAACTCGCTATTAATACCTTTTGTTAGATTATTAAAATTTATCTCAAGTGCTCTATTTCCAATATTAGATTTATATTCGATATTTTTTAAGAGAGTATTCTGATTATTATCATTTGATTTATCAACCATCCATCCTTGAGTGGATGTTTCCATTTCAAAATTATATCTAGCATTATTTTTTATAACCTTACTTTCAAGACCATCTAACTTTCTTCTAATGTTAACTATTTTTTGACTTTCTCTAAGAGCATCAGTCATTGTTTCTGAGCCACGAGCTGATGTTATATATAATGTGTCATTTACTGGTGAAATAAAGTCTGGACCCTTCTGGATTCCTTCTATGCCATTCTTAATACCCATAAAACAACCTACATTGCCTGAGTTGCAATCAGTATCCCAGCCAGCAGTATTAACAATCATTAATGTTTTTTGAAAATCATCATTTCCAAACAAAAGAGCTAAAATTATCAAAGCATGATTTGGAACAATATGGCAAAAACCTTGATACTTATCATATCCATAATTTTCTTCTATTTTAGATCTTGCTTGTTCCCAATCTAAATTACCAGAACTCCAATCCTGGATATCTGATATTAATTTATAAATAATAGAATCATTAGGAATATATTTTTTACAATGCTCAATTATTTTCTTTGTATCATTTTCAATAAATGCCATTGCTTCCATTGATGCAACAACTTGAGCACCATAGACAGATTCTCCATCATGACTAACACTTCCTGCTTTTTTAGCTAAATCAGATGCAAAATCAGGATCACCTCCAGCAATCATGCCCCAACCATCAATAAAAATTTGAGCACCAATTTGTTCAGCTATAATTTTTCCATTTATTTTTATAGATCCACTATCAGGAGCTGGAATACCTTGCTTTAAATTTAAATATGCACTTTCTTCAGTTAGCAGTCCCTTTCCCGCCCATGCCAATACAGCTTGATTTTCTAAACAATAATTTAACCATGTTTGACCGATTTGTTCAGAAGTAATATTTTTATCAAAATTAAAATCTTCAAAAGCTTTGATAAATGCAAACGTACCATTAAGATCATCATCAGTTACATGCATAGGTACATTTAATTTATCATTTACATAATAATAAATAGGTCCAAGTTCTTTGATTATTTTATCATACGGCCAACCTTCAAAAGGTCTTCCTAAGTAGACTCCAATAATCTTTCCTAAAACTCCAGCATAAACTTTATTTTCAAAGATATTATCTAATTTCATATCCTATAAATTTTATTCTATGCTAATTGCGTTTGACGATAATGTTCCATCTTGAGCAATAAAACCAATCATCCCAGATTCAAATGTGTTATCTTTATCATGTGTCTCAATTAAAAAATTCCCATCTACATAACCAGATAATTTATTTCCTTTAACTACAAATCGTAATTCATAATCTTTATAAAATTCAAAATTGAAATCTACTTCTTTTAACGTTTCAAGTTCATAAAACATTTTATTTATCTGTAATTTATTTTTTGACGTTAATTCTAAAGAATAATACCTTTTTACACCTTGAGATCTTATAATTAATCCTCCAGCTGAAGCTAAAGGAAAATTAACTTTAGAAGAAACAGAATAATCCTTCCAAGAAGATGAGCCCTGTAAAATATGCCCTCTTCCCACACCGTTAATTATTTTAAAAGACTCCATCCATCTATATTGCCACTTATCAATATCGTTAACCCATGCTCTTTTCCATAATTGACCATAAAATTCTTGATTGAAAAAATATCCATTTTTTGCAGCATTTTCTATATGTTCAGGTCTTTTAAAAGTTGTTTTTGGTGTTCCTTCAATATCAAGATAATTAATTAACAGTTTACCTGAAGTATTTGTATCTGAAGAAATAACAAATCCAATTTGTCCAATTGGATTAGAAAATGTGTCTGGAACAGTCCACTCAATAGATTTAACTTCATTATTTGAAAGTTCATATTGCTCTGCATCTATTTGTTTTAGTTTATCTTCTTCTCCCCAATATTTTATAAATAAAGTAACTTTAATATTATTTTTACTTTTAGAAATTATTTCAGTTTTAATTTTTTGACCAGTATAAACTATTGGACATCCAACAAAATCATAATGAAAAAATTTCTGCCTTTGAATGCCTTTTAATTCAGTAAACCAATCTGGGAAAAAGGTATCTACATACACAACACTTGAATGACCAATTGATAAATTAGAAAAGTCAATTTCTAGAGCTCTTTGACCAATTTTTGATTCATAAGCGACATTTTCAATTATAGTATTAAGATTATTATCATTTAATTTATTGACCTTCCAAGCCTGAGTAGAATCAGGCATTTCAAAATTGTATCTTGCATTATCTTTTATTAAATTATATTCCAAACCGTTAATCCGTCTAGTAATATTTACAATATTTTGACTTTCTCTAAGAGCATCAGTCATTGTTTCCGCCCCGTTACTAGTTGGAAGATAAATTGTATCATTAACTGGAGTAATATAATCAGGACCATCTTTTATACTTTTAAGTCCATTTTTAATTCCAAGAAAACATCCTACATTTCCAGAATTACAATCTGTATCCCATCCTGAAGTATTAACAATCATTAAAGATTTTTGAAAATTATCATCGCCAAATAATAATGCTAAAATAATTAACGCGTGATTTGGCACAATATGAACACCACCTATGAATTTTTCATAACCATAGATATCATCTATTTTTTCTCTTGCTTGCTCCCAATCTAAATTTCCTGAGCTCCAATCTTGAATGTCAGATATAAGTTTAAAAATTGTTGAATCTTTTGGAATATATCTTTTGCAATGCTCAATAATTTTTTTTGTATCCTTTTCTATAAAAGCCATGGCTTCCATTGCAGCAACAACCTGAGCTGCATATACTGACTCACCATCGTGACTAACACTCCCTGCTTTTTTAGCAAAATCTGCTGCTTGATCTGGATCTCCTGGTGACACTAGACCCCAGCCATCAATAAAGATCTGAGCACCTATTTGTTCGGCAACAATTTTACCATTTGTTTTAATAGATCCACTATCAGGAGCATGAATACCCTGTTTTAAATTTTGATAAGCAGTATCTTCTGATGATGTACCTTTACCGCCCCACCATAAAACAGCTTGATTTTCTAAACAATAGTTTAGCCACGTTTGACCAATTTGTTTGGACGAAATATTTTTATCAAAATTAAAATCTTTTAAAGCGTTAATAAATCTAAATGTTCCAGTTAAATCATCATCAGTTATCTGAATAGGCATATTTAATTTATCATTTACATAATAATTAATATGACCTAATTCTTTAATTATTCTATCATACCACCAACCCTCAAAAGGTCTGCCAAGATAGACGCCTATGATTTTACCTAAAACTCCTGAATAGACTTTCTCCTGATATTCTTTGTTAAGTTCCATCTTCCTCCCATTGAACTAACCTTTTGTTGCTCCACTGGTTAAACCAGCAATGAAACGTCTTTGAAAAAACATAAATAAAATAGCAATTGGTGCAGCCATTAAAATGGAAGCTGCGCTTACCAATCCATAATCATTTGCAAATCTACTTTGAAATGTAAATAAAATTGAGGAAATGGGTTTGTATTCATCAGTAATAATAAAAGTAATAGCAAATAAAAACTCATTCCAAACTGTTAATGATACAATAAGTGCAGTTGTTAAAAAAACTGGCCAAGAAAGAGGTAGGGCAACCCTTGTAAACAATTGCATTACGGAAGCTCCATCTAGCTTAGCAGCTTCAAAAAGTTCTGTAGGTAGTTGCAACATATATGATCGAATTAAAAAAGTTGCGAATGGAGCATTTAAAGCGCTATAAATTATAATTAAACCAATCCTTGTGTCTAGGAGGTATAAGGTCTTCCACATTAAAAATAATGGTAAAATAAATAATTGAGCAGGAATACTTATTCCAACTAAAAGATATAAACCAACAACAATTGTTTGAATTCCTTTTGGGTTTAAAACTGCCAAACTAAAAGCAGCTAGACCTGAAACAGTCAAATTTAATATTAAAGTTCCAATAACTAAGGTGAGTGAATTTGTAAATATTTGAGTATAATTTCCATTAACCCATGCATCATAATAATTCATTAATCTTATTTCATTTGGAAAACCCAAAGGATTTGCTCCAAATTCAGAAGATGGTTTTATAGAATTAAAAGCTAAAACTAGTAATGGTAAAATAATTGTTAAAGCCATAAAAATCAAAATGGCGTGATTTATATAACTCGATCTTTGTCTAAATCTTGCAATCGCCATTTATAATTTTATACCTCCCAACCCATCCGCCTTAAAATTGCAAAGAAACCTACTATAATACCAACATAGAAGAACATCATAACGCCTATAGTAGATGCGTAACCAACGTTCATTCGTTGAAAGGCTTGCGAGTACAGATGGTTTGCTACAACTTCTGAGCTGTATGCTGGCCCACCCATTGTTAAAATATATACATAGTCAAATGTAGGGACAGACCAGATAATTATAATTATTAAAGATAAAACAAAAATTGGTCGTATCATCGGTAAAGTAATATATCTAAATTTTTGAAATTTTGTTGCTCCTTCAATATCTGCTGCTTCGTAGAGAGAGTCATCAACTTGATACATTCCAGTTAAATAAATAATAACTAAGAAGCCCCAGAAATGCCACATATCTACCCAGGCAACAGCGTATAAGGCAGTCTCCTTCATAGCAAAAGGTGACTTAGCAAGAAAATCAATACCTTGATTTTCAAACCAACCACCTAAACCATGTCTTGGATGGAATATGTATCTCCAAATCAAACAGTTTACGATACTAGCCAGAATGTATGGAAAAAAATATACTAGCCTATAAAAAAGTTGTCCTCTTTTTATTCCAGTTAAAAGATAAGCTATAACAAGTGCTACGATTACTGGTATTGTCAAGAACATTACTGTCCAAATTATATTGTGTTTAACTGCTTTCTTGAAAACACGATCTCTAAATAATTCTTGAAAGTTTTCTAATCCAACATAATTTATTCTGCCAAAACCATTCCAGTCGGTTAAACATAACAATAAACTAAGTATCGATGGAAATGCTACCACGAAGAAATGAATAAATATAACTGGAAATAAAAAGTACCAGGAAATTGCATTTATACTTGTTAAAAATTTTGGCATAATTTTTATTATTTTTAATAAGGGGAAATATTTCCCCTTATTTAAATTTTATAATTATCTTTTTCCAACTGGAACTAGTGCATCGTCTTCACGTGCTTGGTCCCAAAGTCTCTGAGATTCTTCCATAAATTCAAGTGGAGTAATATCTCCAGCCCAAACCACTTCCATATCCTTCCAAATATGAACACCAGGATCATTTGGATAGAATGTCCATGTTGTGTATCCATAGTTTCCAGAATCAGAAGCTTCTGCGAATTCAGTCAAGAATCTTTTTTGTCTTGGATCAATATTAGGATCAAAGTCAGCATCAGTATATTTTAGTGGCAACAACCAAGCGCCATAACCTAAGCTACCAGTAACCTTAAGAGCTCTAGCTTTATCAGAAAGAATCCAATCAATTACTTTTGCAGCTCCATCAGCATTTTTAGATGATGAATTAATTGACATTGTTCCACCTGTTGCAAGTTGGTAATTAGGAGCACTTCCTGCCTGTGAATTCAGAATTGGTAAAGGATTCCAATCCCAATCATCAGAAGATTCTCCAAAATTCGTTGCCGTTACATTGAAACCCCAAGTTCCGATCATGAGCATTGCAGAACCTCTAGTAGCGAACTCGTTATTAAAATCATCCCAATCTAGAGAATAATATGTCTCTAAATTGCCAGACCAATAACCTTCATCTACCATATGTTTTCTTAAAAGCTCAATTGCTTCTACAAACTCTGGATCAGTCCACTTTTTTTCACCAATTAAAGCTTTATAGACATTTTCTGGTCCAGCATATGTGTTGAAATAGTTACCTACTAAATGCTCGTGTGTTGGCTGCCATCCAGCAGAACCGTACGCATAGACGTTCATATCTTTAGCTTTAATTTTTGCAGCTAAAGATTCAACTTCTGCTAATGTATTTGGTGTGCTCCATCCATTTTCTTCAAACAAAGTTTTATTATAAAAATAAATCATTGTTTCGTAGTTTTTTGGAATTGAATATAATTCACCATCAAATACTCCTGAGTTGTAAGCCCAACCTAGAAGTTTATCTTGCCAGCCATATTGGTCAGCATACTCTTGCATAGATTTAACAAGACCTGCATCTTGGTAAATTTTTATGTAAGATGCACCAGGTGTATCGAACATGTCCGGTCCACTTCCGGATAAAAGAGCTGGTCTAATAGTATCATTAATGTCTTCTTTGAATACACATTCTAATTCTATTTCATCTTGTTCAGCATTAAAAGCATCACACATCATTTCTTGAACTGTAGGGTCAGTATCTGCACTACTTTCCATCCACCAAACTACTTTAGTGGCAGCAAATGTTGAAGTTGCGAAAAAAGCTGTAAGAATAAAAGTTAAAAAAATATTTAAAATTTTATTCATCATTTCCTCCATTTAATATGAAATTTATACTACAAATATGAATCCTGTAAATCTATTTATGTAAGATTTTGTTCCAAAAAATAAAGGAAAAAGCTAAATTGCGACAAAAAATTGATCTAAAGCATAAAAATCATCTGATCTCTTATTAAGCTTAGAAAATAGTTAAAAGAAAAATAAAAAATAACTATTAAAAAAATTGCTATTAGGGACCAAATTATGAATTTTATCATTTTATAGTTTTTATAAATTAAATAATGTTTAAGGATAACAATAATATAATATAAAATATTATTAAATTCTAATTATAATTATGAAAAATAAGTTATTTGATATTTGGAGACAAGATAAAGCATCTATCAATGCATGGCTTTCAATACCTAATTCGTTTACTGCTGAGGCGTTTGGAAAAATGGGTTGGGATTCAGTAACTGTCGATATGCAGCACGGACAAAATGATTATTCTAGCTCTATCGCCATGATACAAGCATTATCAAATAGCAATACAGTTCCAATGACTAGAGTCCCTTGGAATGAACCAGGTATTATTATGAAGATGTTAGATTTAGGAGTGCAAGGAATTATTGCTCCAATGATAAATACAAAAGAAGATTGTGAAAAATTTGTTTCGTATTGTTACTATCCCCCAATAGGTCAAAGAAGTTTTGGTCCAATGAGAGCTCAAGTAGTTTACGGATCAGACTACTACCAACATGCAAATAAAAATATTGTAAGTTTAGCAATGATAGAAACAAAACAAGCTGTAGAGAATTTAGATGAGATACTTTCCGTTCCTAATTTAACTGGTATCTATATTGGGCCAGCAGACATGAGTTCATCTTATGGGTTGCCACCTAAATTTGATGTTCGAGAAGATCCAGTATTTTCAAATATAAAAATGATTGCTAAAAAAGCAAAGGAAAAGGGTAAGATTGCAGGTATTCATAATGGTTCAGTAAAATATATGAAAGAAATGATGCAATACGGCTTTCAGTTTACAACATTGTTATCTGACTTTAGGATGATGACATCTAATGCAGAAAGTTTACTGAAAGAATTAAAGGACGTCGATACAAAATCTGATAATACAAGCGCTTACTAGTTAAACACTAACTAAATCCTCTTCCATTTTTAATAATTCATACCACCTATTTTCTTTAATACTAAGTTTTGTATTAAGCTCTTCCATTTTATTGGTAATTTCTTGATATCGATCATAATTTTCAAGATATAAATTCGAATCTTTCATTTCATTTTTAATTTCTTCTAATTCTTGTTGTATAATTTTTATTTCATTTGGAAGTTTATCTAATTCAAATTTAAACTTATATGATAATTTATTTTTAGAGAGATTAGTTTTTTTATTTTCAGAAATTGAATTTTTACTTTCTTTACTTTTATGGACTTGTTGATTTTGTGATTTTAAGAAATCACTATATCCTCCAAAAAATAACTCAACATCACCATCATCTTTAAAATAAAGAATTTTATTTACTGTTTGATCTAAAAAATCTCTATCATGAGAGACTATTAAAAGAGTTCCATTATAATTAGATAACATCTCTGTTAATAGATCTAGTGTTTCTAAATCTAAATCATTTGTTGGCTCATCCAATATTAGACCTGTCTTTGGATTGGCTAATACTTTTGCTAAAAGAAGTCTATTTTGTTCACCGCCTGATAGTGTTTGTATCGTATGATTTACATTTTTAGGATCAAATTTAAAATCTTTTACATAACTGCAAACATGGCGATCGTTTCCTTGAACTTTTAAATAATCTCCACCTGAAGGAACTAAAATATCTTTAATAGATTTCCTACCATTAAGATCATTACGCATCTGATCAAAATAGGAAAATTCTAAATTCTTTTTTAATTTTATTTTTCCCTTTGCAATTTGTATTTCATTTAATATTGTTTTAAGAAAAGTTGATTTACCGCTTCCATTATTTCCTAAAAGACCAATACGATCATTTTTAGAAATTTTTATTGTTAAATTTTTAAAAACAAATTCACTTTGATTGGAATATTTTACAAATACATCTTGTAATTCAGCAATAAATTTAGATTGGTCAGTAGATTTTTTAGAAACTTGTGGTCTTAATGATTTTATAGCACTCCGATATGAAGCTTCATCTTTTTCTAATTTTTGCTTAAGATCTTTAGCTCTTTTTAACCTTCTTTCGTTTCTTTTAACTCTCGCTTTAACACCCTTATTAGCCCATTCAAGCTCAATATTTACAAATTGTTTTCTGTTTTTTAATTCTCTGAATTCTTGATCTAATAATTCTTCTGACCATTTATCAAAATCTTTAAAGCCTGAAGGACTAACTCGTAATTTACCTCTATCTATCCAAAAGACTTTATTAGTAAAATTACTGAGAAATGTTCTATCATGACTAACACATATGATTGTCTTATTTAAATTTCGTAAATAAGTTTCTAACCATTCAATACACTGTAAATCTAAATGATTTGTAGGTTCATCTAGTAAAAGAACATCTGATTCTTGTATCAACGATCTAATTAAAAAGACTTTTCTTTTTTGACCACCAGAGAGATCATCTATTTTTGCAAACTTATCCAAATTTAGTTTATTGCAAAATATATCAACAAAATGCTGATTTTTATCATTAGTTAAATCAGATAAACATTCTTCAACACTTGTATTATTTAGTTTTTCAAACTTTTGGTTAAAATATCCTACTTTGAGATTTGGAAAATTCCATAATTCTCCAGCATCTAAATCTTGATCGCCGTAAATCGTTTTCATGAGTGTTGTTTTTCCAACACCATTTTTTCCAACAAGCGCAATCATATCAGCCTTATGCAAATTAAGATTTAAATCTTGGAAAATAATTTTTTTTCCAAATTTTATTTCTACATCTCTTAATGAAAATAATAAATCGCTTGGCACGAATTGAATTTTTTATAAAATTTTGTAATAAACTACAATAAAATCAAGTATCATGAATATGATAAATAATATTATTACTCTTGGAATGGACCATTGACCTTTTGGGAAAATAAAGTTTAAGAATTTCATTATACTGTATTTAATCTAATCCATTTAATGCAATCTTCAAGTCTATCATCACCCCAGAATACTTCCTTACCGTCATATATAAATGTAGGACTTCCAAATACTCCTTTTTTATATGCGTATTTAGTATTTTGTAAGTATTTATCTTTGATTTCTTGTTCATTAGCCTTTTGTAATGTTTGTTCAGGGTTCAAGTTTAATTCATTAAATATTTCGGTTAAATTTGGTTCTGTTGCTGGCTCTTTACCTTGCTGAAACCATCTTTGATATGTTTTATAAACGTAATCAACCCCCCAACCCTCATTCATTCCAAGAATTGCAATTTGATTTGCTAAATCAAATTCTTTTAAAGGATAAGGAGCAGGAACCTTTGCTTCAAAACCATAAAATTTTGCTCTTCTTTCTATATCTCTCCACATGTAATCTGATTTTATTTTTTTAGCTGGAGGAGTGAAAGGAATATTATCCATATCCATCATGATTTTTCGCACACTAAAAGGATGCCAATTGAATTTGATATTTTCTTTTTTTGCTACATCATGCAATCTATTAACTGTCAAATAAGTATAAGTACTACCAATAGAAAACCAAAAGTTTATTTCTTTCATAAAGTATCCTTTTAAACTATTTTTTTTTATTCGATAATTATTTCTGCAGGTGTTGTATCGGAATCAATGGCTGGATCCCAGGTAATGCCACTTTTGCCTGATCCAAACTTAGCACTTTTATTAGTAAAAGGTAATTTATATAACTCTGAATTTAAATATTTTTGTAATTTAGGGAGAGTTTTAAAATTTCTAAAAAATTTAGAAACTAATGGAAATCCTAATTGTTCAAAAAAATTATCAGAGTTTACATTTTTTACAAATTTATAGTGTTTTAAAAATTCATAATAAAGCTCTAACGTATCAAAAAAATTAAAATCAGGTGAAGAAATATTATTGCCTATTAAAAATAGTTTAGTTTCTGTATTATTTTTTTTACCAAGCCAATGTTCAAATTTTTGTAACTTACCAACATTTGAATGTTCAAAGACTTGATTAAAGACCATTGAAGCTTCATTTAATTCATCATTTTCATTTTCAAAATGAGTGTAAGCAAATCGTGTAACTATATTCCTTAAATCAACAGTTTCTTGAAGAAATTGATTGCAATCTAATTCTTCTTGAGAATTTTCTCCAAACATATTAAATTTCTTACCAAGATAAGTTAAGCAGGTAATAGATTGAGCGATTATTTTTTCTTTTCCGCCTTCATTAAATTGTAAATAAGGTAAATTAATTAAACTATTTTTTTTCTTTAAAATAATTTTATCTTTTTCGTGCCATTCACTACCATCATAAATTAGGGAATTATTCTCTAATTTTGGAATTAGTCTATAAATTTTTGAAATAAGAGGAACATCAGCATAAATGATCAATTGCCTTGAAACTGATCCTAAACCTTTAGTACTCCAATATCCTAGTGTAATTTTTTCAATACTCATATTTTATAACCATTCCTTTTTTAGAGTCATTCTAATTTTAATAAAAATTTAATGTATAAAATTTATATAAGATTAATGGGAATCTTAGTTAAATTAGAATAACTTTATTTACTATTAAAAATTAATATTTTTTAAATCATTTTTTTGTTTTGTTATTATTACCTTATTTTAATTGTTTTGAAAAAGGAGGTAATTATGTTTGCGACATGGAAAATAAGAACTGACTACGCAAATGCCGTAGATATTTTTGATAAAGTTTCGCCTTGGTTTAAAGAAAGTGGAGCTCGAATGACTAATGTTACGCATAATATTGGTGGAGATGATAACACATTCACTATAGTAGCAGGATTTGAGAGTTATGAAGCATTTGGAAAAAATGATGATGCTTGGGCTTCATCTCCAGAATGGTGGCAAAAAATGCAACCAAATTTTGTAAACAATCAATTAGTTGAAGCTGTTTATTTAAATCAATTGATTGGAAATATTAAATCTCCTACTGAGCAAATGCCTGTTTGGGCACATTTTGTTTTTAGTCATCCAGATGTGGATGCAATAAGAAAAAGTTTTGAGATTGATGAGAAACACTACATGTCAAATGGCGCATCAGGAATTGCAATTCATAGAATGTTTGGTGATAGAAATAATCAATATTTATTTGCTGCAAGATTTAACAGTATGCAAGAATTAGGTAAGTGCATGGATGCTAGCCAAAATTCTCCAGATTATTGGGCAAGTCATAAAGATTATTATGCAAACTTAAATATTCATCTCAATTATAATTCTAGAGTAATAAGAAGAGATATTTATTAAAAAGGAGGAAATATGATGATTGTAGCATGGAAATATAGAACTAACTTTGAAAATGCTTATGATTCTTTTGGAAAGATTTCTAAATTTCATAAAGAAGCAGGAGCAGATTGGATTAATATGTTCATTACAACTGGCGCAGATAATGGATCTTTTATAACAGCCGTAGGTTTTGAAAATATGAAAGCATATGGAAGAATGGATGATATGTGGAATGCCCCAGATAGTGAAATGGATAAAATTATGGCAAATAATTTAAGTGAAACCCATTTAATTGAAACATATAATCTAAATTTGATGGTTGGTAATATAGAAGGTGATCAATCACCTGAGGTTTTTTCAAATTTTATTTTTGAATGCGATGATGTTCAAGCTGTAAGAGATAGTCATGAAGCAGATTGGAAATATTATCAAGATGGAGGTTGTACAGGAATAGATATTCATCGAATAAGTGGAGGTGATTATGCATCTAATAATACATTCATGTTTTGCGCCAGATTTAAATCAATGGAAGACTTAGGAGCTAACTGGGATAAAATGGGAGAAAGTTCTTATGGTAAAGATCTTTCGGATTATCATTCAAAAATTAAAATTATAAAAAATTTTAATGGTAGAAGTTTAAAATTTGATAGATTTAAATCATGAAAATATTGATAATCAATTTTAATCTTAAAAATTTAAGCATTGATGACTTCAAAGCTCAAGCGCACATAGATGCAATGGATTTTAGAGGGGTTGAAGGACTAATATCAAAATATTTCATAGGTGATGAAAGTGATAATATTTTTGGAGGAGTATATATTTTTGAAGATGAAGAAAGTCTTGAGAAGTATAAAAAAGGGCCAATATTTGAGTTTTTATCTACAAATGAATATTTTAGTAACTTTACTACTAAAGAACATGGTGTGATTGATGGCCCTTCAATAATTGCAGGAGCAGCAACAAAAGCAATATCTTAATTTATAAAGCAGGAATATCATTCCTGCTTCAAACTAAATTTTAATAATAAAATTTAATTTTATTAATTTTAAATAATTATTCAATCTTTTGAATTGTCCACATAAAATTTAATTTTAATATTTTTTTAAATGTAAAAATTAATAATCTTGTAAAAAAAGGAGATTTTAATAATCTTCTAAAAAAGGAGGTTTTTATGATAGTAGGTAGTTGGACTTATAGAATATCTAATGCAAATGCTATTAAGGGATTTAATACTGCTTCGGTATATTTTAAAAAATATGGAGCATTAGGATCAGCAATTTTAAGTCATCTTGGAAAAAATAATGGATCATACACTGTTAATATTGGTTATGAAAATTATGCCCATTTCGGAGAAGTAGATGATAAAATATCAAATGATGAAAATTTTGCTTCTGAAATGGAGCCATATTTTGCTGATACTAAATGGGAAACAAACAATTTTTACGAACCCATGACTCACAATATGCCCCCTGATCCAGGAGTAAAACCTGTATTTGCAAATTGGATGTTCTACCATAAAGATGCTGAACTAATTCAATCTAAAGGTGAAATTTTTATTAAAGCTTGGATGGAAAGTGGAGCAACAGGTGGTACTGTTGGAAGATTGAATGGAAATGATAATGACTCTTATGGTTTTGGAGTTCGTTTTAACAACATGAAAGATTATGGTCTTGCACAAGATAAACTAAATGGTGAAAACTTTTGGTCAAATCATATAGAATTTTTAGATAAAACAGAACCTAGAGGAATGACTCTTGCAAGAGTTTTAGAAACTACTTGGAATTAAAAAATTAAAAATCAGTAGGACAATTTCCTACTGATTTTTTTAATTATGTAATTAATTTATTTGCAACTTAATTATATTTCATTTTTATTAATAATATAACTTAAAAGGACAATGGAAGAAAAATTTCAGAAAGAAGTAATTACGTGTTTTGGTGGTGCTTTTTTAATAATGTTTATGATTGGAATATATTTTGTTTATGTTCCTTGGAACATTGATCGTTTAGATATAACCGAATCTGAACTAGGTATATCAATTTGTGCTTTTGGTTTTGCTAACCTTTTTGCTAATCAACTAGGTGCTAGAGTAATTGTTCCAAAAATCGGAACAACAAATACAATAATATTGGGTATTTTTATTTTCTCGTATTTGCCATTTGCTATAGCTAGTGCTCCTAATTATTTTTACTTTACTCTTTTTTTTATACCAATTGGTATTGGGGCCGGTTTTATTTTTCCTATAATTAATTCTCAGATAGCAATTATTGAACAGAAAACTGGCAGAGTTTTACTTCCAATTACTCAGGCTTTTTTTTCTGCTGGATCATTATTTGGTGCACTTGCAGCAGGTATTTTTATGAATTTAATACCTAATCCTAGAATTACATTCATAATTGTGGGAAGTTTATTTCTTTTGTACTCTACTATGTTTTATTTTTTTGGCTTTAAAAAGAATTTAGAGGGGAATGAAAAAATAGAAAAATTTAAATTACCTCAAAATAACATTCTAATTTATGGCTTTTTACTAATGATGAACTTTGCAACTATTGGAATTATTATAGATTGGTCACCAGTATGGCTTACAAAAGATTTAGGAGCACCATTATTTCTAGGAGGGTTAGTAATAATGTTTTTTAATGGCGGTGAAATAGTTGCAAGAGTTACAGGAAGTAATTTAATCAATAAATATGGTGAAATAATTATTGGATGTTATTTTAGTATTATCGCTTGTATAATTTTATTTATCTCAATATTTACCATGAATTTATATATAATTTTAATTGGAATAATAATCTTTGGATTTGGAACAGCAAATTTTATTGCGATTGTATTAAGACAAGCAATTGGTGAATCAAATGAATCGATTAGTCTTACAATATCCAATTTATTAACTTTAGGTTTTGGTGGTTTTATATTTGGACCAGTTATAGTTGGTTATTTGGCAGAATTTATGGGCTTAACATTTAACATGTACTTACTTTCTTTTATTTGGGCTTTTAATGGACTAGCGTTGTATTATATAATTAATAAAAACAGTTTAAAAAATAATTAAATCTTATATTTTATGTTTCTAGAGTATCAATTGAGCCGCAGTAACTCAGAGGTAGAGTAACTCATTGGTAATGAGTAAGCCGGCAGTTCGAATCTGCCCTGTGGC
>CABYBP010000010.1 GCA_902517315.1 uncultured Alphaproteobacteria bacterium
TCCTGCTAATAAGCCATTATAAGTAGATGCTTTACCTTTCTCTACTGTACACCATCTCCCAGGAAAAAATTCAAACTTAATAGGTACTGGAGAACCAGCACCCTTAACAGAATCTGTTTCTAAGAATACTCTATCAGTCGGTAAGTGAGATAGTAGTTCAACTAATTGAGGATGAACATGAATACCATCACATATAACTCCAAGAGCAATTCGTGTTTCAGCAATTAAAGCATCAGTTAGAGATAATACATGAACACCTGTGTCATCTGGTGGATATGTTGGAAGGGCATCATACATATGAGTGACAGCATCAACACCCCAATCTGCAAATTTAGGAACATCAATTGGATTGGCTCCACTGTGTCCTAAATGAATTGAAATTTTTTCTTTTTTAAGTCTCTTTATAAATTCTTCTGAACCAATCATCTCTGGGGCTAAAGTTAGAGCTTTTAATTTACCTTCGCATGCCTCTAATAATTCTTCAGCTAACGGTACTGAAGGATTTCGAAGATTTTTAGGATCATGAGCTCCAGGTAATGCAAAACAAGGTCCTTCTGAATGAATTCCTAAAACACGCGCACCCTCTTTAGCTTTATCAATATCATTTGATAATGCATTTAATAAAGTTTTTGTTTTAGCTGGAGGTAAGCAAGGAGTAGATGGTAAAAAACCAGTCACTCCCACTGATGGTAAAAGTTTAGAATTCTCAACTGCACAATTTTCTTCTGCATGACCATATAAATAATTTAAGAAACCGTGTTGTAAAACATCGATCATGCCAGGAAATATATAATTATTCTGACAATCAATTATTTTCCAATCATCAGAGATATTTTCATTTTGATTTACAATATCAACGATTTTATCTCCATTAGTTAAGAGGTCTTTATCTTCTTCTCCAAAGGGAGTCACTAAAGTGACATTTGTAAATCTTTGTTTGTGTTGCATATATTCAATTTACTATTAAGGTAAAATTTAAAACAACTATAGAGAAAAAACAAGAGCTAGGAATAATAACATGAAGGATCAATGTGTATGTATAACAGGATCAACGCATGGTATAGGTTTTGGAATAGCAGAAGCATTTGCAAGAAAAGGTGCAAAAATTGTTATCAACTCTCATGAAACAGATAATGGCGCATTAGGTAAACTTAAAAAATTGACAGAATGTTATTTTATCCAATCAGACTTATCGACAGTTGATGGAAATAAAAAATTAATAGAAGAAGCAAATACGAAGCTGGGGAAAATAGATACTCTTATAAATAATGCTGGTACTTTTCAGGACACTGATTTTGAAAGTATTAATGAAGAAAAATTTGATAAAACATTTAATTTAAACGTGAGAGGTTATATGTTTACCTCTAAAGAATTTGTAAAACAAATTTCAAATGATCAGAATAATACTAGCATTATTTGTATTGGTTCCTCCAACTCATTGGCTGCTGAAAAAAATAGTGTTATGTATGATACTTCCAAAGGTGCTGTCTTAATGATGATTAAATCAATGGCTGTTAGTTTAGCATCAAAGAAAATACGAGTTAATGGCATTGGTCCAGGAATACTTGAAACTCCATTAACAAGTGCAGGTTTAAATAAGGGAAATAATAAAAAAGTAATTAGTTCGCAAATTCCACTTGGAAGAATTGGTGAGCCATCTGATATTGGTGGAGCAGCAGTATTCTTGGCTTCTGAAGAAGCAAAATATATTACAGGTCAAATGTTGTACATAGATGGTGGAATATTAGCTAATCAATTAAATTGGGATGAGTCACTTTTATAAAAAATTTTAAATAGGAGATAACATGATTAAAATTATAACTACAGGAGCAAAATCAGTTTTACCTTTTAGTCCTGCAATCAAAGCAGGAGATTTTGTCTATGTTTCTGGTCAAGCTTCAGTTGATAGAGATAATGGTTCAGTGATTGAAGGTACTTTTGAAGAAGAAATGAGGCGTTCAATTGAAAATTTAGAAGTAATTTTAAAAGAAGCAGGTCTTACCTTAGATAATGTTATCAATGTAAAGGGATATGTGGCTAATCAAAAAGATTTAAAGGAATATAATAAAATTTATCCTGAATATTTTAAAGATCCTCTACCAACAAGAAGTACTATTGTAGAAGTATTGCCTACTTTTTTAAAATTTGAACTAGATTGTGTTGCTTATGCGCCAAACACAAGACAGGAGGGATAATTAAAAATAAGTTAGTATTCCTTCAACAACATTATAATCATCATCTACAACTGGTATAAATTTCCATTTATCAAATGCTGTGCATGGATGTGAAATACCAGAACAAATCATATCCCCTACTTGCCATTGATGATTATCGGAAAGTTTAACAAATGCGTGCTGATCGTTTGTACTAAAAATTTCAGCATGGCCTACTTCTAAAAAACCTTCGCCAGGTCTAAACCTTTTAATAGGTTTTGGTAAACCTGAATCATAAGGAGCATCTCGTTTTCCCATAGTTAGAAAGGCTAGATTATTTTCAGGAATTGATTGTACATATGACCAAATTTCAAGAGCTGGTTTTAGAGATTGATCCCATTGTCTATTAGAATCACTTTTAGCTGTTTCAAGTGCATCTAAATAGGGCCCATGATCATGTGTAATGTAACATCCGCTTCTTAATAACACTTTAATAGGAACACTAAGTTTGATTTTAGAAAATCTTTCTCCTACAATATCAAAATGTGTTGATCCACCTGCAGTAATTAATAATTCATTAAGATTAGAATAATAATTTGATGGAATATCATTAATAATATCTTCAATTTTTGAACAAAAATCATGAACAGCATCTGAACCTTTCATTGCAACAGCCGCTATGCCCTCATATGAAGAAATACCTGCAAAAGTAAAATTCTTTGACTGATCTCCTCCAATTATATTAACGAGTTTTAAAAAATCTTCTTTTTTACGTATACCAGTACGTCCATTTTCTGCACCTATTTCGGGCAACAAATTTATTGGATTGGTTAAATTTTGACCACCAAGATTTTTTTTTATATTTAAAAACTGCTCAATAGAATCAACAAAACAATAAAAAGAAAAATTTTTATTTTGATTAATGTATGATGCAATAGTTTCTAGATGTGATTTACCTAATAGTTGATTAGCTAGCAAAACTTTATTTACACCGAAATCAAACATAACCTGAATTTGATTAATGGCACCTGCTGTAATTCCCCATGCACCATGTTTTATTTGTTCTGAAAAAATCTGAGGGGCCATGGTTGTTTTACCATGAGGAGAGATATGTAGATTGTGTTTTTCTAAATAATTAGAGAAAGTTTTTAAATTATGAAGATAATTATTTTGTTTTAATACCATTAATGGCATTGGCATATCTTCCTTCAAAATATTCCATTTTTTATTTTTTAGTTCTCTTAGTGGAAATGGTTCACTTGAACCTGGAATACCTTTAAGTCGCTGATCTAAGATAGTGTTTTCAATTATAGATATATCCATCAAGAATTTATCTTTGAAAATTCATATACTAAATTTTCTGCATACGTAGACAAACCAACTACATCTGAGCCTAAGTTCAAAAGATTATAACCCATATCAATATATTTTAAATTATCAGGTCCACCTGGAGTTGCTGCAATTTTATTATTTTTTCGAGCAATTTTAGCAACTAACTCTCTAGCTTTTACTACTTCAGGATGATTCATTTCACCAGGCACTCCTAAGCCTAAAGAATAATCACCAGGGCCAAAGAATAATGCATCAACCCCATCCATTTCAGCAATTTTTTCAATATCATCAATTACTTCAGGAGTTTCAATTTGATAAATTATTAATCTTTCCTCATTAGATAGTTTTAAATATTTATCTATTTGAAGTTTAGTATACTTACCATCATTGTTGCCACCATCTAAACCTCTTTTACCTAAAGGTGGAAACTTGGTAAAATCTCTAACTGATCTTGCATCATCAAAACTTTTAATTTGAGGAATAATTAAACCTGCACAATCTATTTCCAATCCTCTAATATAATTACTATATCCTCCTCTTGAGACTCTCAATAAACTATCAACATCATATACTTTACCTGCATTTACTTGATTTTCAACTTGAGCATAATTTGAATGTCCATGCTCCATATCTAACCAAATTGCATCTGGTTGAGCTAAAGCAAAAATTTCTGCAATTTTAGTATCTGAAGTATTAAGCTTAAGGATAGTAGCTACTTTCCCTTGACTTGTTGTTCTTTTTATTCTGCTTGTTCGAAATGAATTAAAACGGTTATTTAATTTGCTTTCTTTATTGTCATCATGTTTTTTCATTGATTATCCTTTACTATTTATTTTGCAGTATAACCACCATCTACAGCAATAATTGTTCCAGTCAAATAAGCTGAAGAGTCGGATGCCAAAAAAATTATTGGACCTTTTAAATCAGTACTATTTGCCATTCGTCCTAGCTGAGTTCTTTTACTATAATTTTCAACAAATCTATCTGGATGAGAAGGAACTTTAAATCCTCCTGGAGCCAAACAATTTACACGAATATTATAAGGTCCTAACATACTTGCTGCCCATCTTGTAAAATTGTGCATTCCACCTTTTTCATAAAAGTAGAGAGGTGAAGTAGCAGGTTTAAAGTCTGTACCCTCATAATTACCATTTTCTACACCAACCGTTCCCATCATTGATCCAATATTTATTATGGATCCAGATTTATTTTTTTTCATTCCTTCGGCAAATAAATTTGTAATTTTAAATAATGCTGACCCGTTTATTCTTAAGCTTTTATCAAAATCATCTAAACTATTATCCCAACCTAGACTTCCATGTTCTCGAGATACTGCATTGTTTATTAAGACATCACATTTTCCACTCTTCTTAATTATATCATTGTATAATTTTTCAATTGAGTCATCTTTTGATAAATCTAATTGGAGTGCGGTGACTTTATAACCTCGTTTTGTTTCTTCTTCTGCTACTTGTTGTAAACTTTCAATATTTCGTGATGCTATATAAGTATCTGCTCCAGCTTCAGCTAATGCTTCTACTATTTGTCTTCCATAAAGTCCTGCCCCTCCTGTAACAAGTGCAACTTTACCTTTTAAAGAAAAACTTTCCAAAACATTCATCTATTATACCTCGCTTAAAGTAATTTTTATTCCACCCTCTTTTTTACTCTTCATGCCTGCAGCTACAAGTTTCATTAATTCATAAGTTTCTTCCCATGGAACTGGTTTTAAACCTGTTCGTAAATAATGAACATATGACTCTAACTGTTTTTTGAATGCATAAAAAGTATCAGTTGATTTTATTTGTATTCCGCTCTTAGTTCCGGCAAGAGATACAAGACCAAAACCACCAAGCATGTCGTATACATTAGCTATATTAATATCAATTCCTTTTGAGTGATGTAAGTGGACGATATTTCTATCTTTATCTCCTAAATTTTGTATTGAGGTAAAGCCTGGGCCGACAATTGGATATAATGTTTCTAATGCATGTATACCATATTTCTCCCAACTTTTTGCCATGGTGACATTAATGTATCTTAAATCACCAAGTTCGTAAGTTGATTGATGATAAGGTTCAAACTCTTTACAGTATCGCATTGCAGAAGAACTAATTATGGGTTTTCCTTCTTCAATCCACTTTTGAAAAATTTTAAGATCAGAGAAATTATCACAAAGTGGCTTATCTACAAAAATTGGAACATTTGCCTCAACAAATGGCTTACATCTTTCAATATGCTCTGAGCCAATATCAGTTGCAACTAAAACAGCATCAACATGATCAATCACCTCTTTTGGATCTTCTACAATATTTTCAATTTCTGCAACTTTAGCAACAAGTTTTGCATCTTCAGGATCATCTGTCCATACGTGTGAAACTTCTACATCTTGAATACCCAAAGTTTTTTTTGGTTGTTTTGAAATATAATCAATAATTGCTGCATAAGGACATTTTGCTAGAGCTTCTGCGTTATAACGACCATTAATGATGATACTCCATGAATATGGATGTCCATTTCCTTCTGTCATTCCTAACATTGCTAACTTAATTTTTTTATTTTGAATTGGAAACATAGTCATTACTTAATATCACTTACCACGCGGTCCAGCCACCATCAACTATTAGTGAATGACCCGTCATATAACTTGATGCATCAGATAAAAGAAAAATTGTAGGTTTTGCAGTTTCAATTGGTTTTCCAAAACGTTTTAACATTGTAGAATTTTTTAAATTATTCAAAAATTTTTTATTATTGTTTGCTGCCTTATTTATATTTGGAAAAGGACCTGGCACGATTGTATTAATACGAATATTTTTCTGACCATAATATGAAGAAAAGTATTTTACCATTTGGTTCAAACCAGCTTTTCCAGCACCATATTCCACAGGATTAGGATTAATATTTTTTGGATACATATCCATTTTTGGAGAAATTAATCCATACATGGAAGCAAACATTACGATGCTTCCTCCTTTTTTCATTTTATTGGCAATACCTCTCATTAATAAAAACGAACCTGTTAAATTAATTTGGTTAGCTTTATTAAATTTTTCCGCTGTTAATGTAGGCAAGGTATCAGTAGTTGATCCAAATGTTGCATTAACTAAGCCATCTATATATTTGAATTTTAGATAAGCTAATTTAATATTTTGAAAAATAGATTTAGAATCAATCATATCAAGTGGAGAAAATATAATTTTTCTTTTAGGATATTTTTTTTGTAATTTTTTTATTAATAATTGAGATTTTTTAATATCTTGATCAGCTAAAAATAAATTACCATCAAGCCTTAATATTTCTTCACATAAAACTGAACCTAGATACCCTGAACCTCCAGCAATAAAAATATTTTTATTTTTCAGACTAATCATTTTAACTAATTGTAATTATTTTCTTTTCTTTCCAAGACGATTTAGCGGCTAAAACGACCTTTAAATTTAAATAGGCTTCATCTAAAGTGGCTAAATCACATTCCTTACCTTCATAACCATCTAAAAATCTGTTTGCTTGTAATAAGAAATTATTTTGATGAACTTCCATTGGATTTTGTCCCTGCATATAATCTTTTTTGTCTTTCCATTCTCCACTATCATCATCTGCAAACATTAGTGTAGAGTGATCTAGTTTTATATTACCTTTGGTGCCAACAAACTCATAAGTGTTGATATTTGGTTTTTGAAATTGATTAACAGTTATATTAGCAAAACATCCATTAAAAAATTTTATATTTATTAAACAAGTATCTTCAGTTTCCGTTCCCTCTAAGACTAGTCGATCATACATACAACTAACTTGTTCGGGGTTTCCCAATATCCAGATTAATTGATCAATCATATGTGTAGAGGCATCAAGAATAGCACCTCCACCTGTTTCTTCTTTTGCATAATAAATTGATTGATAATCTGGTCTATATTTTGGAAATTCTTGAGAAGAATTAATATAGGCTAATTTAACATCCCCAATTTTTTTATTTATAATTTGTTCTTTTAAAGCTCTGGATACTAAACTGTTTCTTCTTGTATATCCTACACGGACAAATAGTTTTTTCGCATTAACTTCTTTAATAATATTTTCTAAACCATCTAGTTTTGTAGAAAGGGGTTTTTCTACCATAAATGATAAATTAGTTTTTATACAAAACTGCATATGTTCAAGGTGCCAATTTGCTGGTGAACATATTATTGCAAGGTCAAATTTTTGATTAACCTCATCAAGAGAACTGAATGAATTTTGTATATCAAATTCCTTATCTAAGATTTCACGTTTTTGAGTGTCTGGTTCGACTATAGATATTTTAGATCTTTGAGTTCCTAAATAACCTTTTATGTGTCTTTTCCCAATTCCACCTGCTCCAATTATTAAAATATTGTAAATCATAAATGTTTTTATAAATGTAACTTGACCACCATATAATAGTATGATGTTATATTAATAAGTAAATTGATAATATAAATAATTTCATTAAATAAAATGACTTTAAATTTTGAAGAATATAAAACTAAACTCTATTCAGCTGTTTTAGCAGATACTTTAGATAGTTTAGGGTATCACAAACAAACATTAACACCTGGAATAAAGTCAATAAAAGCTAATGTAATAATGTGTGGGCTAGCAAGAGTAGGTTTGTATATGCCTATTTACCATGATGATGAAAATACAAATGTTTATGAGCATGAAATAGCATTAATTGACAGTTTAAAAGAAGATGAAATTGCCGTTCTGTGTTGTCATGGAAATGAGAAAATTGCTCCTTGGGGAGAGTTGCTTTCAACTAGAGCTGCTTATTTAAAATCAGCAGGTTGTTTAACAGATGGCAGTGTGCGAGATACAAAAATGATTAATGAAATTGATTTTCCAGTTTTCACTAAAAGCACCAATCCTGTTGATACAAAATTCAGGGGTAAAATGATGATGGCAGATGTTCCAGGAGAAATTGCAGATGTCTATATTGAGAGTGGAGATTTAGTGTTTGGAGATAATGATGGTGTCGTCATTGTTCCATCAAAAGTTATAGATAAAGTTATAAAAAAAGCTTTAGAAAAAGTAAGTAGTGAAAATACAGTTAGAGATGAATTAAGAGATGGTGATAGCTTAACTGCTGTCTTTGAAAAACACAAAATATTATAATTTAATAGTTATTTTCAGCCACTGCTGCCCATAAATCTGGATATAATTTTGAAAAAGAATTTTTAGCATTTTCTGCTGATTGTTTATTCTCAAAAACTGAATAAATACATGATCCACTACCTGTTAAGCGCGTATAAATAGTGTCATCTAAATTATCCATCCTATTATAAATAGAATTAAAATCTGGTTCGATTTTTTTTAATACTTTTTCAAAATCATTTCCATTGTCGTTATCATTAATTTCTTCGATATCTTCTTCTATATTGTAATCAAAGTCAGCAGGAATAAATGTCTCGTACATTTTTTTTGTAGAGCAATTAAATTTTGGTTTCGTTATTAAAAAAAAATATTTTGGATATATAATGTTTGATATTAAATCTCCTTTTCCTCTCACTAAACTGTCGTGTTGATTCAAAAAAAATGGGATGTCAGAACCAAAATCTACATATTCAAAGATATTTTTTCTTTCAATTATTTCAAGATTTTCAAGAATTTTTATAGCGGTTGCCGCATTTGAAGATGCAGAACCTAACCCAGCTTGATAGGGAAAATTTTTAGTGATAGAAAATGAAATATTAGGCAGTGGAATTTTTAAAAAACTGAATAAATTTTTAATTATACAATCATCAAATTTGTTATTTTCTGGTGCAAATCTGCCTTTGTATTCAATATTAAATTGGTTACTTGGCTGTACTAGTATTTCATCAAATAAATCAATTGTTGTTACGCCTGTTCTAATATTATGATAATTATCTTCTCTTCGATTTAAAATTTTAAGAAATAAATTTATTTTAGCAGGTGATTTCTCAATAATACTATTGTCCATTAAATTTTTCTAATTTAATTTTAACGTTTTCCTCAATTTCATCTTCAGGTTCAGCTAGCTCTAAGGCTTGTTGCCAAAAATGAATAGCTTCTCTTTTTCTATTCATAGCATAATAAATATCTCCAAGATGGTCTAGTGATATTGCTTCACCAGGAGCTATATCAATAACCATTTCCATTAAACGAGCAGCTTCTGATAAATTATTTTTTTTAAAATGTGCCCATGCAAGACTATCTATAATATAATAACTATCAGGATTGGTTAGATAGGCTTCTTCTAACATTTTTAGAGAACGATCTAATTGTATTCCCCTTTCAACCCATCCATACGCAAGATAATTTAAAACATTAGGCGTATCAGGTTTGATGTCAAGTGATCTTAAAAAATCTTTTTCAGCTAAATCCCAGTCCCCTCTTTGTTCAAAACAAATACCTCGCATATAATATATATTCCATACATCGCCGCGGTTTTCTTCAATCATACTGTCGTATATAGGTAATGCTAAATCATATTTTTTATTATAACGATAAAAGTCTCCAAGAATTTTTTTTAAAGCATAATTATTATTACTATCTTTAACGATAGATAAAATTTTAGTCTCAGCTTCTTGGTATGTACTATTATATAAGTAATTAATAGCCAAGCTACTTTGCGCATCTAAATAATAAGGGCTTCCCTTCCCAATTTTCTCAAAAGTTTCTCTTGCAACTTCAAATTGACCAACTTGATCAAATAACTCTGCTTTAATGACTATAGCTCTTTCATTTTGTGAGTCTATTAATTGAGCAAGTGAAATATAGAATAATAAAAAATTATAATTTAAAAGTCGTTGCTCATTATTCGAAAAAGATGAAGATACTATTTCAACTAGCGACCGACTAATAGTAGTATTGTCTTTAATATCATTGTTTGTAAAAAAAATAAATTCTAGCAAATCATTTGGTTGTTCTAAACTATTACGTAATTCTTTTATCTGATTATATTTTTTATTTAAGTATAATGATGATATTTTAATTATATACGCTTCTTGATTATTTTTATTCTTTTCTAAAATTGTATCTGCAATATCTTTAGCTAAATTAATATCCTCCGTAATTACAGCAGCTATTGCTTTATCTAAAAGACCATCTTGTGATAATTTTATTTTATCTGTATTAAAATTAAACAACGTCGAAGTATAATCATAATTCTTATAGGCAGATTGTGAAATTAAAAAAGAAGAGCTACTTAGTGCCAAAACATTAGTATTGAATAAGAAAATTAGACAAACAAAAAATAGTTTTTTAATAAAATTAATCATTTCAAATATATTAGAGTTGCACTATGAATAGATAATTGTAATTTTGCATGAATCAATCAAATAAGAAAAATTTAGAATTTATAGTTAATTCTGGAGTAAACTATTTTCTTCAGGATTCTCCAAGAAACTGGTTTGAAAAAGAGAAAAAAGTAGAATTACCTCATTCAAACATTGATACTGGGGATAAAAAATCTCTGATTGAGGTCGTTATTAAAGATCTTAAAAATCATCAATCATATCTTCAAAAAAATGCAAAAAATTTAGTTGTTTATGATGGAAACTTGAATGCAAAAGTGATGTTAATTGGTGAAGCGCCAGGAAGAGATGAGGATGAACAAGGAATACCATTTGTTGGAAGAGCCGGACAACTTTTGAACAAAATGCTTTTAGCCATTAAGCTCCGAAGAGAAGATGTTTACATTACTAATGTTGTAAATTGGCGACCTCCAGATAATAGAACGCCTACTGATGATGAAATATTAGAGTATTTACCGTTTTTACAAAGACAAATTGATATTGTTAAACCTAAATTTATCTTTCTCTTGGGAGGTATTGCAGCAAAAGCTATTTTATCAACTCCTTTAGCGCTGAGAAAACTTAGAGGTAAATGGCATGAATACAAATCACTTAACTTAGAAGAATCCATTCTGACAATTGCATCTTATCACCCTGCATTTTTACTTCGTTCTCCTCAATATAAAAAACACTCATGGGAAGATTTACAAATGTTACAAGAAAAATTAAAAAATGAATCTTAAAAAATTTTTAATTTTTAATTTATTTATCTTTTTAGTCATTTTTTCAAAACAGCTTTATGCATACCAGCAAGATATTGTTTATAAGTACGATAATATATTTTCATCCAAAGTTTTGAGTGATGAGGATGTCTATAATTATCAACAGGCCTACAAGTTTCAAAAAAAGTGCAAATGGAAAAGTGCAAATAATTTCATTTTAAAAATAAAAAATAAATCTCTACTCGGACATATTTATGCTCAAAAATTTTTACATCCAAATTGTTATAGATCAAAATATTTAGAGTTATATTATTGGCTCAAAAAATATAATGACCTTCCACAAGCTAAACAAATATATAAATTGGCTATTCGAAGAATGCCGTCTGGTTATAAAAGTCCTTCAAAACCTACCACTCCAATTGGAATTGAAGCTGAGCAAGTAAATAGTAAAAAATCAAGTACCTATAAAAGTACCAAAAAACTTTCAAGAAATCAAAGTGCAGAAAAAAGGAAACTAATTAATAGTATTAAATCAAGAGTTAATAAAGGCTGGCCAACAGGCGCCGTACAATTACTAAATCAGCGAGATGTTGATTTGCTTCTAGATCAAGTAGAAATTGATGAGCAAAAAGAATTAATTGCTAAAGGGTACTTTTTAGCAAATAAAAATGATTTAGCAATCCAATATGCATCCGAGGCTCTTGTCAATTCAGCAAAATACGTTCCCTATGCTGCTTGGACGGCTGGCTTATCATCTTGGCGGTTAGAAAAATTTGAGGATGCAGCAAAATATTTTTCTCTCTTCTCTATAAGTTTAAAAGATGATGCATGGCATCAAACTTCAGGTAGTTTTTGGACAGCTAGATCATATGCAAAACTTGGACGATATGATGATATTAATTTTTGGTTAAAAAGAGCTTCCAATAATCCCAATAGTTTTTACGGAATGCTTGCTTTAGAAATATTAGGTGTTGATGAAAAAATTGAATGGGTTGAACATACTAATCTTAATAAAAATAATAGTATGATTTTAAATATTCCAGCTGGGAAAAGAATACAGACACTTATTCAAGTTGGATTTGCAGATGAATTAGAAAAAGAAATTGTTCATATTAATTCAATTCTTAATCGTGAAGTTGCAAAAGAATCTATTCAGATTGCTGAAAATTTTGACTTGGCATACACGCAGTTAAAAATTGTCAATAAACTAGAACAGTTTGGCATGGATGTTCCAACCTATCTTTATTATCCAACCAGTGTTTGGAAACCGCGCGATGGTTATAAATTAGAAAAAGAATTACTACATGCCTTTATGCATCAAGAATCCATGTTCAATATTACAGCAAAAAGCAAAGATGGCGCGATTGGGTTGATGCAGGTATTACCTTCAACAGCAAAGTTTATTACGTCTAGTAAAGATGTCAAAAGAAGTAACAGCAATATTCTTAAAAATCCTGAAATTAATTTAGAAGTTGGACAGGAATATTTAACCTACCTTCTTGATCTTGAACAAGTTTCAAGAAATCTTATTTTTCTTGCAACAGCGTATAATGGTGGTCCAGGAAATTTACAAAAATGGAAGAATGAAACAAACTATATGGATGATTCACTCTTTTTTATGGAAAGTATTCCTTCAAGAGAAACAAGATGGTTCATTGAAAAGATTTTAACCAAATATTGGATTTACCAAAATAAAAATAATAAAGAAATGCGTTCTTTAAAAATGCTAGCAAATGGAAATGATCCCCTTTATTAATACATTATGCCAATTGATACTTCCCTAGAATTTGTTCCAATTAATATTGCTGTTATTACAATCTCAGATTCGAGAATAAAAGAAAATGATACGTCAGGAGATACTTTAGAAAAACGTATCATAGATGCAGGTCATCAAATGATTAAACGAACAATCATTCCTGATGATGTATCAAAAATAAAAGAGACTTTAAATGCAATGTCGAAAGAAAAAGACATAGATTGTATTATAACAACTGGTGGTACAGGTTTGACAGGAAGAGATACTACCCCAGAAGCTGTAAAAGAAATAGCAAATAAACATATTGATGGATTTGGTGAGTTATTCCGACAAGTAAGTTTTGAAAAAATTGGGACATCCGCAATTCAATCACGAGCTGTTGCCGCATTAATAAATAGTACATATGTTTTTTGTTTACCTGGGTCCACAGGAGCATGCAAAGATGGATGGGATGAAATATTACAATATCAATTAGATATTAGACATAAGCCCTGCAACTTTGTTGAAATTATGCCAAGACTAAATGAAAAATAGTGGCTGATTTTTCAATCGAAAAATCAATTGATGGACCAGTTATTGGTTTAGATGAAGTAGGACGTGGACCCTTAGCAGGACCCGTTGTTAGTTGTGGTTGTCATTATCTACATTATGATGATTTAGAATCAGAAATTCCCATAACTGATTCAAAAAAACATACACCAAGACAAAGAGAGAAATTATTTTTATTTTTTAAAAAACTACAAAAAGAGAATAAGCTTCAATATCACTTGGGGTACGCAAGTGTGGAAGAAATAGATAAAATTAATATTTTGGAAGCAACAAAATTATCAATGAAAAGAGTGATAAATAAATTTAGTATTGATAATCCCAATCTTATTATTGATGGAAATTTTTCATTAAATTATAAAAATGAAAAATCAGTCATTGAAGGAGATAAAAAATCATTATCTATCGCAACTGCTTCGATTATAGCAAAAGTTCACCGTGATAGACTGATGAATATTCTTGATAATAAATTTAATTATTATCATTGGAAAAGTAATGCTGGTTATGGAACAAAAAAACATATTGAGGCAATTCATAAACACGGAATAACTCTCTTCCATCGAAAATCTTTTGAGCCTATTAAATCGTTATTAAATAAATAATTTTTATTATTCAGGGCATGCAAGTAATGCATACCAATTATTATTTTATTATGCTTCAAAAAGATGCGACAAATATTATATTCAAAATAGGTTTCATCATTCCTCCCATTTGATGAGCTATTCTAGGGGTCTTCGGACCCCTTTTTTATGTTTTAAGCCAATTTTTATGGTTATCCCTACCTAAAGATTCACTCTGTTGATAACTCAATTGACCTGATTCCATATCTGCTTAAAGATTCTTTTTATCAATTATGAAAAAAAATCAGATCATTTTAGGCGACTCCATCAAGAAAATGAAAAAAATAAAGGATCATTCTATTGATCTTATTTTCGCTGACCCACCCTATAACCTCCAATTAAAAGATACTTTATACAGACCAGATCAAACAACAGTAGAAGCTGTTACACAAGACTGGGACAAGTTTAATACGTATAAAGAATATGATCAATTTACCAATTCTTGGCTAAGTGAATGTAAAAGGATATTAAAAAAAGGTGGCGCTCTTTGGGTCATAGGAAGTTATCATAATATTTTACGTGTAGGTTCTACAATACAAGATGAAGGTCTGTGGATTTTAAATGATATTATATGGCATAAAACAAATCCTATGCCAAATTTTCGAGGGACACGTTTTACAAATGCCCATGAAACTTTACTTTGGTGTACAACGTCACGTGATGCAAAATATACTTTTAATTATCAAAACTTGAAAGAACTTAATGAAGGAAAACAAATGCGAAGTGATTGGTATATTCCAATTTGTTCTGGAAAAGAACGATTACGAGAAAACAATAATGAACGATCACATCCAACACAAAAACCAGAAGCTTTACTGTATAGAATTCTTTTAGCTTCAACTAATAAAGGTGATGTCGTTCTTGATCCTTTTTCGGGTTCTGGCACTACAGCCGTAGTAGCAAAAAAATTACAACGAAATTTTATTGGTATTGAAAAAGACAAAGACTATGTTGAACTTTCTAAAAAAAGATTAAAAACAACAAAGGTCTTAAAAGAAGATGTAATTGAGCTTACCAAAAGTAGACGTGATTTACCCAAAGTACCTTTTGGTGAATTAGTCGAACAAGGTATTATTCCCCCAGGTGCTGTATTAACAGATAAAAAAGAGCGCTTTAAAGCAACGGTCAGTATTGATGGTACATTAAAAATAAAAGATTTATCAGGGTCCATTCACCAAATGGGTGCAAAAATGCAAGGACTGCCTAGTTGTAATGGATGGGATTTTTGGCATGTAAAAGATAGATCAAAATCTATTCTTCTTGATGACATACGATCGAATTACCGAAAAGATAAAATTAATTAGTATTTTTTATTGAACGCGCTGATAGATTCGAGGCATATAAACAAATAAAGTAATTGCTCTTGCAATAAAGAAAATACAAAGTGATAGCCACAATCCTGTATTTCCAAAACTTGCAATTAAGAAAAAAGAAACAACTATATAAATGCTAACAGAGACGATCATGGCATTTCGTAGTTCTGTTGTCTGGGATACACCAACAAAGATACCATCAAATTGAAAACAAAAAGAAGCCACAAACGGAATAATAATAATCCAGTAAGAATAAGAAAAGCTGATCTCTCTTATTTTTGGTAAGTCTGTCATTGTGATGATGTAATAATTTTTGCTCAAGAAAAAGATGACACAAATTATTAATCCTGTTGCCGTACTTAAGATAAAGGAATTTTTTATCACATCACTTAATAACTGTCGGTTTTTTGATCCAATTGAGTATCCAACAATCCCTTCTGTTGAAAAAGCGTACGCGTCCAACACATAGGCAGATAACATAATAAAATTAAGGAGAATTGTATTAGCAGCTACTGTTTCTTCACTAATCGAATTACCAAGATACGTAAAATATAAGAAGGCAAAAGCAAGAAGAAGGGATCGAATAAATATATTAAGATTAATATTAAAAATAGTTTTAACTTTCTTTGGATCAAATATTTTGTTTGTACTGAATTCTAGTTTGGTAATCTTACTAAGCGCAAAAAAAGTATAAAATAAAAAAATAATCGTCGTAAGGGTTGAAGCAACAAGTGTTCCTAGAGCAACACCAAAAACATTTAAATTAAAATATAAAACAAAAACTAAACTAAAAATTATATTTGCAATCGAATAAAAACCAACGATAATGCTTGATGTTTTTGTATTTTGGAGACCAATGAATAAACCAGTAATGACAAAAATAGTAAGCTCGCCAAAAGTAGAATAAATACGAAGATTAAAATAATCTTTAAAATATCTTTTCGTGTCTGATGATAACTCAAATACTGATAAGGAGATTTGAAAGATATAACTTTGAAAAAGTATTAAGAGTAAAGAAATAATTATGACAAAAGCTATGTTTCTAAGAAAAATATTTACAACCTCTTGATAGTCATTTGATCCATTTGCTTGTGCTACCATGCCAACTGTTCCTGATCGTAAAAAACCAAAACTTCCAAAAAGAATAGAAAAGACACTTGCAGCAATACTAGTAGCAACTAAGTAACTAGCATTTTCTAGATTTCCCATTAATCCTGTATCAACAATAGCTACAAATGGAATGACTAAGTTGGCAAAGAAAATAGGAATGGATAATTTAAAAATATTTTGGATCGATGATCTTGAGGACATGTTAAAGATAAATTTTATATTAGTAAAATTTGATAATAAACTATTTAACCAATGTCTAAAGGACCAAATTAATCACTATCTTTATTTCGAAAATCTTATAAAGCTCAAATTAATTTAAAATGAAAATTGGCAGATACAAATACGAATTTGATTTCTTTAGCTGGATAAAAAAAACAGAACTAGTCGAACTAGAAAGTGTGAACCCAGATGATGATCCGGTGCGTCCAGAACTTGATAACGAATTTCGTACGTCAAAGGGCAGAAAAATTTTTGGTCTAAAATATAAAGATGATATTGAAGGTATTGCCTGTTTTGCTTTTACAAATGAAATTCCTGCAACGATTAAAGAAATGGATTTAATGAGTGTGATGGAAGATGAAGCTTCTATTCCAATCGCTTATACAGTGTGGTCTTTCAAAAAAGGCGCTGGAAAGAAAATAATGAAGGAATTACAAAAATATATTAAATCAAAAGACCAATTTGAAAGTATCGTTACTCTTTCTCCTTTAACTCCAGTGGCAACACACTATCATATTCGTAATGGTGCAAGATTAATTAAAATTAATCCTACGACACAGAATTTCGAATATAAAATTTAAGACGAAGGGGTCCAAAAATTATAATTTGAACTATTTATTT
This sequence comes from uncultured Alphaproteobacteria bacterium, assembly GCA_902517315.1. The sequence goes on from CABYBP010000010.1 coordinate 17,664, forward strand.
TACAAATCGATATAAAATAAATATTGTTGGAAATGGCCTACCAGATAAATACTAATTATTCCGTCACCTTTGATGATGTTCTGCTCTCACCAGCGTATTCTGAGATAAAACCAAAAGATGTAGATACTTCTATAACGATTGGGAAAGTAAAATTACACATTCCAATACTCTCTGCTGCAATGGACACAGTGACAGAAAACAAGATGGCTATAAATCTAGCACTAAATGGTGGTCTAGGTGTTATTCACCGCAATATGCCAATTGATAAACAAGCAAGTGAAGTTAAAAAAGTTCATGGCTTTAAAGTTAACGTAAAAAAATTTCAAAAGGCTGTAATTAATTCTGATAAACAGATTGCCGTAGGAGCTGCAATCGGTGTTGAAAATAATGCCTATTTACGACTTTTAGAATTATTAAAAGTGGGCGTTGATATAGTCTTTATTGATGTTGCTCATGCGCACACAAAAACAACTTTACAGTTTATTGAAAAAGCAAAAAAAATTTTAAAGAAAACCCCTCTCATTGTAGGTAATATTGCAACAAAAAAAGCAGCATCTGATTTAATTAGTGCTGGTGTTGATGCTATTAAAGTAGGTATTGGACCAGGTTCTATTTGTACAACAAGGGTTGTAACAGGTGTTGGTATTCCTCAGCTTTCAGCAGTGATGGATACATTTCAAGTTGCCAAAAAATTTAAAATTCCGGTGATTGCAGATGGAGGAATAAAAACATCAGGTGATATTGCAAAAGCTATAGCAGGTGGCGCAAGTGCTTGTATGATAGGCTCTTTATTTGCCGGTACTGAAGAATCACCAGGAAAATTATTAACGATAAAAGGTAAAAAATTTAAATCATATAGAGGCATGGGTTCTGTAGGCGCAATGCAAAAAGGATCTTTTGATCGATACTCACAAGAAGAAACAAAGAATGCAAAAAAATTAGTAGCAGAAGGTGTGGAGGGAATGGTTCCATATAAAGGTAAAATAGAAGATGTAGCGTATCAACTTGTTGGCGGTTTAAAATCTTCTATGGGTTACACAGGTCATAAAACGATTAAGAAAATGCAAGGCAATTGTAAATTTGTCTTTATCTCTAAAGCAGGAGCCCGCGAAAGTAATGTTCACGATGTCATTATGTAATAATGTATCGAATCATCATTGAATTGATAGAATAAAATATAAATGACGTCAGCATCAACAAAACATAAGGTAGCAATCGTGATGGGTAGTAAATCTGATTATGCTACTATGAAAAATTGTGAAAAAATTTTAAAATTACTGAAAGTTAAGTTTGAAACTAAAATTGTTTCTGCACACCGCACACCAGAGAGAATGTTTAAATTTGCCAAAGCGGCTGAAGAAAATAATATTTCTGTCATTATTGCCGGAGCTGGTGGTTCTGCGCATTTGCCAGGAATGATTGCATCATTGACAACTATACCCGTGATCGGTGTACCTGTAGAAAGTCGTAAATTAAAAGGATTAGATAGCTTATTATCAATAGTGCAAATGCCAAAAGGAATTCCTGTTGGAAGTGTTGCAATTGGTGAGGATGGAGCAATGAATGCAGGTTTATATGCAGCATCTATTATTGCTCTTTCAAATAAAGACATAAAGAAAAATTTAAAAAATTATCGAAGTGAACAATCAAAAGCTGTTAAACAAAAACCATAAGTCATGAATACACCCACACTTGGTATTATCGGTGGTGGACAATTAGGAAGTCTATTAGCAGATGCTGCAAAAAAAATAGATATTAAAACTGTCATATTGAGTGATGATCCTGACGCGCCTGGAAAACACTTTGCTTCTAAATTTATTTTTGGTCAGTATGATGATGATACAACGATAAAAAATTTCATTAATGAAGTTGATCTTGTTACATATGAATTTGAAAATATACCCTTTGCAATATTAAAAAAAATCAATGAAAAGAAAAAAGTTTTACCAAAACCAGAAATTAATCAACTCATTCAACACAGAGAAACGGAAAAAAATTTTCTAAATAATAATAATATAACAACAACAAAATATGTAACTATCAAAAATGAAAAAGATTTGAGTGAAATTGAAAATTTACTTCCTGGTTTGTTAAAAACAACAACATTAGGATACGACGGTAAAGGTCAGTATAAATTAAACACTACAGATGATATTAGTAACGAGATTGATTTTACAAAAGAATATATTTTAGAAAAACTCATTCATCTTAAAAAAGAAATTTCAGTTGTTATTACTCGTTATGATCAAAATAGTTATGAGATCTATGAACCTATTGAGAATGTTCATGAAGAACAAATTTTAAAATATTCAACAATACCAAGTGATATTCCTAATAATATACAAACAAAATCAATTGAGTGGGCAAAAGAAGTTGTAGAAAAACTAGATTACATTGGAACGTTATGTGTAGAATTTTTTATTGATGCTGATGATAATTTATATGCGAATGAAATTGCTCCTCGTGTTCATAATTCTGGACATCTTACAATGAACTCTCATAATATTAGTCAATTTGAAAATCATATAAGAGCAGTATGTGGCTTAAAAAAAATTGAGACGAAAAAATTATATAACGCCAAAATGATTAATTTAATTGGGGATGATATTACACCGTACCGAAATAAAACATTTAAGGAAAACGAATTTTTTTATGATTATTTAAAAACAGAAATTAAAAATAAAAGAAAAATGGGTCATATAACGATTATTGAAAAATAATTTATTAACTTTAATTAAATTGATTCGTTAACTGCGTTACTAATTGATATTTATTGACAACATTTACTAAATCCTCTCCTTCACGAAAAGATTGTTTATCTAATTGTTTACTTGGATCTCCTCCAGGCCATATTCGCCAACTATCATTATCAACTACATCAGATAAAACTAAAGAATTATCCGATACTTTAAAACCAAGCTCAAACTTAATATCAACTAAATGTATAGAACCATCAATTGTCTTGATAGTTTTCCATTTGTCTTCAATAAGCTCAAAACTTGGAAGTATAATTTCATTAATAGCTATTTCTAATTCTTTATCAGACAATAATTTTTTGGTTTTCATCAAACTTTTACTTGTAATAGGTTGCTTGGCAGAAAATAATTCCCACTCTTCTCCAGTTTTTACAAAAGGATCTGTAAATACACCCTCTTCCCATTTTCCATCTTTTAAAAATTGTCTTCTCGCTTCACTCTCATCCATCTGAACAGGTTCTGCAACATGAGGAGGAATAACAACAGCTTGTTTATGAAATATTTCCCATACTAAGTTTTCAAATTGATGAGGATTATTTTTATCTTTTGCAAATTGAGTGTTTCTACTTAAATAACTGCCCCATGCATAACGTCTCACTACAAATTCTAAAGGAAGCATATTACAGTTGTAACTTAAAAGACTATTTTGCGAATCTTGTTCAATAAATGATGTTGCAATACCTGCCTTGGTTAGCATACTAAAAACATTACTTGTTTGTTTTGTCTTTTGAATTCCAATATCTTTAATTTCCTCTTTCTTTGCTGAATCCCCACCTGTTAAAAAATCTTTTGTTACAATTCGAATGATATTATGATCATTTGTTATCTCAATAATTTTTGTTTTTCCTTCAACTAAAAATGAATTACTCATCAATATATCTCCAACCAATATCTTTTCTATAATATCCTTCATCCCAATTAATTTGCTTGATTATATTGTGAATAGTTTTCCTAATAGTTTTTAAATCTTTACCTGTACTAGAGATATTTAATACACGTCCTCCATTAGAGAGCCATTTGTTTTCTTTGAGCATTGTTCCTGCATGAAACAGATACTCACCTTTTGTTAAAGTAAGATTTTCCAAATTATTAATTAATGTGAATTTTTTATAATCCTCAGGATAGCCATTAGCAGCCATTACTACTGTCATGGCATAATCATTTTTCCACTTAATTTTCTCTATTTTATTTAAAGTACCTATCGCCGAAGCATGAAGGAGTTCTAATAAATCTGTTTCTAATAGTGGAATAATTGCTTGTGTTTCAGGGTCACCAAAACGAACATTAATTTCGAGTAAATTTGGACCCTTATCTGTTAGAATTAATCCTGCATAGAACATTCCTTGATAGTTGATACCTTGTTCAGCAAGATGTTTAATAATAGGCTCAACAAATGTTTTGGATAATTCATGCATTTTATTTGATGAAATAGAAGGGACAGGTGTATAGGCTCCCATTCCACCAGTGTTTAACCCTTTTTCTCCTTCTAAGATTTTTTTATGATCTTGTGCTGTCGTGAGTGGCAACACAAATCCATTTTTATCGACAAGTGAAAATAAACTTACCTCTTCACCAACTAAAAAATCCTCAATAACAACAATTGAACCAGCATCACCAAAAGAATTATCTTTAAAACATTTAATCAGTGCATCTTTTGCATCCTCCTTTGTGTGACAAATAATAACTCCTTTTCCCGCTGCTAAACCATCAGCTTTAATAACAAGAGGATAGGATTGGTTTTGACAAAAATTTAAGCCATCATCATAGTTGTGAAATATGTCATAAGCAGCTGTTGCAATATTTAATTTTTTACAAATATCTTTTGTAAACTTTTTTGATTTTTCTAGCTCAGCTCCCATCTGATCAGGACCAAAAACTAATATAGAATTTTTCATTAAAAGGTTCGATAATCCTTTAGTTAAAGGTAGTTCTGGACCAATCACTACGAGATCAATTTTACTTTCTAGACAAAATTGAAGAATAGCGTCATAATCATTAATATCTATGATAATCGAAGATGCAATTTCATTGATACTATCACTTCCAGGAATACAAAATAAATTAGAACAATTAGGAGATTGTTTTATACCATAACATAGTGCGTGTTCTCTTCCACCATTACCAATAACAAGAACGTTCATGAAAAAAGATAATTCATTAATCAGTTATTTGAAGCAAGACTTAAAAATGATAGTTTTTTTAAACTTTCATCGTTCAAGTAATCTAAAGGCCTTATAGGATACTCTCCTGTGAAATAATGATCAGTAAATTGAGGATTATCATTATCCCTACCATTATATCCAAGAGCTTTATACAAACCATCTAATGATAAAAATTTTAATGATTTAGCTCCAATATATTTACGCATTTCCTCTAAATTTTTATTTGCAGCCAGTAATTCATCTTGCGTAGGAGTATCAACTCCATAAAAATCTGGATATTTAATAGCTGGTGAAGCAATACGCATATGGACTTCTTTCGCTCCAAAATCATAGAGCATTTTTATTATCTTAGTGGATGTTGTTCCTCGAACCAATGAGTCGTCAATTAAAACAATTTTCTTTTTTTTAATAGAACTTTGGTTTGGATTTAATTTTAACTTAACACCTAAACTTCTAATTTGCTGAGTTGGTTCAATAAATGTCCTACCCACATAATGATTTCGTATTAATCCTAACTCAAAAGGAATACTAGATTCTTGACTAAAGCCAAGTGCAGCAGGAACACCAGAATCTGGAACTGGTACAACTACATCAGGTTTAATATCAGTTTCTTTTGCTAAGTGTGTGCCTAAATTTTTTCTATATTCATAGGCGGTTTTGTTTTTTAAAATACTATCTGGTCGCGAAAAATAAATATATTCAAAAACACATGGTTTAATTTGTTTTTTTGGGAATGGTCTTCTACTCTCAACTTTATTATCTTTAATTATTACAACTTCACCATTTTCAATTTCACGGATAAATTTTGCTCCAATAATATCTAAAGCACAAGTTTCAGAAGCAAGAATAAATGCATTTTTAAATTTACCTAAAACAAGAGGTCGAATACCTAAAGGATCTCTTGCACCAATCAGTGTGCCATTAGCAATAATTGATAGAGCATAACCACCTTGAATTTGCATTAAAGCATCAATAATTTTATTTAGAATATCTTTCTTTTTTGAACGAGCAACAAGTTGGACAATAGTTTCAGTATCTGATGTTGTTTGAAATATTGCTCCTTCACGTACCATTTGCTCTCTTAACAGGAGTGCATTAGTAAGATTACCATTGTGAGCAATACTAATCGCCCCTCCATGAAGGTCCGCATAAAAAGGTTGTATGTTTCTTATTGTTTCACCGCCAGTCGTTGAATAACGATTGTGTCCGATTGCAATTTTTCCTTTTAATTTTTCTAGTGATTGTTTTTTTGTAAAATTATCTCCAACCAATCCAAATTTTCTTTCTGAATGATAAGAATTGTCATCATAACTTACTATTCCGCAACCTTCTTGACCACGATGTTGTAAGGCATGTAAACCAAGAGCTGTTAAGGCTGCTGCATCTTTAGTTCCACTTATTCCAAAAACTCCACACTCCTCATGAAATCTTGGAAAATGAGATTGCCCTATTTCTAATTTTTTTATGAAATTTAATCGATTTTTCATCTTACCGTTGTCTTGTTAAAAGAGTTTTTGCAACCATTTGTAATGCCCTTGGATAAATCTTATGCTCTTCTATCAATATTTTCTTTGAGAGTGATTCGGTATTATCTTTCTTCAAAATCTTTACTTTTTTTTGAAATATGATCTTTCCAGAGTCAATTGCAGAGGTTACGTAATGAACACTACAACCAGAATAGCTTGCATTAGCCTTTATTGCCTGATCCTGTGCATTTAGACCTTTAAAAGCTGGAAGATAAGATGGATGAATATTAATTAAACGCGATCTCCATTGTCTGACAAATTTTGAATCTAAAACTTGCATAAAACCAGCTAAACAAATGATGTCTATATTTTTTAGATACTTTAAAACTTTGTTTTCAAAATTTTTTCTTGGAATAAAATGTATAAATGGAATTTTATTTTTTTTGGCTATTACTAAACCTTTTGCTTTGGAGTTATTGGATACTACTAATTGAACTTCTACTAAACTTTGTTTTTTATTTGATGATTGAACAAGAGATTCTAAATTTGAACCTCTTCCTGATATAAAAATAGCAACTTGTAATTTTTTCAACTAATTGTGCACCTTGATGATTGGTTAACTTCTATTTTTCCAATTTCAAAAATATCTAAATTTTCATCTTTTATTAATTGCTCAAATTCTTTGTAATTATTTTTTGAAATAGTCATAATCAAGCCTAATCCACAATTAAATGTCTTCAACATTTCTTCATTTGAAATATTAGCTAAACTTTTAAACCATTGGAAAATTTCTTCATTACAAATAAATTTTTTATCAATCCTTGCTGATAAATTTTCAGAAAGCATTCTTGGTGCATTTCCAATAATACCCCCACCCGTAATGTGCGATACACCATTGATAAGATTTTTTGTTAAAATTTTTTTTAAAAAAGGAAAATATAATTTTGTCGGAGCCATTAATGCTGCTGCATTTGTTTTATAAGATGATTTAAACTCTGTTTTTTTATGTAGATCTATATTTTTATCTTTTAAAACTTTTCTAATGAGAGAATATCCATTTGAATGAAAACCTGACGATCTTATCCCATATAGAAGGTCATCTTCTTTCATGACATCTCTTTTAGGTAAAATTTTTTTTCTCTCTACTGCTCCAACACAAAAACCAGCAAAATCAAAATCATCTTTTTTATAGAGCCCAGGCATCTCTGCTGTTTCACCTCCAATAACAGAACAATTATTTATCTTGCAAGCTTCAGTGATGCTTTTCATAATTTTTAAAAAAGAATTTTTTTCAATCTTGGAAGAAGCGTAGTAATCTAAAAAAAATAATGGCTCTGCACCATGGCAAAGAATATCATTAAGGCACATACCGACAAGATCATGACCCAAGCCATCTAAAATATCAGTTTCAATTCCTAGTAATATTTTTGTCCCTATGCCATCTGTTCCAGACACCAACAGAGGGTCTTCATATCCACATTTTTTAAGGTCAAAAACACCACCAAATCCGCCAATTTTATCAAAATTTCCGTTTCTGTTTGTTGATTTGCTTAGTTCAGAAATGTCCTCGACAAGGGCATCTGTATTTTCTATATCAACCCCTGCTTCTTTATATGTTGTCATATTTAATTAGTTTTAAACGAATCGTTAACGAGTAAACTATTAATATAGTAAATTAAGTTGATTCGTACTCATAATGACAAATACAATTCAAATTCTCTCTATTGAGAAGACGGGAAAAGAAAGTTCACTACAAAAAGAATACATCAATAAATCTATCAAAATTATAGATGGATATTTCTTTTCTAAAAACCTTGATAATCAAAAGTTTATTAAAATAAGTAAACTTATTTCTAATGACGTTTCTCAAACAATATTAACTAAAAAAAATGTAAATAAGGTTTTATCTAGTTATAGTAATTTTAATTGGGTTGTAGAAATAAAATTTTTACCAGGTGTAACTGATAATATAGCTACAACTGTAAAAGAAATAATCAAAGATAATCTAAAAAGTAGTTTTAAAAACTTTGAACTTGGTTCAACAAAAATTATTTTAATAAAAGGAAGAAAAGAAGATATTACCAAAATATCCAAAAATGAAGCAAATCCCTTAATTCAAACAATTAAGATTTATCCATTTAAAAAATATTTAGATAATTTTAAAAAAAATCAGTTCATAATAGAAAAGGTAAAATTACCGAAAAAGAAATATAGTAAAAAAGAAATTAATTTAGATATTTCTGATTATCATCTCAGTCTCATTGGTAAACTTGGTATTGAAGAAAAAGATAAATCGAGGAGGGGAACACTTGGCCTAGATCTAGAGTCTTTAAAAGCTATAAGAAATTATTTTTCAACTATAAAACGTAAACCAACAGATGTAGAAATTGAAACATTAGCACAGACATGGTCAGAGCACTGTAAACACAAAATATTTTCAGCTAAGATTGATAATATTCAAGAAGGTATATTTAAAAAATATATTAAAGGGGCTACTGAAAAAATTATTCAATTAAGAAAAGATAATTTTTGTGTTTCTCTTTTTACGGATAATGCCGGTGGAATAGAATTTAATAAAGATTGGATTATTTGTCATAAGGTTGAGACACATAATACTCCTTCAGCTTTAGATCCATTTGGTGGGGCAATCACTGGAATTGTTGGTGTTAATAGGGATTGTCTGGGATTTGGAAAAGGAGCAAAACCTATAGCTAATACGTATGCATATTATTTAGCAGACCCAAATAAAAAATATGAATTGTACCGTCAAAAAAATAATAAGGATCCAATGCTTCCAGCAAATTTCATTGCTAAGGGGATTATCAGTGGTGTTAGAGTTGGGGGGAATTGTTCAGGTATTCCTACCCCTCAAGGTAATGTGTATTTTGATGACAGGTTTGCAGGAAAGCCTCTTGTATTTTGTGGAACAGTTGGGATTATGCCAAAGAAAATAAAAGGGAAATTATCGCATAAAAAGAAAGCTAATCCAGGAGATATCATACTAATGGCTGGAGGCAAAGTTGGAAAAGATGGTATTCACGGTGCAACATTTTCATCAGAGGAATTAGATCCTAATAGTCCAGTTTCTGCAGTACAAATTGGTGATCCAATAACACAAAAGAAAATGTCTGATGTTATCATTAGAGAATTGCGTGATGAAAATCTTTACTCAAGTATTACAGATAATGGAGCTGGAGGATTATCATCATCAATAGGAGAAATGGCAAAAGAGAGTGGTGGTTTTTTAGTTAATCTTGAAAAGGTTCCCCTTAAATATAATGGATTATATCCTTGGGAGATTTGGATTTCTGAATCACAAGAAAGGATGACACTGGCAGTCCCTCCTGCAAATGTAAACAAAGTTATAAAGAGATTTAAAGCAAGAGGTGTGGAAGCAACAATAATTGGTAAATTTATTAAAAAAGAAAAAGGCATAGTAAAATATAATAAAAATGAAATTCTCAATTTAGATATGGAATTTCTTCATGAAGGTTATCCTAAATTAAATTTAAAAACATCTTTTCCAAAGATTCAAAAAGTAAACAAAAAAATAATTAAGCAAAGTTCATTGATAGATAAGTTACATAAACTTCTCTCTAGTCCAAATATTGTAACAAAAGAATTTATAGCAACACAATATGATCACGAAGTACAAGCAACTTCTATTATAAAACCAATACAAGGTGAAGGTAGAATTTTTGGAAATGCTACAGCTATCAAACCTCTTTTTGAAGATGAAAAATCAATCGCTCTTTCTCAAGCTGCTTATCCTCAGTATGCTGAAACGAATCCTTATGATATGGCTGGATGCTCTATTGATACAGCGTATAAAAATTTAATTGTAAGTGGTGCCAACTCAAAAAAAATTGCAATTCTTGATAACTTTTGTTGGTGCAGCTCAGATGAACCTGATCGGTTGTATCAATTGAAAGAAGCAGCAAAAGCTTGTTATTATTATGCTGTTGCGTACCAAACACCTTTTATTTCAGGAAAAGATAGTATGTTTAATGATTTTAAAGGTTTCGATAAAACTGGGAAATCAGTAAAAATTTCAATACCTCCGACATTGCTTATTTCCTCTATTGGAGTGGTAGATAAAATTTCACACTTAACAAAAATAACACCAGATGATGGTGATATACTTTTAGTTTTAGGAAATACACTCAATGAATTAGAAGATAGTGTTTATTCTAAAATTATAGGTCATGAAAAATCAAAAAATCCAGTTGTAAATAGCAAGGATGCACTTCGAACATATAAAAATTTTGAAAAAGCTAATAAACTCGGAATTATAAATTCTGCAATTGGAATAGATTTAGGTGGACTTGGAATTGCAATTACGAAGATAGCAGTTGCTTCAAAGAAAGGTTTAACTATTGATTTAAAACTAAAAAATAAAATCTCAGTTGATCAATTTTTATTTTCTGAAACACAAAGTAGAATTCTTGTTTCTCTGAAAAAAAATAAGTTAGCCAATTTTAAAAAAATATTTAAAACTTCTAGCTATACAATTATTGGCAAATGCACGGGCTCAGATGTAATTGACTTTAAAGATAACAAAAAAATTATGAGAGGTAAAATTTCTGATTTTGCAAAGTCATACAAACAAAAAATTAAAGGGTTATGAACGTATTAGTCTTATCAGGTTATGGTATTAATTGTGAAAATGAAACGCTGCATTCATTCGAAGTAGTAGGTTTCAAAGGAAAAATTGTTCATATTAATGATCTGATTCAAAATCCTAAACAACTTAATAATTACCAAGTATTCGCTATACCTGGTGGTTTTTCGTATGGCGATGATACGGGTTCTGGAAATGCAATGGCGAAAAAAATTATGACCAATTTATATGATCAATTAATAGATTTTTCATTAAAAGATAAATTAATAATAGGCATTTGTAATGGATGCCAAATATTAATTAATCTTGGATTAGTTCCAAACCTAAATAAAAAAGATCCAGAAGTAGCAGTGATTGAAAATAAATCTGGAAGCTATGAGTGTAGATGGGTAAATGTAAAAGTGGGTAATAATAAATCACCATGGCTAAAAAATATTAACATCTTGAAATTACCTGTCGCCCATCAAGAGGGGCAATTCATGATACCAGTGAATGTACTTAAGAGTATCAAAGCTAAAAAGCTTATTGGCTTACAATATATTGATGACGACAAAAAATTAGCAAAAGGTAAGTTTCCCTTTAATCCTAATGGGTCTAAGGATGATATAGCTGCTTTAACAAATCAAAATGGTAAGGTTCTTGCAATGATGCCTCATCCAGAAAGAGCCTTATATAATTATCATATACCTGATTGGCAAAATAATACCTCGAAAAAATTTGGAGATGGACATAAAATTTTTATGAATGCAAAAAATTTTTTTTTATAAATTATAATGCCATTTCTACTATTTTTTTCATAACAGTTGGCATTCTGGAATTAGTATATGAAGATTTCTTAATCCAATTACTTTTTGATAGTTTTTCTTTTTTAATATTTCCATAAAAAATCTCTGTTTCTAAATCAAAATGACTAAATGAATATTCAATTGAACCTCTAGATTTTAATTTTGTTTTTATTTTTTTTATGTCTTGATCAGTGGTTAATAATTTTTTGTTTTTAACCCAGACATCATTAGGCACTTCAAGCATGGATGCTAACATTCCTTTATTTGGTCTACTTCTTACAAGGATTTCGTTCTTTTCATTCACAATTACATAAGCTCTCGTGTACTTTATCGGCTTAATAGTTTTCCTCTTTAATTTTATTGGAATTTTTAGCTGTAAATTTTTTTTGTATGATTGGCAAAATTTATTAATTCCACAAATATTACATTTAGGATTTCTTGGAAGACAGATCTCTGATCCGTAATCCATAAAAGACTGAATTAGATTTGAAGAGTATTTATCTGATATGAATTTATTTCCTAAATCTTTGAGTTTAATTTTTACTTTATTAATTGGCTTATCGATAGCATGTAACCTTACCAAAATTCTCTCAATATTAGCATCAAGTGGCATTACTGATTGATTAAATCCTATTCCAAGAATTGCTTTTGCAGTGTAATCTCCAATACCAGGAAGTTGGATGAGTTTATCATAAGCTTGTGGTATTTTATTTTTAAAATTTTTGTTAATTATTTTTGCAGACTTTAGTAAATTTCTAGCTCTAGAATAATAACCAAGGCCTGACCAGAACTTTAAAATATTTAGTTCTGACGTTTGTGCTAATTTATTTACTGAAGGCCACTTTACAATAAAATCATTAAATTTATTTTTTACGGTATTTACTGTTGTTTGTTGAAGCATATACTCACTTACAAACACAAAGTATGGATAAGGTAAATTAAAATTATTTTTCTTCCGCCACGGTAAATTTCTAGCATTCAAGGAATACCATTGAAGTAAAAACTTTATTACTTGTGTTTCTTGTTTAAACATATTGCTTTCATTTTTAGGTACTATAAATTATTTATGCATATGGACAAAAAAAATATAAAGCAAAAAAGAACATTTGTTCCACAATCTATTGGCGATACTCTGAGGAAAGTTAATAGAAAATTTTCCTCTAAATATAATAGAACAGAATTTATAATTAACTCCAAATGGCCTGAAATTGCTGGTAATTATTTTAAAGAATATTCAGAGCCGTTAAATGTTTCAAGGGTGCGTAATTTTGAAAATGATTTAGGTGAGACAGTATATAAAAATTATCTAAATGTGAGTGTCACGCCTGCCGCAGCCATTGAATTTCAACACTTTAAGGACACAATAATTGAAAAAATTAATACTTATTTTGGCTATAAGGCAATAATAGACTTGAGAATTCATCAAAATTACATACCTAAACATATTCATATGAAGCAAATTCAGAAAAAACAAATCAATAAAGATGACAAAGAATTTGTTGAGCAAAATGTGAAGGGACTTCAAAATTCTGATTTAAAAAAATCACTATTAAATTTAGGTAATAAAATTTCAACTGAGGACAAATAATGAAAACCAAAATTTTATTTATTTCTATTATATTATCACTAACTTTTATTAATGCAAAAGCAGCTGATAACTCAATACTGGATGTTAACGATAATGATTTTTATATTGGGGAAGAAAATGCACCAATAACAATTATAGAATATGCTTCTATGTCCTGTAGTCACTGTGCAGATTTCCACAATGATACTTTGGCAGAGTTAAAAAAAGAGTTTATTGATACTGGTAAAGTTAAATTTATTTTTCGTGATTTTCCTTTCAATTATCCTGCTCTTGCTGGAAGTATGATTTTAAGATGTGTCCCAGAAGACGTAAGATACGATTATATGAATGGTCTTTATAAGCTTCAAAATAGTTGGGTTAATAGAGATCATTCCAAAACAAGATCTGAATTATACAAAATTATGCAAAGTGGCGGTATGCAACAAGACGATTTTGATGCATGTTTGAGTAATGTGGATTTAGAGAATCAATTACTTGAGGGTGTGATGGAAGCACAAAGAGAATATAAAATAGGATCCACGCCTTCATTCATCGTTAATGGAGTGCTATATTCGGGGAATAAAAACATAAAAGAGTTTAGACAAATCATCGATAAAATATTATCACAATAGTTGATGATTAATTTTAGGACACTTAAAGTCAAAGGCTTTAAGTCTTTTGTTGAACCCACAGAAATTTTGATTGAAAATGGTTTAACAGGTATTGTTGGTCCAAACGGATGTGGTAAATCCAACCTTGTAGAAGCTTTTAGATTTGTTATGGGTGAACTTTCTCCAAAACAAATGAGAGGAAGCGAATTAGATGATGTTATCTTTAATGGAACCGATGATAGACCAGCTTGGGATATAGCTGAAGTTACTATAGATTTAGATAATAAAGCAAGAAAAGCACCAAGTATTTTCAATGAAAATGATACTATTGAAGTAACTAGAAGAATTTGGCGTGGTGAAGGATCGGAATATAGAGTGAATGGCAAAGAAGTGCGATTGAAGGATGTACAATTGCTATTTGCTGATGCAGCAACAGGTGCTCGTTCAACATCAATGGTTAGTCAAGGTAGAGTTGGTGCTATAATCGCAGCTAAGCCTGAGCAAAGAAGAACGTTGCTTGAAGAAGCCGCAGGAATTACAGGTCTGCATTCAAGACGACACGAAGCTGAATTACGATTAAATGCTACTGAAAATAACTTAGAGCGTGTAAAGGATGTATTAAAAGCACAAGACGAACAACTTACAATATTAAAGAAACAATCTAAACAAGCTGAAAGATATAAGTACATTCAAAAAGATATTACAAAAGCAAGAGCAAGATTATTTTATAAAAAATGGATTGATGAAAAAGATAAATTAAAACATACTAGTGAAAAAATTAAATCTGAAACAAATTTTGTAAATGATCAAACACAAGTAGTTGCACAAATAAATATAGAGTTTGAAAAGGTACAAGAAAGCCTTCCAGACCTTAGACTTCAAGAAAGTAAGGTTGCAGCTGAACTTCAGAAATATTCTATTAGTTTAGAAAATCAAGAAAAAGAAATTGAAAGAGCTAATATTGCAGTAGACGAAACAAAAGTCCGTATAGAGCAAATCAAAAATGACATTGATAGAGAGAAGTTTTTATTTGAAGATGCAAAGCAAAATCTTGAAAGAGTACAAGAAGAAAAATCAATTCTGTTAAAACAACAAGGTGATCTTTTCATTCAAACAGATGATGATATAAATAATGAAAATGGTTCTAATAAAAAAAATAATAATCCAATAATTGACTATCTAGACTTTGAAGATGGGCTTGAAAAAGCAATTGCTGCAGTTTTTTCAGATGAGTTAATTGCATCTATTGATGAAGAACAAAGTATTTTTTGGAGAAAATTAGATCTAGAAGATTCTTCCTTTAATTCAGAAATTACAAAATTCTCATCTCTGATTAAAGCTCCAGATAATTTAAAAAAGAAATTAGAATTTATTGGTTTAGTAGAAAATAAAGAAAATATTTTAGAAATTCAAAAAAGCTTAAAACCAGGTCAAATATTAGTAAGCAGATTAGGAGAAATTTGGAGATGGGATGGATATGTTTCTAAAGGTAAACAAAATAATTCTACTAAAGCAATATTAGACCAGCTAAAAAATAGAAGAATTAAACAATTAAGTGCTGAGGAAAAACAATGGAATGATATTTCTGTAAAAGCAAATCAAAGAATAGAAGAGTTAAATTCAAGAGAAAATTCTTTAATTAGTGATTTATCAAATCTTCAATCTGTTCCTGAAGATGTATCAAGTGAAAAATTAAAAATACAAAAATTAATTGATGAAAACAAGAATTCTTATGAGCAAATAGCTGAGCAACTTCGTCAAACTGAACAAAATTCTAATGAGGTTAATAAAAAATTAAAGCTAGAAGAAATTAGATTAAATGAACTAAGAGAAGAAAGAATTAGGACTGAAGGTCAAATTAATACAATTAATGAAGCAATTAAATTACTGTCTACCCAAGTAAGAGAAAGATTAAGTGTAGAGTTAGATGAACTTTATAATATTGGAGAAATTGATCCTAACAAAATATTAGGTGATTCTGAAGATTTAGAAAAAAAATTAGAAAGACTTATTGCAGAACAAGAACGTTTAGGAGGTGTAAATCTGCTAGCTGAAAAAGAAGCAAGAGATTTAGAAGAAAAAGTAAATACAATTAAAAATGATCAAAGTGACTTGTTGAGTGCGATTGCAAAACTAAGAGAAGCTATTGACTCATTAAATACCGAAGGTAGACAAAGATTGCTAGCAGCTTATGGAATAGTAAATGAAAATTTTCAAAAATTATTTATAAGATTATTTGGAGGTGGAAAAGCTTACCTAAAATTTACTGATGAATCAGATCCTCTTCAAGCAGGTTTGGAAATATTTGCGAGCCCTCCAGGTAAAAAATTACAAAATCTGACGCTTCTGTCAGGAGGTGAACAAGCACTTACAGCTTTATCTTTATTATTTGCTGTATTTTTATCAAACCCTGCTCCAATTTGTGTTCTTGATGAGGTTGATGCACCTTTAGATGATACCAATGTTGATAGATTTTGTTCATTAGTTGAGGAAATAGCAAAAACATCCTCTACAAAATTCTTGGTAATAACTCACCATAGAATGACAATGGCTAGAGTAAATAGATTATTTGGAGTTACTATGCCTGAGAAAGGTGTATCACAATTAGTTTCCGTCGATCTTGAAAAAGCAATTGAGATAAAAGAGCGAGATATTACAAATGAATTATAAAAATAAAAATTTAGAAGAATTAGCTAAAAAAATTGATAATTTAGATAACCAAAATAAAGAACCTAATATTAAAAAAAAAGAAAGTGGTGCTGGATTTGGATTTAAAATTAGTACCGAAATAATCGCTGCACTTGTTGTTGGAGTTGGAATTGGGCTTATTGTGGATAATTACTTTAATACTAAACCAATAGGGTTAATTATTTTCTTCATATTTGGCGCATTGGCTGGATTTTTGAATGTTTATCGTGTAATGCGTCGCATTGAAAAGCAAAGGTAATTTTAATATTCAGTAAATATTATGGCTGCAAAAGATAGTCCTCTTAAACAATTCGAAATAGATCCAATATCTAACATTGAACTTGCTGGTTATAATATTTCTTTCACAAATTCATCTCTTTCAATGCTTATTACTGTTCTAGCAATTACCCTATTTTTAACTTTAACAGTTAATACAAGATCAATTATTCCTTCAAGAATGCAGCTTGTCTCAGAGTTAATGTATAATTTTATTGCTCAATTACTTTCAGATACAGTAGGAGATAATGGAAAGAGATATTTTCCATTTGTCTTCTCTATTTTCATGTTTGTTTTAATTGGAAATATGGTTGGCATGATACCATACCAATTTACTTTCACGAG
>CABYBP010000011.1 GCA_902517315.1 uncultured Alphaproteobacteria bacterium
TTAGGCCTCGTGGTGGAATGGTAGACACAAAGGACTTAAAATCCTTGCCCTTTTGGGAGTGCCGGTTCAAGTCCGGCCGAGGCTACCAATCTTTAAATTATGTTTGCTTTTATTACTATTGGAACAAATAATTTAAAAAAATCTTCTGCATTTTATAGTAAAATTTTAAAACCTCTAAAAATTAAAAAAGTATTATCTCATAATCGTTATTTTGGTTATGCTAAGAAAGAAACTCCTAAAAAAATAGAACTATACTTAATTAGACCTCACAACAAAAAAAAAGCAACCATAGGAAATGGTACAATGATTACTTTTAAAGCTAATTCAAAAAAAACTGTTGATGACTTTTATAGAATAGGAATTAGTCTTGGAGCAAAAGACGAAGGGATGCCTGGACCTAGACATGATAAAGATTATTATGCATATTTAAGGGATTTAGATGGCAACAAGATTTGTATTTTTAAAAAAATTTGATTTTAATAATTAAACTGTTCATTCAAAATTTTATCTTCAATAGAATGCTTACTATCAAACAATACAGTACATTTATTTTCATCTGAAGAAACAATATTAACTTTACTAATATCTCTAAATTCAACATTGTCTGCTGTTACGCTAGATGATCGTTCATCATTATTTAAAACTTCAAATTCAATTTTACTAATTTCAGATAACAGAGCACCTCTCCATCTCCTTGGTCTAAAGGCACTAATTGGAGTCAATGCAAGAATATTTGAGTCTAAAGGAAGAATACTACCGTGCGCTGATAAATTATAAGCTGTACTTCCAGCTGATGTAGATAACAAAACGCCATCACATATCAACTCTTCCATTTTTACCTGCTCATTTATTTTGATTTTAATTTTTGATGCCAAATGAGTCTGTCTCATAAGAGAAACTTCATTATAAGCATATGCCTCAAAGATTTCATTATTAGCACTTTGTGCGGTCATTTTTAATGGTTTAAAAGTAGATTTTTTAGCATTTCCAATCATATCATTTAAATTTTCATTACTAAGATTATTCATTAAAAAACCAATTGAGCCAAAGTTTATTCCAAAAAATGGTTTGTTTAGTTTATTAAAATTATGAAGCGATTTTAAAAGCAATCCATCGCCTCCAATTGGAATAATGTAGTCGGCATCTTCAACAGAATTTTGTCCAAATAATTCTGTTAGTTTTTTTTCTGTATTTTTTGCCTCAGGATTTTTTGATGATAAAAAATGAAATTTCATTATCCACCTGTTACGTTCATGTGTCTTTTCATATATTTATTAATCTTTTCTCCAATCATAAAATCATGTTTTTTAGGTTTAATATTAAGAGCAAACTTAATTTTTTCTTTTATATAATCATCACTATAATCTTTTCTCATTATATCTCTAAAATCAACAAAGTCATTCTGACCAAGGCACATAAAAAGTTTACCAGTGCTTGATATTCTTACCCTATTGCAAGAAGCACAAAAATTATTTGTTAAAGGACTAATAAACCCAATTTTATTAGACACCAAATCACTAGTATAAAATCTAGCTGGGCCCCCAGTACTGTAATCAATTTTAGAAAATTTATATATTTTATCTAGTTTTTCAAAAGTGTCAGATAGTGAGATAAACTGAAATTCTCTCGATATATCAGTTTCTTCCATTGGCATTACTTCAATAAATGTAAGATCAATTTTTTTATTACTAGTCCAATTAATTAATTCTTCAATTTCATTTTCATTAAAATCTTTAATTACTACAGTATTAATTTTAATTTTTATATTGGCATCAAGTGATTCATTAATTCCATCAAAAACTTTTTCAATATTTCCAAATCTTGTTATTTTATTATATTTTTTGGGATTAATTGTATCTATAGAGACATTAATCCTATTAACACCATTTAGCTTTAGCTGTTTTGCATATTTTTTTAATAGCGTCCCATTTGTTGTGAGTGTAATCTCTTTCAGATTTGTTTTCTCTTTTTTATTATTAAGTTTTTCAATTAATTTTATAATATCATTTCTTACCAAAGGTTCACCTCCAGTTAATCTAATTTTTTCAACTCCAAGTTCTATAAAGTTATCACATAATCTTTCAATTTCTTCTAAAGTGAGTATGTCTTTTCTTGGTAGAAATTGCATTTTTTCTTTCATACAATAAACACATCTCAGATCGCATCTATCTGTAACAGATACTCTCAGATAATTTATTTTTCTTAAATACTGATCAATTAGTTGCATTTATATTAATTATTTTTAATTCAACTTCTTTAGGGTTAATAGTTTTTTTTCCAACATTTTCAAAATTTATTGTAACGATATTGTTAATACATGATTGAACTTGACCAATCCCCCATTCTTTTTCTTTGCTGACATTTATAACAAAAGTACCTGGTGTAAGATCACCTATATAATAATCTGACATTTAAGATAAAATTAACTTATTCTTTTTTCTGCTTTTTCATGCATTTCTTGAGCTTCTAAACTTAATGTTGCAACTGGTCTTGCTTCTAATCTTTTGATACTAATTGGATCACCTGTTTCATCACAATAACCATATGATCCATCATCAATTCTTTGAAGAGCTGCATCAATTTTATTAATTAGCTTTCTTTCTCTATCTCTTGTTCTAAGTTCAAAAGATCTATCTATTTCTTCAGACGCTCTGTCAGTCATGTCTGGTTTAGCTTCATTTTCATTTTGAAGGTTATTTAGGGTCAGCGATGATTCCCTTAATAAATCTTTCTTCCAACTTATTAATTTCTGCCTGAAATATTCTTTCATTTTGGCATTCATAAATTTTTCTTTCTGAGTTGGTTTATAATTTTTAGGTAATTTGGTCATAATTTTAGAACGATGCTGATTTATCAAATGATTTTATTAATTCAAGAAATAATAAATTTTTATTAAATATAAATAATATATATTTTTCAATAAGTTAATTTAAATTTAAAAAAAGAACAAAAATAGAACTTTTAAAAAAAGAACAAAACGTGTACAAGAAAACATGATTTGCAAGAATCACTATAAAAACATAGGAAATTAATGGAGAAATATAATGTCTCAAGCTAAATTAAAAGTAGTAAATAATGAAAATTCAATGGATAAACAAAATAGAAGTAAATCTTTAGAAGCCGCAGTAAGCCTAATAGAGAAAAATTATGGAAAAGGCTCAATTATGAAATTGGGCTCAAAAACAAATGTTGATATTGAATCCATTTCAACAGGATCATTGGGGCTTGATATTGCTCTAGGTATTGGTGGAGTACCTAAAGGTAGAATTGTTGAGATTTATGGGCCTGAAAGTTCTGGTAAAACAACATTAGCTACACATATAGTTGCAGAGTCACAAAAGCAGGGAGGTAATTGTGCATTTATAGATGCGGAACATGCTTTAGATCCTGCATATGCAAAGAAGTTAGGCGTAAATCTTGAAGAGTTATTAATTTCACAGCCTGATACAGGAGAACAAGGCTTAGAAATAGCTGATTCTTTGATAAAATCTGGAGGTATTGATGTTCTTGTTATCGACTCAGTTGCTGCGCTAGTTCCCAGAGCAGAATTAGAAGGAGATATGGGAGATTCATTACCTGGATTGCAAGCTAGGTTGATGAGTCAGGCGCTAAGAAAACTTACAAGCTCAATTGCCCAATCAAACACATTAGTTGTATTCATAAATCAACTCAGAATGAAAATAGGCGTTATGTTTGGTAGTCCTGAGACAACTACAGGTGGTAATGCTTTAAAATTTTATTCCTCAGTAAGAATGGATATCAGAAGAATTGGTGCAATAAAAGATAAAGATGAAATTATTGGAAACCAGACTAGGGTTAAAATAGTAAAAAATAAAGTAGCTCCTCCATTTAAAGTAGTAGAATTTGATATAATGTACGGAGAGGGTATATCTAAGTTAGGTGAGTTAGTGGACTTAGGTGTTAAAGCTGAAATCATAGATAAATCTGGATCATGGTTTGCCTACAAAAATACTAAAATTGGACAAGGTAGAGAAAATGTTAAGAATTTTCTTAATGATAATCCTACTATAGCTAAAGAAATTGAAAATCAAATTCTTCAAAATGCTGGAATAGTTGAAAAAGCTATGATGGAAGGAAAAGTTGAGAGTAAAGAAAAAGAAAAAGAGGTTGAAGAAGTAAAAGAATAAAAAGAAAAAATTTATTTTATGATTAGCGCCTATTTAAAAATTGGCGCTTTTTTATTTAGACAATAGAGTTTTCAAGTTATAATACCTTTTCATGAATTCAAATCAGATTAGGTCAACATTTCTAAATTATTTTAAAAAAAATGGACATGAAGTTATTCATTCTAGCTCTCTAGTACCAGATAATGATCCTACTCTAATGTTTGCTAACTCTGGAATGGTGCAATTTAAAAATATTTTTACAGGTAAAGAAACAAGGAATTACAACAGAGCGACTACCGCTCAAAAATGTGTAAGAGCAGGCGGCAAGCACAATGATTTAGAAAATGTAGGATATACGACAAGACACCATACTTTTTTTGAAATGTTAGGTAATTTCTCTTTTGGAGATTATTTTAAAGAGTTGGCTATCGAACTAGCTTGGAATCTAATTACCAAAGAATATTCAATAAATAAAGATAGACTATTAGTAACTGTTTATTCCGATGATCAGGAAGCTTTTGATTTATGGAAAAAAATAGCTGGATTGTCTGAAAATAAAATTATTAAAATTAGTACATCTGATAATTTTTGGTCAATGGGTGAAACTGGTCCTTGCGGTCCATGTTCTGAAATATTTTATGATCATGGCGATAAATATGAAGGAGGCCCTCCAGGTTCTCCAAACGAAGATGGTGATAGATTTATAGAAATATGGAATTTAGTATTTATGCAATATGAGCAGATATCTAAATCTGAGAGAATAAATCTACCAAAACCCTCCATTGATACTGGAATGGGATTAGAGAGAATGACAGCTCTTCTAGATGGTTCTAACGATAATTATTCAACAGATTTATTTCAACCGATTATAAATGAATCAACGAATCTATGCGGCGATGAAAGTTCAATAACAAATCCTAGTCATAGAGTAATTGCAGATCACTTAAAATCCTCCTCTTTTTTAATTGCAGATGGAGTTATGCCTTCAAATGAAGGTAGAGGATATGTCTTACGAAGAATAATGAGAAGGGGAATGCGACACGCTCATTCTTTAGGTAATAAAGAACCTGTTTTTCATAAGCTATTACCTATTTTTTTAGATGGAATTAAAAATTCATATCCTGAATTAGATAGAGCAAAAGATCTGATCACTAATACATTAATGAATGAAGAAACTAAATTCAAGGAAACTGTTGAAAAAGGAATAAAAATTTTAGATGAGGAAATTTCTAACTCAACAAATATATTTAATGGAGAAGTAGCATTTAAATTATACGATACCTATGGATTTCCATTAGATCTAACACAAGATTATTTGAAAAGTAAAAATATTGAAGTCGATATAAAAACATTTGAACAAAAAATGTTAAATCAGAAGGAAAGAGCGAGACAAAGCTGGAAAGGTACAGGAGACATTGAAGATGAAGGCATTTGGTTTGAAATAACTTCTAAAATAGAGCCAACAGAATTTTTAGGATATTCTGATATGGAAGCTGATTGTAATATAATTTCAATCATATCAGAAAGTAAGTCAGTAGATAAAATTAAAAAAGATCAAGAAGCAATTATAATATTAAATCAAACACCTTTTTATGGAGAAAGTGGTGGTCAGGTGGGAGATCAGGGTTTTTTTGAAAATGATAACTTTAAGTTTGAAGTTATGAATACTACAAAAATATTTGGAAACTATTTTCTTCACAAAGGTAAAGTAATTAGTGGGGAATGCAAAATTGAAGATACCATTAAAGCAAGCATTAATATAGTGAATAGAGATTTTATTAAATATAATCATTCTTCAACTCATTTATTACATTCTGCTCTAAGAAAAATACTAGGCAAGCATGTCACGCAGAAGGGTTCACTTGTAAATTCAGAAAAACTTAGATTTGATTTTAGTCACAATAATCCAATTGAAAAAGATCAACTCATAAATGTCGAAGAAATTGTAAATGATCAAATTCAAAAAAATGGAATTGTTGAAATTAAAATTGTTGATCAAAAAAAAGCTATTGAAGAAGGTGCGATGGCATTATTTGGAGAAAAATATAGCGATGAAGTAAGAGTAGTAACAATGGGTCAAGACAATGAATCATTCTTTTCAAAAGAATTATGTGGAGGAACTCATGCTGCTAAATTAGGGGAAATAAGTAAATTTAAAATAACTAATCAATCTAGTGTTGCGTCTGGAATTAGAAGAATAGAGGCTGTATCAAATGTTGCAGTAGATAAATATATCAAAGAAATAGAAATAAATTTATTAGAAAAAAATAAAAACCAAGATAATCAAATTGAAGATTTAAAGAATAAAATTAAAAAGATTAATACTGATTATAATTTTAAAAATCAATCTGAAGACAAAGGTTTATTAATTAAAGAATTAATTCAGATACACGAAAAATTAAAACAAAATATCTCTATATCAAAAAATATTGATAATATTGTTGTAAAAAAAATCAAAGAATTAAATTTTATATACTTGATTGCTGAAGACTATCCTAATAAATCTTTGAAAACATTCATTGATGAGCAAAAAAAACAATATAATAAAAATAGTGTTTCGTTAATAATTTCAAATAATGAAAACAAACTATCTATAGTGCTAGGAGTTACAGAAGATATCACAGATCTTTTCGATGCTTCAAAAGAAATAAGAGAAATTTCGATTATTCTAGGTGGAAAGGGCGGGGGTGGCAGAAAAGATCTTGCTCAAGGAGGAGGATCAGATGTTAATCAAATTAATGAAAGTATAAAATACGTAGAAAATAAATTAAATTCTATTAGTTAATATGAAAATTATTTTTTATTGCGCCTAAAAAATCTTGAGTGTTTAACCATTTCTGATCTTTATTAATTAATATTGCTAAATCTTTTGTCATTTCACCACTTTCTACAGTTTTAATACACGTTTCTTCCAATTTTTTAGCAAAATTTATTAATTCATTATTACCATCAAATTCTCCTCTAAAACTTAAACCCCTTGTCCAAGCAAAAATTGATGCAATTGGATTAGTTGAAGTTTCTATACCTTTCTGATGATTTCTATAATGTCTTGTAACAGTGCCATGTGCAGCTTCAGCCTCTACTGTTTTACCATCTGGGGTCATTAACACACTTGTCATTAAACCTAGCGATCCAAATCCTTGAGCTACAGAATCTGATTGAACATCTCCATCATAATTTTTACAAGCCCAAATAAAATTACCTTCCCATTTTAATGCTGAGGCCACCATATCATCGATTAATCTGTGTTCATAAACTATATCTTTTTCTTTAAACTTATTTTTGAATTCTGTATCAAATACATCTTGAAATAAATCTTTAAATCTGCCGTCATAGATTTTTAAAATAGTATTTTTAGTAGAAAGGTAAACTGGCCAACCAAGGTTAAGTCCATAATTAAAACAAGCTCTAGCAAAGTCTTTAATTGAATTATCTACATTATACATTGATAAAGCTACACCAGATTTTTCAAATTCATATACATCTTTTGTAAATCCTTCAGATCCATCTTTAGGTTCAAAAACCATTTTAAGTGTTCCTGGTTTATTAATTAATGTGTCAGTTGCTCTATATTGATCACCAAAGGCATGTCTAGCAACTACAATTGGATGGTTCCAGTTTGTGATTATTCTTGGAACATTCTTGCATATAATTGGCTGTCTAAATATAGTTCCTCCTAGTATATTTCTTATTGTTCCATTCGGAGAACGCCACATTTGTTTTAATTTGAATTCCTCTACTCGATTTTCATCAGGAGTAATTGTTGCACATTTTATTCCTACTCCATATTTTTTTACCGCCTCGGCAGCATCTGTTGTAATTTGATCATTTGTTTCATCTCTTTTAATCACTCCAAGATCAAAATATTTAATATCTATATCAAGATAGGGCAAAATTAATTGTTCTTTGATGTACTCCCAGATGATTCTGGTCATTTCATCTCCATCCATTTCAACTACAGGGTTTTTAACTTTTATTTTTGCCATTTAATTAATATATTTTTTAATTGATCAACCGTATCTATAATGTGAAAACTATTTTGTAAATTTTTATTTGAAAATTTTTCATCTTCAAAAAATTTAAATTGTTGAAATAGATTATCCCAAAAATTATTTTTATTAAAAAATATTATAGACTTATTATGAAGCCCCATTATTTTCCAAGATACAACTTCTACAATTTCTTCTAAAGTTCCTGTTCCTCCTGGTAATGCTAAATACGCATCACCTAACTCAAAGAGTAATTTTTTTCTTTCAGAAATATTATCCACTACTTTTAACTCATCTATATTTTCAAAAATTATCTCTCTCTCAGATAAAAAATTAGGAATTACTCCAATAACTCTATTTTTATATTTTTTTGCTGTCTTAGCAACCACACCCATAATACCAACTTTTGCTCCACCATAGACTATATTTATTTTAAATGATGATATTAATTTGCTAATTTCTTCAGCATCTTGATAATATTTATTACTTAATTTATCTGAAGATGAACAATAGATAGTAATTGATTTAATTGTCATAGATTTAAAAGTTTATTTAAAAAAAATTTAATTAGAAATTTTTTTCTTATACCAATTCTTCATGTTTTCTCTAAACATTAAAGCAGATGGTGTAACAACTAATGTAAGAAATGTTGCAAAGAGAAGTCCAAATACTATAGCTGTTGATAATTGAACCCACCACTGAGTATCAGGTGACCCTCTTGTTATTTCTCTAGATATAAAGTCAACATTTGTCATTGTTACCATAGGTAATAAACCTAGTACTGTTGTAGTTGTTGTAAGTAAAACTGGTCTCAGTCTCTGTGCTCCTGTTTTGATAATAGCCTCTCTAATATTTGATGTTTTAGTCTTTAAAAAATCAAATGTATCAATCAATATAATGTTGTTATTTACCACTATTCCGGCTAGAGCAATAACTCCAACTCCTGACATAACAATACCAAATGGCTGTGCTGTTACAATTAAACCTATAAATACACCAGCTGTGGACATTACTACTGCAAAAAGAATTAAGAATGCACTATAAAAGCTATTAAACTGTAAAAGAAGTATCATTAGCATTAAAAACAAAGCTACACCAAAAGCTCCTGTTAAAAACTCTTGAGCTTCTTTTTGGTCTTCATTTTCTCCAATAAGTTCTGCCCTTACTTTATTGTCTATTTCATAACGTGGTAAATCTAATGTTCTTCCTCTCCAAGACGGGGCATTATCTGAAATACCTAATACGTACTCAAGTTCTTTTACTTTTCCATCCGGATAAGTTCCAGGCTCTACATCTGCCTGAATATTTATAGCATTTTTTGAGTCTACTCTAATTATATTTCCTGTTCTACTATTTGGAACAATTTCCACAAAATTGGATATTGGAACTAAACCATTTGAAGTAGTTACTCTTAAGTTATCAATTCTATCTAATGTTCTTCCTTCGTTTGGATAACGCAGATAAAGTGGTATACTTTCATTACTATCATCCGGTCTATATTCGCCAAGTTTAAGACCATTTGTTGCAAGTTTAATCACATTACCAATTGATGTAATGTTAGCTCCAAATTTAGATGCCTGTTTTCTATCTACATTAATTTCCCATTCAATCCCAGGTGCTGGTAAATTATCTTCAACATTCATTAACTTTGGATAACTATCCATAAATTTTTTAAGCTTAATTCCTTCAGCAATTAAAAGTTGTTTGTTATCACCGGTTAATTTAATGTTAATTGGTTTACCTTCACCAGGACCACCTTGTTGTTCTCTTGATTCTACTTTGATTCCATTTATACTTTTTGTGGCTTCCAAAATTTCTGCTAGAATTATTTTTGATTTTCTTCTTTTATCCCAATCTGTATATTCCAAACTTATTGACCCTATAAAGTCTTCCGATGACTCTGATTGTTCACTTACATTTCCACTTAAAGAATAAATATTTTTAAATTCCTGTCTTTCCGATTGAAGCTTTAAAATAATATTCTCAACTCTTGATACATAATCTTTTTTTTCTTCAACAGAGAGATTACCTCTTGCAAAAACTACGATTTTTGCAAGATCCGGCTCAACATCTGGGAAAAATTCTACGCCTTCTCCAACTTGAGTATAGGTGTAGTTTACAGCAATTAATATTACCAAAGCACTAATCATCACCTTCAAAGGATGAAATAATAAGAAGTTTAATATTTTTGCATAAAATCCAACAAAACCAGTTACGTTTAAAACAGGTTCATTTGATTCTGAAGATAAGATTTTTGCATTTTTAGAAACTAATTTATCTGTAGAGTTTACATTTTCTGAAATTTTATAAACCCTTGGTATAATTCTTATAAATACGAATATAAATAAAGCAAAGCTTAGTGAATATTTTCCAATTGTTATAAATAAACTAAAACCTTGAAGGTTTAATAATCCAAATCCATAAGATAACAGATTGTAAAAAATTAATGATATTAGTAATGGTACAATAAATTGTAGAAGTATTCTTGATACAGTATTTAGAATAGATCCTAAAACTGGGACAAACAGTAGTGCCATAAACAAAGAAGAAATAAGAACACATATAAGTGTTATTGGTAAATATTTCATAAATTCACCAGCTATACCAGGCCAGAATATTAATGGTAAAAAGGCAGCTAGGGTAGTTGCAGTCGATGATATAATTGGTAGGGACATTTTTTTTGATGCGTTTGCAAAAGCTTCTTTTACTCCGAGACCTTCTTTCATTTTTCTATCTGCATATTCAACAACAACAATTGCTCCATCGACTAATAGTCCAACAGATAAAATTAGAGCAAATAATACTACTATATTAATAGTAAAACCCATTACAGAAAGAGCTAATAAACCTGATAAAAATGATCCTGGAATAGATACACCAACTAATAAACCGGACCTAACGCCTAATGCTCCTAAAATAATAATTAAAACAAGGATTATAGCTGCTATGACATTATTTTGCAGACTATTTAACATAGTTTTAATACCTTTTGATTGATCATTTCCAAAAGAAATTTCAACATTTTCAGGAAAACTTTTAGAGGTAATTGCAGTTATCCTTTTTACTTCTTCAATAGTATTAATGATATTTTCACCAATTCTTTTTGAAACATCAATGGTTATTGAATTAGATCCATTTACATTTGCATAAGATTGCCTATCTTCGAATGTTCTTTTAACTTCAGCAATATCCCTGAAAGTAATAACTGAATCTCCATTAGTTTTAACAGGAGTATTTAATACATCTTCAATAGTTTCATATAAACCTGGAACTTTAATATCAAAACTTCCGTCACCAGTGTCTTGACCACCAGCTGATACCATTTTATTATTTTCTCTAACAATATTAATTAGACTCTCAAGATTGATGCCATAGCTATCAACTGCAGTTGGATTAATTAGTATATCAACTTGCTCATTTCTTTTACCACCTATTTTAGCTTCTAAGACACTGGGAATTGTTTCTATATCATCTTGCATAATATCAGCTAAATCTTGAAGAGTTCTATTAGGCACATCTCCACTTAAAGATATGGATAGGATAGGAAATGTACTTATATTAACTTCGTTAACTGTTGGTTCATCTGCTTCACTAGGTAGATCACCTTTAGCTCTATCAACTTTATCTCTGATATCAACCATAGCTTGATCAGAATCAAATCCAGCATCAAATTCTAATAAAACATTTCCTCCACCTGAATAAGCTGTTGATCTTACTTCTCTTACTCCTTCAACAGTTTTAACTTCGTCTTCAATTGGTTTAACTAAAAGCCTTTCAGAGTCTTGTGCAGAAATACCATTTTGACTAAGTGAAATATAAACTATTGGTATGCTTACATCAGGAGATGATTCTTTGGGCATTGTAATGTAAGTAGATGCGCCTGAAAAAATAATAAAAATAAGTATTCCCATGAAAACTCGGGAATGGCTAATTGCATAGTCTATAATATTAATTTTCATTAAGATTAATTTATTGTTTCACCAATACTTATATATTCTTGACCACTTACAATTAGATTTACTGTCTCGGGTAATCCAGAAACCCACATGCCATCTATTGTATCCTTAATTGTTTTAGTTGGATAGAAAGTAACTTCATTATCATTATCTACAGCTTTAACACCTACAGTCCCATCGTCTAACAAGGTTAATATAGAAGGTGGTATTTTGTGAGCTTTAAGTTCTGAACCTTTGATAACAATTTTAGTTGTTATACCACTTTTATAAGAAAGATCTTTGTTATCAGCTTCAATCGTAATTTCGAATGTTCTAGTACTAGTTTCAGCTGATGGAGAAATAAAAGATATTATTCCATTTTTTTTAATACCATTACTATCTTCAATTAAAGCTTTTGTACCAACGCTCACTTTATTTACATCAAATTCAGATAAATAACCTTCAATCTTGATAGGGTCTAAATCAATTATAGTAAATAGGGGAGTGCCAATTGAGATAAATTCAGTTTCCTCAACCATTTTTTCTGAAATAATTCCATCAAATGGTGCCTTGATAGTAGTTTTTTCTATATCAAGTTTTATGTTTTTTAAAATTGATTTTACATTAGATATTTGAGCTTCAAGGTTTGCTAAGGTAGATTCAAATTTTATTTTAATATCTTCTCTATCCGCTTGAGCATTGGCAAGATTAAAAGATGCTAAACTTAATTTTGATTTTGAACTTAATCCTTTATCAATAAGTTGTTTTGCAGATGCATATTCAATTTCATACAATTCAATTCTCTCAACATTTTGTCTAAGTAGATTATCTCTGTTTTTTTCATTTAAAATTAATTCTTTATTTAGTCTTTCTAAATCTTTTATTGCACTAGAAAGCTTTTCGTTTCTATCCTCTAGTGATATTGAAATCATTTCAGCATTTTGAGATACTTTATCTCCTCTTGCAAATTCAATATTATCTATGTTGCCAGATGTTTCAGATTTAACATCAATTTTTTTGTTATGAATAGTTTGACCTTGTAATTCAATAGATTGATCAATTAAACTGGAAGTAAATTCCTTTGTTTCAACAGAAAATGTAAAATCTTTATTATCGTCATTTTCTGCATCTTGTGAATATGAAGTTTCTGTTTCAGTGCTAGTTTCTGTATCATCGTCTTGCGCAACAACACTATTTGTAAATTGACCAGAACCAATCCATCCTACAACAGCGGCAAGTATTATGAGAGCTATAAATATTGATCTTTTCATTAAATATCGTACATGTCATATATATTAAAGTTACTAAAAAACAATTTTTTGTTAACTTTATTATCTTTTATGAAATCAAAAAACTGGGTTAATAGACAAAAAAATGATCAGTTTGTAAAGAAAGCTAAACAGTCAGGGTATATAAATCGAGCTGCGTTTAAACTAGAAGAGATTGAGCAAAAATATAAAATAATTGAACATTCTATAGAAATACTAGAACTTGGATCTTCTCCAGGAGGTTGGACTCAAGTCATCTTAAATTACAATCCAAAAACTAATATAACCTGTTTTGATTTATTAGAAATGAAAATTAATAATCAACGTATATCTTTCTTTAAAGAAGATTTTTTAAAATATAATTTTACAAATTTAAAAAATAAATTTGATTTGGTTTTATCAGATGTAGCTCCTAATACAACTGGTCATCAATCAACAGATCATCTCAGGATAAGTCAAATAATATATGAAGTTATAGACAGATTAGAAATAATATTAAAAAAACAAGGATCATTTATATTCAAAATTTGGAAGGGAGAGGAAGAAAAGGAAATTATAAAGATGCTTAAAAAAATTTTTGATAAAGTTGAGTATTTTAAGCCAAAATCATCAAGACAAGAATCAAGTGAAATATTTATAATATCAAGAGGATTTAAATTGCATGAAAAGTAAATTAGAAACTATTTTAATTGTAGATTATGGATCTCAATACACACAATTAATAGCAAGAAGAATAAGAGAGTTAGAAGTCTTTTGTCTTGTTTATCCTTTTAATAAAATTACTAAAAAAATTTTAAATGAAATCAAACCATCGGCATTTATATTATCTGGAGGGCCTAGATCAGTACTAGACAAAAATGCTCCTAAATTAAATCAAGAAATTTTAAAAATGAAAAAACCAGTTTTAGCAATTTGCTATGGCATGCAATTAGTAACAAAAAATTTGAAAGGTGTAGTAAATCGTTCTACGCATAGAGAGTATGGTCACACTATTATAAAAATTAAGAAAAAATCACTTTTATTTAAAGGAATTAACAAGCAAAAATTTAAAGTATGGATGTCTCATGGTGATAATATCAATAAAATACCAAAACTTTTTTCAATAACATCTTTATCAAATAACAAAATTATTTCGTCTATTGAAAATATTAAAAATAAAATTTATTGTCTTCAATTTCACCCAGAGGTTTATCACACAGATTTTGGTTCAAAGATAATTAATAATTTTGTTTTCAACATTGTAAATATAAAAAATAAATTTAAAATTAAAAAATTTATTGAAAATAAAGTATTAGAATTAAAAAATAAAATTAATAATAAGAAAATAATTTGTGGTTTATCAGGTGGTGTAGACTCTACAGTTACTGCATTTTTATTAAACCAAGCTGTTAACAAAAATCTTTATTGCATTTTTGTTGATCATGGTCTTTTAAGGAAAAATGAAGCTAATGAAGTATCAAAAATATTTTCCAAAAAATTTGGAAAAAACTTTGTTAAAATCAATGCTTCAAATATTTTTTTGAAAAATTTAAAAAATATTTCTGATCCAGAGAAAAAAAGGAAAATAATTGGTAAAACATTTATAGAAGTTTTTGATAAAGCAGCTAAAAAAATATCTAATGTAGATTTTTTAGGACAAGGAACACTTTATCCAGATATCATAGAAAGTATTCCATTTTTTGGAGGTCCAACAGCTAAAATCAAAAGTCACCATAATGTTGGAGGGTTACCAAAAAAAATGAAACTTAAGATTGTGGAGCCTTTAAGAGAATTATTTAAAGACGAGGTAAGAAATGTTGGAAAGCAATTAAAAATAGATAAACATTTACTCTTAAGACATCCTTTCCCAGGTCCAGGTTTATCAATTCGAATACCGGGAGTAATTGATAAAAAAAAGATCCTAATTCTACAAGAAGCAGATCATATTTTTATACACTATCTAAAAGAGAAAAAACTTTATAATAAAATTTGGCAAGCTTTTGTTGTTCTTTTACCAGTAAAATCAGTAGGTGTTATGGGAGATGAAAGAACATACAATTACTCTGTTTCACTTAGAGCTATTACTTCAGTTGATGGAATGACAGCAGATTTTTATATGTTTACTAATAATCAACTCAAGGAAATATCTTCACGTATAATCAATAATGTTAACGGTATAAATAGAGTTTTGTACGATTTTACTTCAAAACCACCAGGAACAATTGAGTGGGAATAGTATTATGATAAATTTAAAAGATGAAATAAAATTTCCATGTGGCTTATCAATGAAAAATAGATTTATGCTTGCCCCATTAACAAATACTCAAAGCCATAAAAATGGAATACTTTCAGAGGATGAATTTAACTGGTTAACTATGAGAGCTAAAGGAAATTTTGGACTTACCATGTCTTGTGCTTCTCATGTTCAATCTATTGGTAAAGGTTTTCCTGGTCAATTAGGCATTTTTGGTGATGAACATATAGAAGGTTTAAAAAGATTAACTGATGAAATTAAATCTTATGAAAGTTTAGCTGTTGCACAATTACATCATGCTGGAATGAAATCACCTAAGGATATTATAGGTGAACAGCCAGTCTGTCCTTCAGATGACAAAAAGACTAAATCAAGAGCTTTAAAACTAGATGAGGTCAAAAGACTAAGAGATAATTTTATTAAAGCTGGAGTTAGAGCAAAAAAGTCAGGATATCAAGGAGTAGAAATACATGGAGCACATGGTTATATTCTATGTCAATTTTTAAGCTCTGAATTCAATAAAAGAGAAGATGAATACGGTGGAAGCTTAGAAAACAGATCTAGAATAATTTTTGAAATTATTAATGGCATCAGAGACGAATGCGGTTCTAAATTTCTATTGGGAGTTAGGTTATCTGCAGAAAGGTTTGGAATTAAATTGAGAGAAACAAAAGAAATATGTAAAAAACTAATCAATACTAACAAAATAGATTTTTTAGATATATCACTTTGGGATTCTTTTAAAAAACCTGTAGAAGAAGAGCATAAAGAAAAGAGTTTGCTAGAACATTTCACAGAACTTGATTTTAAAGATGTTCAATTAACGGTAGCGGGAAATATAAGAACAGGTGAGAATGTTTACGAAATTCTTAATAATCAAGTTGATTTTGTAACTATAGGAAGAGCAGCTATTCTTCATCACGATTTTCCTGAGAGAGTAATGAAAAATCCGAATTTTAAACCAATTGAACTTCCAGCTTCAAGATCTTACTTAAATAAAGAAGGTCTAAGTGATAAATTTATTGAATATATGGGAAATTGGCCAGGTTTTGTTGGTGAATGACTAGAACATTTCTTATGCTATATATTCAAACACTTTAATTATTTTTCTTTCTATAAAATATTTGATTGCTCTTCAGCTGTCACTATACAATGCAGGTACTATTAAAAGCATTAAATATGCATTTTAAGAATTATTAAAATGCTATTATCGTATTATTTAAAAATAGTCATTTGATCTAACATTAGCACTCATTTAGGAGGTAAAATCAAATGAAAATATTTTTAATATTTATTACTTCAGTTCTCTTATCTTTCAATAGCTTTGCAGATACTAAAATATCTTTTGCTTTAGATTGGAAATTTGAAGGTCCAAGTGCACCTTACTTCTATGCAATAGACAAAGGATATTTTGGTGAAGAACATTTAGAAGTTGAAATATCCGCAGGTAAAGGATCCTTAGATGCAATTCCAAAGGTCGCTACAGGAGCTTTTCCCATTGGCTTTGCAGATATAAACAGTTTAATTAAATTTTTAGATCAAAATCCTGGAGCCCCAGTTATGGCAGTTATGATGGTTTATGATAAACCTCCATTTGCAATTGCTGGAAGAAAGAGTCTTGGTGTTACAACTCCATCTGATTTAGAAGGAAAAATTCTTGGTGCTCCTCCACCTGATGGTGCATGGGCACAATTTCCACCATTCGCTTCTGCAAATAATATTAATGTTGATAATATAACAGTTGAACCAGTAGGTTTCCCGACAAGAGAACCAATGTTAGCTGAAAAAAATGTTGATGCTATAACAGGGTTTTCATTTTCAATGTTTTTAAATTTAGTTCGTCTTGGTGTTCCTGAAGATGATATATCAATAATGCTGATGGCAAATTATGGATTAGAATTATATGGTAACGCTATAATAGTTAACACTGATTATGCAGATGCAAACCCTGAAATAATAAAAGGTTTTTTAAACGCTGTATCTAAAGGATGGGCCGAAGCTATGAAGAACCCTGAAGATGCAGTAAAGAGTATGGTTGATCGAAATCCAGCTGCTGATTTAGCTTTAGAGACTAGAAGATTGATTCTTGCAATAGAAGGAAATGTTAATACCGATTATGTAAAACAAAACGGTATGGGTAATATTGACTTTGCTAGAATGGAAAAAGCTTTAGATCAATTAGCTGAAACGTACGAATTCTCATCTGATCCAGAGATTTCAACATTTTTTACCAATAAATATTTACCTTAATATTTATTTTATGGGGTAGACTATTTCTACCCCATATAATAATCATGATTTATGCATATCAATATTGAAAAGGTTTCTCATCAATATGAAACTAAACAAGGTATGCTTCCTGTTTTAAAAGATCTTTCGTTATCAATTAATAAAAAAGGTTTTACTGCTATAGTAGGTCCTTCAGGTTGTGGAAAATCTACAATAACTAGATTAGTCAGTGGGTTAATTAAACCTACTGATGGTAATATTTTTATTTCAAATAAAAGAATTACATCTCCACTTTCTACAGTGGGGATGGCTTTTCAAAATCCAGTTTTATTAGAATGGAGAAATGTAATTAAAAATATAGTTCTTCCACTAGAGATAGTATCAAAAAATATGTCATATTCTCAAATGAAATCAAATGCATTAGATTTACTTAAGTTAGTAGGATTGCAAGAATTTGAAAATAATTTACCATCTGAATTATCTGGTGGCATGAAACAAAGAGTTTCACTCTGCAGATCTCTTGTTCATAATCCAGAAGTATTAATTTTAGATGAGCCTTTTGCAGCTTTAGATGCATTTACAAAAGAAGATTTATGGGACGTTATGCATAAATTAAAAAAAGAGCGAGACTTTACATGTATTTTAATAACTCATGATTTAAGAGAAGCCGTATATTTAGCTGATCAAGTAATTGTTTTATCTGGAAGGCCAGCCTCATTACAGTACGACGTAAAAACTAATTTTAATGAAGAAAATAAAATTTCTGATTTATATTCACCAGAAGTTACAGAATTACTTGCTACACTTAGAAATCAAATTGAAATAGCTCAGCATAAAAATGACTAGAATAAATAATTTTATTATACCTTTATTGAGCCTTATAATTTTTTGTTTGTTATGGGAATTATTGGTTTGGTATAATGATTGGCCAAATTATAAAATGGCTTCTCCTTCAGATTTATGGCCAGCATTTTGGAAGTTTAAATATCTTTTTTTAATATATGGTTGGGAGACATTATGGAGAACCGTTGTAGGATTAATTCTATCTGTTTTAGTAGGATTAAGTTTGGGTATTATGATGGGATTTTCAAAAACAATTAGAATAGGTTTATATCCTATCCTTGTTGGATTTAATGCCATTCCTAAAGCAACAGTAGTCCCAGTAATTGCATTAATTTTTGTCGGTATGCACAATATGAATACAATTATAATTGTAATTCTTATTTCGTTTTTTCCCATTTGTGTTTCAATTTCGATTGGGTTATCAACTTTGGAAAGAGAATATGAAGATATACTTTTATCTTTAGGTGCAAAAAAATTTGAGATTTTTTATAAAATTGCTTTACCAAAAACATTACCAGAATTTTTTGGAGCATTAAAAGTATCAACAACACTTGCGTTTATTGGAACTAATTTAATGGAGATTATTGAACCCCATGGAAAAGGATTAGGGCATTTGTTTGATAGTGGAAAAATTAGCGCAGATTATCCGTTAATGTTTGCAGTATTGATCACATTAGCTGTTATGGGAATATTTTTATATTATATTGTAGTTTATCTTGAAAATATTTTTGCTGGTTGGGCAATTAGAAAATAAAGTGTAGTCAGATAAA
This sequence comes from uncultured Alphaproteobacteria bacterium, assembly GCA_902517315.1. The sequence goes on from CABYBP010000011.1 coordinate 19,395, forward strand.
GTTTAATAATACAAATTGTTAAATAAAATCGTTAATATTTAATTTACCAACTTAAAAATGTTTCGATTTAAAGATGATATCAGTGCGTCCAAACTTTCAAATTTCTTGTTTTGATTTTTTGATTTTAAATTATAAAAAATTTTCCTTTTTTTTCTCTCTAGCGATTTATTTAGAATGCATTCTGGAGCTGCTAGACTATGTTTAAATATATAAAAAAATGCATTGTTTTTATTAAAATCAATAGCATAATCTTTCCATTCTCCACTAGAGACTCCTTTAGAATAAAGATTTAAGATTTTGGCAAGCTCATCTTTGGAAAAGTAGAGATTGTGATTGTTAGTTGAAGCACTAGATGTTACTAAGCTCATAATTTAAGAATATAACAAAAATTTATGCCTGTAAATGCTCCAAATGATAATTTAGATGTATTAGCACCATCATTTAATCTTAAAAATATTGATGATGAGATGCTTTCATTAGATAATGCAAAAGGATTAAATGGTACTGTTATCGTTTTTATATGTAATCATTGTCCATATGTTAAGGCAATTGCAAGTAGATTAAAAAAAGATGCTGATGAGTTACTAGAGCACTCAATAAATACAGTTGCTATTATGTCCAATGACGTAATTAACTATCCTGACGATTCATTTGATAATATGAAAATTTTCTCTGATAAATATAAATTTAATTTTCCGTATCTTTATGATCAAACACAAGAGGTTGCAAAAAATTATCATGCTGTTTGTACTCCAGATTTTTTCGGTTTTGATAAAGATCTTAAATTAAAATATAGAGGTAGAATAGACTCAGGTTTAATGAATGCAAATCAAAATTCAAATTTTGAAAGAGATCTTTTTAATGCAATGATTAAAATCAAAAATGAGGGAGTAGGCCCAACTAATCAAATGAATAGTATTGGTTGTTCAATAAAATGGAAATAGTATGAATCAAGATAATAAAAATCAAAATTTATTTAAAAAAATACAAAATTTTATTTTTAAAAACTACATACAATTAGTAATTTCATTATCAATTTTGCTAATTATTTTTATTGGTTTCCAAACATATAATTATTTTAAAATTCAAAAAATTAAAAACTCTAGTATAAGTTTTTTTGATATTATCCAAGATGATCAAAATGATTTAAGTAGTTTAAAAAGCCTAATTGATGATAATAATATTTTTTCTATTTTATCAAAATTAAAATTAATTCAGCAAAATAATGAAAATAAAAACTTTAGTTACTCTAATGAATTGTATAAAGAATTACTTACCTCATCAAATTTAGATGATTTGTATAAATCGGCTATTGCTGCAAATGCTTCATACACAATGATTAATGCATCTTATGAAGACAATACTAATAATTATTTAAATGATATATCAATTTATATAAATAATATTAATGATGAGTTGGATAGTTATTTTTCTATTAAAAGAGAATTAGAATATTTGTTAATCGTTACAGAAATTGACCTTTATAAATCTGAATATAATAATTCAAAAGCATTGGACAAATATAATGAAATATTTAAATCAAGTTTGATTTCTGCCTCTACAAAAGAAAGAGTGAAAAAGATTCATGAGTTTCAGCTTTATAAATAAAATATCGCTATATCTATCTTTCATATTTATTATTTCATGTCAGGATACGATTTCATCATTAAGAAATAATGAAAAAATAGATTCTGAAGATTATACCTTTCAATTAGAAACAGAACAATTTTTAGATTTTAGTTTTTTTGAACAGTATGCAGATAACGTAATTGATAACTATACATACAAAGCATCTAACTATAATTTTTTAGATAAAGATCAAGTTGTATTAAAAATTAATAACTATGAATCAAAATATGACAATAATGAACCAATAAATGTCATATACCTCGATGAAAGTATTTACTCATTCAATAAAGATGGGGAACTTCTAAAGTTTGATTTAAATAATGGAAAGTTGATTGAAAGAATTAATATTGATTTAGATCAAGAAAAAAAAGTACCTATATCTTTTTCTATTTATAATAATGATTTTATTATTGCTTTTAAATCAGGAGAAGTAGTAAGAATTAACAAATTAGGACAAGTTATTTGGTTATTTAAAAATAAAGATTTATTAAATACCCCAGTAAAAATATTGGATGACTATTTAATAATATTATATCCACAAAAAATAATTTTTTTATCAATTTTTAGTGGAGATATAATTTATGAGAAAGTTTTTAAATCAAGTAATATAATTCAATCATCGGGAGGTAAAATTGAAAATTATTTTAATATTGTTTTCTTTATACTCCCTAATAGCGAATTTAATTCTTTGGACACATATTTATTTGAGGAACATAGTTTAAATTTCGACAATATTGAACTTAATACTTCACTTAATAATCTAAAGGATCAAATACACCTGTACAAAAATTTTCTAGTTTATTTTGATGATGGCAATATTATTCATACTTACGACATTAATAAAAACAAGTTTCTATTAGTTAATTTTAGAATAAGTAACTCTTCTTCTTCTGTATTATTTAATAATTCACTAATTTCTAAAAATGAAAATTTTGTTGAATTATATAATATTCAGAATGGAAAGTTATTCTCAAGAATTAATATTAACAAAATACTAAATAAAAAATCAAAAATAATAAATTCTTTAATTATAAATAAAAATATTCATTTATTTACAGACAATGGTGAAATAATAATATTAGATCAAAATCTTGAAATTCAAGAAACGGTAAATCTTAAAATTAAAAATATTAATAAAGTTTATAATTATCAAAATAAAATTTTTATAAGTACTGAAAAAGGTATTACATATATTTATTAAAATGAATATATTGATTTTAGGTATGCCAAATGTAGGCAAAACATCATTTTATAATTTAATTACAAATAAAAATAACAATATAATTCATGATACCATTGGTACAACAAGAGATTGGCATGTATCACCTCTTAAATCAAATAGTAATATTGATGTATATGATACACCAGGAATAATTAATCAAAAAAGTTTAGTAACAAAGAGTGTCAGTAACATAATAAGGAAAATAGATATTTTTGTTTATGTTATTGACTATAAAGCTGAGAATTATTTTATAGATAAAGAATTGATTAATGAATTAAGAAAATTTAATAAGGAAATATTAGTTATTATCAATAAAGATGATAACCTCAAACAAGACAAAAAAATTGACAACCTTGGTATCAAGAATATTTTTTTTATCTCATGTTCACACAATATAGGCATTCCAGGCTTTTTAGATTTTTTATCAAAATATGATGTTAAAGATAATAGGTTAATAAATTATGATTTTTCTTTAGGGTTATTTGGCAAAACAAATGTAGGCAAAAGTACTCTCTTAAACAAATTAGTTGGATTTGAGAGATCAATTGTTAGTAATCAACCAAAAACTACAACTGATATTGTTTCTTCTTCATATAATTTTAAAGGTAATACCTATTCAATTAAAGACACTGCAGGTTTAATTAAAAAAAATAAAATTGATAAAAATAGTCTTGATTTTTATGTCACCAAAAAAACTTTATCGATTATCAATGAAATTAATTTAAATATTTTCCTTATTGATATTGAACAAGGCTTTGATACTCAATCAAAAAAAATATTTAATTTAATTTATCAAAAATCTAATATTTTATTATTTATAATTAATAAAACTGATTTAGTTAAAAAAAATAAAAAGAAAGTAATTAATGAATTAATTAAAGATATTAATTATGAATTTTCTCAATCTAAAAACATAATTATTCTACCAATTTCAACACTAAATAAAAAAGATATTATATTTTTAAAAAAAAAGATTCGTGAACTAATTTTAGAAATTAATAAAAATATATCAACTTCACAAATTAATAAATGGTTAAATCATGTTGTTGAAAATAATTCTCACCCAAGAATAAATGGAAAAGAAGTTAAATTTAAATATGGTACTCAGGTTTCAAAAAATCCTTTAACAATAAAAATTTTTTCAAACTTTTCTAAAGAAATATCTAATTCATATAAAAGATACTTGCTTAATAATTTTTATAATTTCTTTAAAATTAAAAGTAGAAATTTAAAAATTTTATTTTCTAAATCTAAGAACCCTTATGATTAGCAATTATTGATCTGTACTCGTATAACTCTCAATAATATTATTATTATACTCAGAAATTTGCATAAGAATATTAGAATTTTCTACAAGAAATGAATGAAAATTTTTCAATATCTCAACATTATTATTATCAGTTAAATACAATACGCTACTGTAAATTATATATGAAAATAGAATGCCATATAAGATTCCAAAAAATTTATCAAATATCACTCCTAAAATTTGTTTATCTAAGTCACTATTTAAAAATTTTCTTATTCTTTTAAATATAAATAAACTAATTAAGAAAATTATTGGTATCGAAATAATTATACTTATAACGCTTACAAACTGTTCAAATCTTTGTAAAAAATTAATATTTAAGAGTTGTTCACTTAAAAAATTTGAAAGATATTGATAACTATATATGGTTACAAATACAGAACCAACCCATGTTAATAATCCTAATATAGAATTGATAAATCCTTTTGAGAAACTAAAAATAACAATTACTGCAGTTAAAATTAATATAACATAATCGAAAAATATTAATTCAAAGTTTAAAAAAGTCATTTTTGATATTTCAATATTGATGGTAAAGTAATTAATACTCCTATCATAGCAAATATCATTGCCAAACTGGTAAACAGACCAAAATAAACTGTTGGAACAAAATTTGATAGACAAAGAGTGAGGAACCCTGCAGTTATTGCGATGGTTGTAATTAAAACTGCATTTCCTACAGTTAAATGTGTTTTTTCAATCATTTCATTATGATTTTTAGCTAACTTCTGATTTTCCTTGTAACGATAGATATAATGTATTGTGTTATCAACGGCTATACCAATCGATATTGCTGCAATTGTAATTGTCATAATATCAAGCGGTATTTTGAGCAATCCAATTAAACCTAGAATAAATGTTGAGGCTAAAATATTTGGAATTATTCCAATTATACTTAATTTTATGGATCTAAATAATATTACAAACATTATAAAAATAGCTAAAATTACAAAACCTAAGGATTTTATTTGTGAGCTAAATAAAGATTTTAACATGTTATTATATAATACTAATAGGCCGTTAACTTTAAATTCTTCCAAGTTATCGAATTCATTCAATAAAAAAGAATTAATGTCATTAATAAGATCATTCCTTTTAATATCTTTCGAATCTTTTACTCTTGTAGAAATTTTTATCATGTTGTTGTCAATATTTAGATAAGGATCAATCAAATCAGTTTTATAATCAATAGGTATTTCATTATACAATACTGATAATTCAAACATTGATAAGTCATTATTGTTTATCTGATTTGCAGTGTCTATAAGAGAATAAATTGAAGTAATTTTTCCAATTTCAATTCTATTTTCTAAATATTGATGAATAGATTTAATTGTTTCAATTTTTTCATTTGTGAACCAAATATTATTTTCTTCCTTAAACAGATCATCTGAAAAAAAATCATCCTCTATTTCTAAGTCGTCTTCTTCTTCCTCAACATTTATTGTTGTATTAAATATTGTATCATCATTTTTAAATTTAAGAATAATGTCTAATGGCGTAGTCCCTCCTAATTCATTATCTATAAGATACATTCCTTTATAAATTTCTGTATTTTTTTTAAAATATTTTACAAATGAGTTTTCTACATTCAGATTGGTAATTCCATATAGAGAGATGAAAAATATTAGAATGTTTAATCCAAGAATATATCTGCTATTTTTGTATGCAAAGGGATAAAAAGATTTTAAAAAACTCAAATTTAGAGAATAGTTTTTTTCCTCTTTTGTAAAGAAAGACACAATTAGAGGTAATATTAAGAACGATGAAATTAAAACTATTAATAGTGCTGCTATCATTATAATTCCAAAATCAATTACAGGTTTAATGTCTGATATTACTAGCGATACAAAAGCAACAATTGTAGTGAGAAAGGTATAAAAACAAGGCCAAAACATCATACTAAAATTTTCAATAATTTTAATATTCCTTTGTAAATAATTATTCATTATATGAACATTCATAGAAATAGATAAAACAAACATTATGGATAAGAAGTTAGCTGAAACTGCTGTAATTTCAAAATTAATAAAACCTGCTAAACCTATTGATAAATAAACTGCACTAATTGAAGTAAATAAAATAGCAAATACCCATTTGACTCTTCTAAAAATTGAGAAAAGAATTAAAATTATAATTAAAAGAACAATTAAACTGAATGTTAAAATATCATTCTTCACATAAGAAATTACATCACTAGATATCATTTCTACTCCACCTAAATAGTATGTAAAATTTTGATTACTATTAATAATAATATTTCTTATTTTTTTTATTAATTGACTTCTTTCATTGTCTATTTCTGTTTTTATTTCGTAATATTTTCCTTGAGATAAATAAAAATTTTTGTTTTCCTTAAGATCAATCGCTTTACTGTTTTCATTAAGGAAAATTATAATAGAAGTTATATTTTTATTTTCATTAATAATTTGATCACTATATATAGGACTCTTTGCAAACTCATTTAAAACATCATTAATTTCTAAATTTGTATCTATTATGGTTTCATAATTATTGTTTGCTAAATCTAAAAGATTAGTTTTATTTAAAAGAAGAATAGGGGCTTTATTAATGTTAAAAACAGAATAAACTTCTGGTAAATCAGATAATTTTTTGCTTATTTTTTCTATTTCAGTTAATAATAATTTATCTATTTTATAATTACCTTTGATCGCTATTATAAGGCTGTTTTTTGTAGGAAATAGATCCTGATAATAGGAAAAATATTTAAAATCTTCATCACTTTGTGATACCAAACTATCAGAAGAAGCATCTATTCTAAAATCTTTAATATAGAAACTGGAAAAAAATAAAGATAGTATAAAAAAAATAAATAAAATAAATTTTAATTGTTTACTCATAATTTCTATGCACTCTATTACCAATAGAAGTCAAAACTTCATATGATATAGTTTTGCATTTTTTAGCAAATTTATTTACTTTGTGTTCTTCATTAATAATATCTATGTACATTCCTACTTTTAAATCATGACTACATTTTGATATGTTTATTGTAAATGAATCCATTGAAATTCTTCCAATAATCTTAAATCTATCTTTTTTAAAATAAACAAAACCTTTATTGCTCAATGATCTAGGTATCCCATCTTCGTATCCAAGACCAATTATTGCTATTTTTGTTTTAGTTTTTGTTTTGAATGTGCGATTATATCCAATATATTGGTTTTTTTTTAAATCTTTAATTTGGATTATTTTTCCTTTAAAATTAATAACATTTTTAATTTTTTTTTCTAATTTTTTATTCTCAAAACAACCATAAATACCTATGCCAGGCCTAATCATATCGTATAAATATGTTTTATCTAGAATTGAACCATGAGCATTAGCTAAACTAAAAATAATACCTTTAGTTTTTTTGTTAATAAAAGAATTAAACAGTTTCTTTTGTTTTATATTATATTTAATCTTGTACTCATCAGAACTAGACAAATGACTAATTATCAATTTGATATTATCATTTTGAAAATCTAATTTTTTTACATCTTCAGATGAAATGCCTAATCTATTTATCCCTGTATCTATGTGGATTGCATAATCTATATTAGCATTTTTTATTCTTTCATATTCTTCAATAGTATTTATTACTGGAATTAAATTTGCTTCTGTGAATTTATTCAATTTGTAATTTTGTATTCCGTTAAGAACATATATTTTGATTAAATTATTTTTATTCTTTAATTTTAATCCTTCATTTAATGTAGCGACAAAAAAATGCTTACATCCATTCTTTTTCAATAAATTAAATATTTTATTATCACCTAGACCATATGCATTCGCTTTAATTGTTGGAGCAACAATTATTTTTTTTTTAAGTTTTTTAAAAAAATTGTAATTATAAATTACGTTTTTTGTATTTATATTTAAAATGCCACTATCGTTAATCACTCAATGATATTATCATAATCTTTCGTTGTTAAGTCACTGAATTTTGTATAATTTGCGTCAAAATGCATTTTTATTGAACCAATAGGCCCATGCCTTTGTTTAGCAATAATAATTTCTGCTTTATTATAATTTTCATTAGTTAGTTGCTGCCATCTAGATACTCTTTCATGATATTTTATATCATCCTCTTCAGATCTTCTAATTGGTTCTAATCTTTCTAGATAATAACTCTCCCTATAAATGAACATTACTACGTCTGAGTCTTGTTCAATTGTTCCACTTTCCCTTAAATCAGATAATTGAGGTCTTTTATCTTCTCTTTGCTCAACTTGTCTTGAGAGTTGAGATAAAGCAATAATCGGTATATTTAATTCTTTAGCTATTGATTTAAGACCTCTAGTAATTTCGGATATTTCTTGTACTCTTCCATCATTTCTATTGTTTGATGATGAGGACATTAATTGTAAATAATCAATTATGATTAGATTAATATCATGAAGTCTTTTAAGCCTTCTAGCTCTTGATCGCAATGTAGGAATAGTTAAAATTGGATTATCATCTATAATTAAATTTAAATTTTCCAATTTTGAAGAAGTTTTAGCAATTTTATTAAAATCCTCTTTACTTAGTTCAGCCTTTCTCATTTTATCGCCAGAAATTTTTGTTTGTTCTGCTAAAATTCTTGTAGCTAATTGCTCGGAAGACATTTCTAGTGAGAAGAATGCAACTTTTCCACCATCAATTATTTTTTTATTTTCAAATTCATCTTTTGTTTCTTCATATTTTATCGCACAATTAAATGCAATATTTGTACCTAATGCTGTTTTCCCCATTGACGGCCTACCAGCTATAATTATTAGATCAGATTTATGTAATCCACCTAATTTTTTATCCAAGTCTTTAAATCCAGTTGGCACACCTGCAATCTTACCCTCTCTTTTATAAGCTTCACTTATTATTTGTACTGCGCCATTAAGTGCATTTCCAAAATTAATAAATGATCTTTCTGTATTCCCGCTTTGTGATAAATTGTACAAATCGTTCTCAGCATTTTCTATAAGACTTTCAGATGCAGTATTATTATTAGAACTTGTTTCATTAATAATACCATGAGCTATTCCAACTAAATTTCTTTTGACATATAAATCATAAATAATTTTGGCATAATTATATGTATTTTGTGTAGAAGGTGCGCTATCTTTTAGATTATTCAGGTAATTTAGAGTACTAAAGCTATCTATGCTATCAGGCAGATAATTTTTTAATGTAATGGGAGAGACTAAAATATTTTTATCCAATAAATTTTTGATAGTTGAAAAAATGATTTTATTTGTTTCATCAACAAATTGTTTTTCATCTATAAAATCAGATATTTTTTCATAGTTTCTATTATCCCATAAAATACAACCAATTAATGCTAATTCAGCTTCTATATTTGAAAAATTTTTATCTTCAATATTTATATTTTCTTTCGAATTAATAAGTTCAACAGACATTTATACTAATTAAACTATCTTAAAAAATACAACAAGAACTACGGAAACTAATAAGTTAATAATATATTAATTGTGTGAATAAATTAGTTTTTTTCGACTTTAACAGATATTTCTTGTTTTATTCCCTCATATGGACTTATCTCTATTTTATGCTCACCAATGGTTTTAATTTGATCCTTAATCTGAAGATCGTCAGATTTTATTTTAATATTATTTTTTGATAAAAAATCTATAATTTCTTTTTTAGAAATTGACCCATATAATTGATCTTTTTCATCAGCCTCTTTTGTAAAAACAAATTTAACAGTTTTAACTTGATCGATTATATTTTTAGCCTCATTCAGTTTAATATCCTCATTTTTGTTCATCTCATCTTTAATTTTTTCATAATACTCTAAATTTTTTTTATTTTCTCTAAGGGCCATATTATTTGGAAATAAAAAGTTTCTAGCATATCCTGATCTTACCGTAACTCTATCACCAATTTTACCTAGTTTTTTAATTGTTGTTGTTAAAATAATCTTCATGATAAAAATATCTTATTTGTAAATGACATTAAGGATAAAAACCTAGCTCTCTTAATAGCTTTAGCTAATTCTTTTTGTTTTTTTGACGATACCCCTGTTATTCTACTAGGTATAATTTTTCCTTTTTCAGTAATATATCTATTCAAAAGCCTTATATCTTTATAGTCAATAACTGGTGAGTTAGGCAGACTAAATGGACAAAATTTTCTTTTATTTTCAAAAGGTGAGTTAGTTTTCTCTTCTTTTCTATGTTTAAATTTATTTTTTTTCATAATTTAATTTCGTTGGTAATTCTTGATGATTATCAACCTTAATAAATAAATATCTAATTAAATTTTCAGATTGATTTAAATCTTTACTAATATTCTTAATTATTTGGCCAGAACCTTCTATTTGTAAAAATTTATAAAACGCTTTTTTAAATTTTTGTATATTGTAACTTAAATCTCTTAAACCCCAGTTTTCTTCATTTATAATAATAGCAGAGCTTGATTTCAGGATAGATTTAAAATTTTCGAGTTCTTTATCTAGAATATTATTGCTAATCTCCGGATTAAAAATAAGTACTACTTCAAATTTGCTCATAAAACTCCATGGTTTATCTTATATTAATAATATAAGAGAAGTTGACCTTGCATATATTAAAATTTTAAAATAAATCAAGTTTTAATGACATCAATTGTATTTCCAGGTCAAGGTAGCCAATTTGTAGGAATGGCAAAGGATTTTAATGATAATTTTACTTTAGCTAGAAAAATATTTGAAGAGATTGAAGATTACACAAATATAAATATTAGGAACATAATATTTGAAAATGTCAAAAAAAGACTTGATTTAACAAAATTTACTCAAATTTGTATATTTGCATCATCATATGTAATTTTCAGAATTTATATGAATGAAAAAAATTTAAGTACTATTGATACTAACATAATGTTGGGCCATTCGCTAGGTGAATATACGGCATTAGCGTGTAGTAATAGGGTTAGTTTAAAAGAAATTAGTATTATACTTAAATTAAGAGGAGAGTTAATGAACAGTGCAGTTTCCCCAAATGAAACTTCAATGGCAGCATTAATTGGAAAAGATTCTGTTTTTGTAAATGAAATAATTAAAAATAATGATTTAGATATAGAGGTTGCAAATGATAATTCTCCAATTCAAGTTGTTATTTCAGGCAATAAAAATGAATTAAAAAGAAGTCGAGATATATTTTTAAAAAAAAATATAAAAAGATTTGTTGATTTAAATGTATCTGCAGCATTTCACAGCAAATACATGTTAAAAGCTCAAGAAGAATTAAGTTTAGAAATTGAAAAATTAAAATTTAATAAAAATAACATTAAAATTATATCAAACTATGATGCAAATGATCACTTAGATAATATCTCAATTAAAAAAAATTTGCAAAACCAAATGGCCAATCAGGTTAAATGGACTCAAAGTATAAAAAAACTTGAGGAAATAGGTGAAAAATATATTATTGAAATTGGTCCAAATAAAGTTTTAAGTGGTTTGATTAATAGAATCTCAAAAAATTTTGAAATTACTTCTATTAATACTATTTCTGATTTAAAAAATGAGTCAAATTAAAAAAATTTTTTTAACTGGAGCAACTGGCGGTATTGGCTCTGCAATATGTGAAAAATTTATAAAAAATAACTTTATATTAATTCTTACTTCAAGTTCAGATGAAAAAATCCATCTATTAAAAAATAAATATGGAAATAACAATTTTTATTATAAATTAGATTTGTCAGATGAAGAAGATCTCCAAACTAACTTAAGCAATATTTCTAAAGAACACCAAGATATTTCAGTAATAGTTAATAATGCAGGTATTACAAAAGATAATCTAATTTTTAGGATGAAATCTAATCAGTGGTCTGAAGTCATTCAGACAAATTTAAATTCAAATTTTCAAATAATAAAATCTTTACTCCCAAATATGCTTTCTCGTAAATATGGAAAAATCATTGGAATTTCATCTATTGTTGGTAGTACTGGTAATCCTGGACAATCTAATTATGTTGCTTCTAAATCTGGAATTATTGGGCTTTATAAATCGATAGCTCTTGAAGTTGCAAAAAGAAATATTAATGTGAATATCATTTCTCCTGGCTTTATTGCAACTCCAATGACTGATAATTTAAGTTTAGCTCAGAAAAATTCTTACTTATCAAGAATACCAATGGCAAAATTTGGTAGACCAGAAGATGTTGCTAATTTAGTTTATTTTTTATCTACTGAAGATTCTTCCTACATAACAGGACAAAATCTTCATGTTAATGGTGGCATGTTAATGGTTTAATTGGTTGACACGCATTCAAAAAATAATTTAAAAGAAACAATAAGGAGAAAAATATGAGTGAAATTCAAGATCAGGTAAAAAAAATTGTTGTAGATCATTTAGGTATAGATGTTTCAAAAGTTGTTCCTGAAGCAAAATTTATAGATGATTTAGGTGCAGACAGCTTAGATACCGTTGAGTTGGTCATGGCTTTTGAAGAGAAATTTGGAATTGAAATACCGGATGATGCAGCTGAAACTATACAAACAGTCCAAAATGCAATAGATTATATAGAAAGTAAAAAATAAAACTTTTAATAAGAATACCATAATGAGAAGAGTAGTTGTTACTGGAATGGGTTTACTTACCACATTAGGTAATAACAAAGATCTTTCTTGGCAAAACCTTCTTGATTGCAAATCTGGTATAAAACAAATTAAACATTTTGATGTTTCAAATTTACCTGCAAAAATTGCAGGTTATATCAATAATAAAGAGGAGGAAGATGACTACTTTAATGCGTCCTCTAAGTTAGATATACGAGATATAAAAAGAAATGATAGGTTTATACAATATGGTCTAGTAGCAGCTAAAATGGCAATAGAAGATGCTGATTTAAGCAATCTTAATGATCAAGAAAAACTAAGAGTAGGTGTATCAGTAGGTTCAGGTATAGGAGGACTTGAAACTATTTATGAGGGTTCATTAACGGTAAATAGTACTGAACCAAAAAAATTATCTCCATTTTTTATTCCATCTTCATTAGTTAATTTATTATCTGGTCAAATTTCAATTAAAAATGGTTTCAAAGGACCAAATCATTCTGTAGTTACTGCATGTGCAACAGGAGCTCATTCAATTGGAGACTCTGGTGAAATGATAAAGAGAGGTGCGGCTGACATAATGATAGCTGGTGGATCTGAGGCTGCTGTTTGTAAACTTGGAATAGCTGGTTTTTGTGCAGCACGAAGCCTAAGCACTTCATTTAATAATGAACCACATAAGGCATCAAGACCATGGGATAAGGATAGAGATGGATTTGTTATGGGAGAGGGCTCTGGTATTGTCGTTCTTGAAGAAATGGAGCACGCTAAAAAAAGAGGTGCAAATATATATGCTGAGTTAGTGGGTTATGGAATGTCTGGAGATGCTCATCATATAACAGCTCCTGCTGATGATGGTGATGGCGGCTTTAGAGCTATGAATGCGGCACTTAGAATGGCAAAAGTATCATCTGACAAAATTGAATATATAAACGCTCATGGTACTTCGACAATAAAAGGTGATGAAATAGAACTCAGTGCTATCTCAAGATTATTTCAACATAATATATTCGTGAGTTCAACAAAATCCTCTATTGGTCATCTTCTTGGTGCCGCAGGTAGTGTTGAGTCAATATTCTCAATTATGTCTATTAATAATAATGTGTTACCTGCTACTCTAAACTTAGAAAATCAAATTGAAACAACAAATATAAATTTAGTTCCTAAAATACCTTTGCAAAAAAAAATAACATATGCTCTAAGTAACTCTTTTGGTTTTGGGGGAACAAACACTGCACTATTATTTAAAAGTTTTTAGTTTAGTTTTAATATTATCTTTACTTTTGTTTTTTATACTATTTTTTAATACCCTAAACAAAAGAATTAATTTAATGGATAATTATATATCAATTGATAAAGGTTCAGATTTAGAATTAGTTTTAAAAAAAAATGTTAAAAATCTATCAAGTTATGAGTTTTTTTTTGTAAATATTTATTATCACTTTAATAAAATTTTTTTTAATAAATTCATCCATTTTGGAGAATTTTATATTGAAGAAAATATATCCAAAATTGAAATTTTAAAGATTATTTCACAACCTAGTAACATAATTAACAAAATTACAATAGTTGAAGGATGGTCTCAAGATCAATTATTTGATGAGTTAACTAAGCATTTTAAAGATGTAAAAAAAATTCCTTACGAGGATATTATTGCTGATACTTATTACTTTGAAAATAATAGTGATTTTAATAATTTTTATCAGAAATTAAATAAAATAAAAAAAGAATATTTATTAAAATATTCACATAAAGAAATTTATAATTCTTTTTCGGATCATGATGTAATGACTATTGGCTCATTAATTGAAAAAGAGGGACTGGATTTTGAGGATAAAAGAAAAATATCTTCTGTCATAAAAAATAGATTAAATATTGGGATGAAATTACAAATAGATGCAACTGTTCTTTATGCTTTAACAGATGGTAAATATAATTTGGAAAGAAAATTATTATATAATGATTTGAAAATTATACACCCTTATAATACCTATTATAATACTGGACTACCTCCAAAACCTATTTCCTATGTCGGGAAAAAAACAATTGATATTATTTTTACAAATTATGACACGGATTTTTTGTTTTATTTTTTTGATAATTCATTAAATAGGCATATATTCTCAAAATCTTTCGAAGAGCATAAAAAAAAACTTAATGACTACAGAAATAATAAATAAGTTAATAATAATTTCTTCACCTTCAGGTGCTGGGAAAACTACTCTATGTAAGTTATTGATTAAAAAAATGAAGAATATTAATCTTTCTATCTCCTATACTTCTAGAAGTAAAAGATTAAATGAAGTGAATGGAAAGGATTATTATTTTATTTCTAAAAATAAATTTCAAAATTTAAAAAAACAAAATTTTTTTATTGAAACTGCTGAAAATTTTAATAATTATTATGGATCACCATACAAAAATATTACTAGAGCAAATAAAAGAAAAAAACACATATTATTTGATATCGATTGGAAGGGGGCTAGAAAAATCAGAAGTTTTTATAAAAAAGAAAAAATAATAGATTTTTTTATTCTTCCACCTTCAAAATCAGAACTAAAAAGAAGATTAATAAAAAGAGGGAGAGATAATAATAAAGAGATAAATTTAAGATTATCATATGCTATTAATGAGATGAAACATTATAAAGAATATAAGCATGTGTTAATCAATGAAAATATTCATAAAAC
>CABYBP010000012.1 GCA_902517315.1 uncultured Alphaproteobacteria bacterium
CTGGATTTAAAAAATTTAATTTAATTAAAGGTAAAACTACTGAAGAATATACCCTTTATGCATCACATAGTATTTGGAATAGTGAAGAAGATTTTATTAATTGGACTAAATCAGAAGAATTTCGATTGGCCCATAAAAATGCTGGCAATAATAAACATTTATACCTTGGACACCCAGAATTTGAAGGTTTCAAAAAAATACTGTAGTGAAAAAATAATAATGCCTAAAACAGCACCTCAAATAAAAATTGAAAATACAAAAAAATATGGAGCAGAGGTAATATTATATGACACTTACTTTCAAAGTAGAGAAGAGATAGGAAATGAAATTCAAAAGAAGGATAATAGAGCTTTAATTAAACCCTATGATGATGAAGATATAATTGCTGGTCAGGGAACTGCAGCTATCGAAATTGTAAATGATTTGAAAGAGCAATCAATTGAACCTGATCTGTATTTATGTTGTTGTGGAGGTGGAGGTCTTATTGCAGGAACATCAACATACTTAAAGCATATCTATCCAAATATAAGATCATATTCTGTGGAGCCCGATGAATTTGATGACACAAAAAGATCTTTAGAAGCTGGTAAAATTATAGAAAATAAAAAAAATGCTAAATCTTTTTGTGACGCACTATTAGCACCACAACCTGGTAATATAACTTTTCAAATTAATTCAAATAATCTTGAAGGAGGACTAAGTGTTTCTGATGAAGAAGTAACAAAAACTATAATTTTGCTAGCTGAACAACTTAAAATAGTTGTGGAGCCAGGAGGAGCCGTTGCAGCTGCAGCAGTATTAAACAATAAAATTGATGTTAAAAATAAAAAAATTATAGTTATGATTTCCGGTGGAAATATCGATCTAAGTTTATTTAATAAGTTATAATGAATCAATCAAATTTAAAAAAATTACAAAATCTATTAAAAGAAAAAGATATCGATATTTTTGTCATTAATAGAAGTGATCAATATTTAAATGAGTATATTTCCACAAATGCGGAAAGATTAAATTTTATAACAAATTTTTCTGGTTCAGCAGGAAGAGCAATTATAATGCCAACAGATGCCTTCTTGTATGTCGATGGACGATATACTTTTCAAGCGAATACTCAAATTAATGCCAAAGAAATTCAGGCAAAACATTTAAATAACTTTTGGACAGATTTAGAAAAAATTTTATTAGAAGAAGAATATAAAATTGCATTAGATCCAACTCTTCATTCAATTATAGAAATTGAAAAAGTGGAAAAAATGTTAGAGAATTCAACATCTCAACTCCAACTAATAGATAAAAATTTTGTTGATTTAATATGGGAAAATCAACCAAAAACTCAGTATACAGATATATTTGATCACCCAACAAGTTTTGCTGGTCAGGACAGACGTGAAAAATTAGATATTTTAAAAAAATTTTTAGATCAAAATGAAATTGATCATTACTTTATTTCTGGACTTGATAATATTGCTTGGTTATTAAATTTAAGAGCAGATGATATTAAATATACACCGCTGCTTTATTCTTATTTTCTAATTTCAAAGAATAATAAACACTCTTTGTATGTTAAAGAGTCTTCAATGCCAGAAATTCTAAAAAAAGAAATCCAAACACTAATAAATATTAATAATATTGAAAATATCGGATCAATTTTTAATAACATTAATTCATCCGAATCAATTGGTATAGATTTTAATTCCACCACTTTTTATTTTTTAGATCTTTTAAGAAAACAAAAAATAAATACTAAAAATTTAGTAAATCCATGTATTTTGTTAAAAGCTATCAAAAATGAAACTGAACTAGATGGAGCAAAAAAAGCACATATAAGAGATGGTGTTAGTATTACCAAATATATTTATTGGTTAAAAAATATCATGGACCCTAAATCAAATGATGAAATAAGTGTTGCACATCATTTAGAAAATCTGCGAAGAAAAAATGAATTTTTTCATTCTCTATCTTTTGATACAATATCAGCAATTGATCAAAATGCAGCCCTTCCTCATTACCGTGTTACTGAAGAAGGAAAATCATTTTTCTCAGATAATAATATTTACCTTGTTGACTCAGGAGGGCAATATTTTGATGGAACAACCGATATAACAAGAACTATAATTTTAGGTAAAGCAACAACAGAACAAAAAGATAGATTTACGAGAGTTCTTAAAGGTCATATTGCATTATCAAATCATGTTTTTGAAAAGGGAACAAAAGGAAATGATATTGATTATCTAGCAAGAAAAAGTCTACAAGAAATTAATTTAGATTATGATCATGGTACCGGTCACGGAATAGGAAGTTTTTTGAGTGTCCATGAAGCTCCACAACGTATTGCAAAAAAATCAATGTTTGATAGCGTTGAGTTGCTTCCAGGAATGATTTTATCCAATGAACCTGGATACTATAAAGAAAATGAATATGGTATAAGAACAGAAAATTTAGTCGTGATAAAAGAGAATAATGATAATAAATTATATTTTGAAAACATCTCGTGGTGTCCAATAGATTTGGATCTCATTGAGAGTAACATGCTTGATCAAATTGAAAGACATTGGCTGAATAAATATCATAGAAAGGTATATGAAACATTGCACACGCACCTTGATAATCATGAAAGAGATTGGCTTAAAAAGGTAACTTCTGAAGTTTAGTTAAAGCCGCCAATTATGCGGCTTTTTTATTGATTTTAAACTCAGATCTTAAAAGATGTTTATCTAATTCAATTTTCCACTCATTACCGTATTCAGATTTAAAATATTTAACTAAATCCTCATCTTTATTATAGTTTTTGTCACTTAAATCATCGTAAACTTTATTAAAAAAATTAAAAACATTAATCATTGTTTATTCCTTCCAATTATAAAATAGTAATTATTCTATGCATTAAAAGTATAAAAATATGAATATTATTATGCAAAAAATGCATATACAAGAATATGCTAAAAAATCAAATATACTTAAATTATTTAATAATGATTAAAATTAATTGTACCTGATTGACTTTGTCTATTAATACTTCATAAATTTTATAATATTATAACTTTCAATGATAATAATTTTAACACAATGCTTTCCATCTAGAGTAGGGGGAATTGAAACATTGATGTATGATATAGCATTAAATTTAAGTCTTAAACACGATGTAAAAGTCTTAGCTGACCAGCAAGATGTTTCAAAAGATTTAGAATTTGATAAAAATAATAAAAATTTTACAATATTAAGATTTAAAGGTTTAAAATTTTTAAGAAAAAGAAATAAATTTAATCAACTTAAAAATATTTGTACTTCAAATAATATTGATGCGGTCATCACTGATAGTTGGAAAAGTCTTGAGTTACCAATTAATTTTTTAAAAGAGAAAAAAATACCAATTATTACTCTTGTTCATGGAAATGAAATAATAATCAAAAATAATAATCATCATAAACGAATAAAGAAAGTTTTAGAATTAGCAAACGCATTAGTGGTCAATTCATCATATACTAAAAACTTACTTTCAAAAATAAGTGAAAACTTTAAAAAAATTGAAGTTATCTATCCAGGTGTAAAATCTACTAAGAATATTATAGAACAAGAAATAGATTTAGAAGTTAGTTATCCAACGTTACTTACTCTTGCCAGACTAGAAAAAAGAAAAGGACATTCGTATATTCTTAAATCTATTTTTAATTTAAAAAAAATTTATCCAAATATTCAATATATAATTGCTGGTGAAGGTGATCAGTTAGAGAATATAAAGCAAGAAATAAAAAATTATAATCTAGAATCAAATGTGAAGTTAGTTGGAACAATAAATGAAAATCAAAAAAAATTTATTTTTTCTAAGACTGATATTATGATCATGCCTACAATAGATGAAACTCATGCAAATTCTATTGAAGGTTTTGGAATCGCATACATTGAAGCAGCACAATACGGAATTCCTTCAATTGCCTCAAATGTTGGAGGTACTCCTGAAGCTGTATTGCATAATAAAACAGGTTTAATTATTAATAATTTTAATGAATTAGACGAATCAATTAAGAATTTAGTTGAGAACAATCAAAATAGAATTCAATTAGGACAAAATGCAAAAAATAGAGCAGAAAACGAATTAATCTGGGAAAAACAAGTAGTAAAATACAATAAGTTAATAGATGATATTCAATGACCATTTTATTTCATAATACAACTTTTGATAAAATTGATATTTGGAAAAAAACAATAAAAAAATATTTTAAAAATGAAAAAATAATTTCTATCAAAGATTACAAACAATTTGATGATGTAAAATATGCAATTATTTGGAATTTGCCCGACAAAACACTTTCAAAATTAAAAAATCTCAAAGTCATTTTTTCTATGGGAGCAGGCATTGATCACATATTAAAATTAAAAAGTTATAATAAAAAAATACCTATTGTAAGAATAAAGGACTCAAAAATGGCAGAAAGAATTGCTAATTACACTTTAGCACAAATACTAAATTATCAATTAAATTTTAAAATTTTTCAAAATTCTCAAATAAAAAAATACTGGTCAGGTGAGAGAACTCCAATTGATAATGAAAACTTAACTGTTGGTATTCTTGGTTTAGGTTTTCTTGGTTCACGCATTGCAAAAAAATTGGTTAATTTAAATTACAATGTAATTGCGTTTAAGAAATCTCCCAAGCGATTATCAAATATTAAAATATATACAAAAAAAAATATAATAAAATTTATTAAAAATTCTGATGTTATAGTTTCAATTTTACCAGCAACACCTGAAACAGATAATATCATTAATGCATCTTTTCTAAAAAAAATGAAAAAAAAATCATGTTTAATAAATATTGGTAGAGGTAACGCTATTGATGAAAGTGCACTTGTTGAACACTCAAAAAGTAATAAAGATTTTTTTGCTTATTTAGATGTTTTTAAGAGTGAACCGCTTAAACCTTCAAATAAACTTTGGGAATTAACAAATGTTTCTATTACTCCACATGTTGCAGGTGTTACAGTAATCGAATCAGCTATAGAATATATGTTTACAAAATATAAAATATATAAAAAAAATCATAAGTTAAAATCTGATGTCGAATCTAATAAGCATTTTTATTAAATTTTAGAATTATTCTAATATTAAAATTTTTATCTAAGTTAATAAAAATAACAAAAATAAAATAAATTTTATTTTTTTAAAAAAATAAGTACTTTTGAATAGTGTTTAACCAATTTTTATCGTCAAATATTGATTTATGTTTGAATACGATCTTGTATTTAGTAGGTCTTCAAGCACCAGGTAATTACAAAAAAATTTTAAACTATGGTGTAAGTATCAAAAAAATATCAAGCAATAAAAATTACGATTTTATTCAAATCGAAAAACCAAATTTATCTAATTTAGATTTAAAATTTGATAAATTAGATCCTATCAAAGGCTCATCTAGTTTTGTAGTTGGTTATATATCAAAAATTATTGATTTAAATATCACAAATAATATTTTTAACTCACGGATTTATAGATCTGATATTAAACAAATTTACCTTTCTATTTTTAATACATTTTATAAAATTAGTGGTGAAGAAATTTTTGATTTTGCAATATTTAATAATCAAAATATCATGTTTAATTCTGATTATTCTAATGTAACCTCTCATTTTGGTTTAGGCAGTTATGCCGCAATATGGGACCACCAATTATTTGAGAGAGATTTTGCTTTGAACAATGGCTATTTATATTCTTTTCTTTCAGAAAACGATAATACTCTACTGACTAGAAATCTTGAAAATGTCTTAATAGCTCAATTTAACAAAAAAGAGATATCCAAAAATCATTTATTCATAAACAGTCTGAGTATTAAGCATAAAACTTAAATTTAAAATAATTACAAATTAGTTAAATTTATTAGGACTTAAGTAAAAAAAAATATTTTTAAAAATATATTTTAAAAATAAATATAATTATTTTATGAAAATTTTTGTGTTTTATATGATGATCCTACTACAGGAATGCCTGAAAGCTATGCCTTAAACAGTCTTCCAAAAATTGAAAAGTATCCTGATGGAATGACTCTTCCATCTCCTAAAGATATAGATTTTAACCCAGGTGAATTACTGGGATGTGTTTCTGGAGAATTAGGTTTAAGAAAATTTTTAGAAGAACAGGGTCATACTTTAGTTGTTACTTCTGATAAAGATATTGATGGATGTCAGGCTGACAAAGAATTAGTTGATTCAGATATAGTTATATCACAACCTTTTTGGCCTTATTATTTAACTAGAAAAAGAATTGAAAGTGCTCCAAATCTTAAAATGGCAATTACTGCTGGTATAGGTTCTGACCATGTAGATCTTCAAGCCGCAATGGATAATAAAGTAGATGTAGTAGAAGTTACTTATTGTAATTCTAGATCAGTTGCAGAACATATTGTTATGATGATACTTTCTTTGGTAAGAGATTATCGTAATCAACATGCAATCGCAAAATCTGGCGGATGGAATATTGCTGATGCAGTGAAAAGATCTTATGATGTTGAAGGTATGCATATAGGTACAGTTGCTGCTGGAAGAATTGGTTTAGATGCTCTAAGAAAAATGAAACCATTTGACACTCATTTGCACTACTTTGATAGGCATAGACTAGCTGAAAGCATCGAAAAAGAACTAAATTTAACGTATCATGCAGATTTAGACTCAATGTTGGAAATTTGTGATGTTGTAACAATTAATTGCCCCCTTCATCCAGAAACAGAACATCTTTTTAACGATGAGCGTATAAGCAAAATGAAAAAAGGTGCCTACATTGTAAACACAGCCAGAGGAAAAATATGTGATAAGGATGCTGTGGCAAGAGCTATACAATCAGGTCAACTAAGTGGTTATGCAGGGGATGTGTGGTTTCCCCAACCTGCACCAAACGATCACGTGTGGCGAGATATGCCTAATAATGGCATGACGCCTCATACATCAGGCACATCTTTATCGGCACAAGCAAGATATGCTGCAGGAGTTAGAGAAATTTTAGAATGTTTTTTTGATGGAAATAATATCAGAGATCAATATCTTATTGTTAAAGATGGTAATCTTGCTGGAATGGGGGCACACTCTTACAGTAAAGGAAGTTCCACTTCTGGTTCAGAAGAAGCAACTAAATATACAAAATAATTAATTTGACTTAAAATAATTTTCTAAAATTTGAAAATAAATTTTTTCCAGTTGGATTATATCTTCAATGTATACAAACTCATCGACCTTATGAAGAGTTTGATTCCTAAGGCCTAACTCTACCACTTCACAATAGTTTTTTATATATCTTGCATCAGAAGTTCCACCATCGGTTGCTTGCTCAGGCGGACTATTTCTACCAGTAATATCAGAGACTGACTGAGAAATAATATTATATAAATCACCTGCTTTATTCAGAAATGACTCAGCTGTTGCATCATATGTATAAGTGCAGCTAGCGTTTTCCAGTTTAGAGAAAATCTTTTCTATTTTATTATCAATCCATTTTATAAGTGAGTCAGATGAGTGCATATCATTAAATCTAATATTAACTGTTGCTTTAGCTAATTCTGGAATTACGTTTTGAACAGGATTGCCAATATCAATAGTAGCAATTTGAACTGATGTTGGTAAAAAGTTTTCATTACCTTCATCGAGCGGTTCTTCTAATATACTATTTAATAAATTCACTAAGTGATGTGAAGAATTTTCAGCTAAATGAGAATTCGCCGTATGCCCTTGAATACCTTTTACTTGAAAAAAGAAACTTACTGATCCTCTTCTTCCAATTTTTACTTTATCCCCGACCTCATTTTTAGAAGTTGGCTCACCAACAAGACAATGATCAAACTTATAATTTTGTTTACTTGCCCATTCTAGAATTCTAGGTGTGCCGTTTACAGAATCTCTTTCTTCATCTCCTGTAATAATAAATGAAATCTTGCCAGGAAGATTTTTATATTTATCTACAAATCTTTTAGCGGCACTGATGAAACAAGCAACACTGCTTTTCATATCTTCACTACCTCTTCCATAAAGTTTGCCTCCATCTATTTTTGCAGAAAAAGGAGGATATTTCCATGAAGTTTCATTTCCTACGGGAACTACATCTGTATGACCAGCATAAGCAAAATGTTTTCCTTCATTTCCTATTGTTGCAAATAAATTTTTTACTTCATAAGAATTGTTTCCAGAGAAAGTTAATGGATGACAGTCACATCCTATAGCATTTAAATGATTTGCAACGACTGTTAAAGCGCCTTCATCTTTTGGAGTTACACTTGCACATTTAACTAAGGATTGTGTAAGAGTAACAGGATCAAAATTAATTTCTGACATTAATCTCTTAAAAGATCATTGATTGATGTTTTGCTTCTGGTTTTTTCATCAACTCTCTTAACAATAACAGCACAGTATAAAGAAGGATTAATATCCCCTTCTTTTTTTCCTGGTAACGTACCTGGTACCACAACTGAATACGCTGGAACTTTTCCCATATGAATTTCTCCAGTTGATCGATCGACTATTTTTGTAGACGCTCCAATAAATACACCCATTGATAAAACCGCACCTTCACCAACAATAACACCTTCAGCCACTTCACTTCTTGCTCCAATAAAACAATTGTCTTCAATAATTACAGGATTTGCTTGAAGAGGTTCAAGTACACCTCCAATACCAGCGCCTCCAGAAATATGACAGTTTTTACCTATTTGCGCACATGAACCAACTGTTGCCCAAGTATCAATCATTGTTCCTTCATCAACATATGCACCAAGATTTACAAAAGAAGGCATTAAAACAACACCTTTAGCAATAAATGCAGATTTTCTTACAACAGCGTCTGGTACATATCGAAATCCTGATTTCAGATGATCATCTTTAGTCCAGTTTGCAGTTTTACTTTCTACCTTATCAAACCAAGTAGCATGTGATGCTTTAATAATATCATTGTCATTTAATCTAAAACTTAAAAGAATTGCTTTTTTTATCCATTGATTAACTTGCCATTCATTATCAATTTTTTCACACACTCTTATATTTCCACTATCGAGTTTGTTTAATGTGTCATCTACTGCATTTCTAATATCTCCTGAAGTATTTACATTAATATTCTCTCTATCTTCAAATGCATCATTAATAATTTTTTCAAGTTCACTCATATTTTACCCTCATTTACATCTTTTAAAAATAAACTCAAATCTCTAGTTTGAAAATCTAAATATTCTTTTGATGCTTCAATATCATCTGAAAAGTTTTCATATCCAGCATCAACCCAAACAGGGGTAAAGCCAACTTTTTTAGCAGGAACTAAATTTTTAGCAATATCATCAAACATTGCAGAAGTATTTGCATCAATATTGAATAATTCAATAATTAGATTGTAAGGGCTGATTTCGGGTTTTGGAATATAATTTGCCATTTTTATATCAAAAATTTCATCAAAAAAATTTGTTAGATTAATTCTATCTAAAACATCTAAGGCATGTTTTTTATTAGCATTAGTATAAATAATTTTTCTACCCTCAAGTTTATGAAGTTCATTATTTAAATTTTCATTTGGACTAACTATTGAATAATCTAATTTATGTACTTCTTCTAAAAAATAATCTGCTTCAACACCGTGATTATCCATTAACCCTCTTAAGGTTGTTCCATGTTGCTTATAATATTTTGATTGTAACTTCTTTGCATCAGATAAATTCATATCTAAATTTTTAGCAATAAATTCACCCATTAATTTATGAACTTGCTGAAAAATTCCACTATCAGCAGAATATAATGTGTTATCCAAATCAAATATCCACGTATTTATTTTTTCTTTAAATTTCATTTAATTATTACTTATTTGTGTTCCAATACCATGTTCGGTGAATAGTTCTAGTATAACTGAATGTGGAATTCTACCATCTAAAATTGTAGATTTAGAAACACCTTTTTCCATAGCATCAATGCATGTTTGAATTTTAGGTTTCATTCCCCCCGAAATATAATCCATACCAGATATTTCTATTGCTTCTTTTAATGTTAATGAGGATATTAATTTTTTTTCTTCATTAAAAATTCCAGGAACATCAGTTAATAATAGTAGTTTACTTGCTTTCAATTCGCCAGCAACAAAACCAGCTACTGTGTCAGCATTAATATTGTAAGTAAAATTTTCTTCATCTTTACCTAAAGGTGAAATAACTGGTATTTGATCTTTTTTTATAAAATCTTCTAGAATATTTTTATTTAAAGATTTTGGTTCTCCAACAAAACCAATATCAACAATTTTTTCAATATTTGAATCACTGTTTTTTAGTTCTACGTTCAATTTTCTTGCAGTAATTAAACCATCATTTCCAGAGATACCAATTGCCTTTCCACCTGAAGCAGAAATAGAGTCAACAATTTCAGAATTAATATCTTTTGACAAAACTTCTTCAACAACTTTAATTGTTTCCTTATCTGTAACTCTTAATCCTTCAACAAAATTTGAAGCTATATTTTTGGATTTTAATCTTTCACCAATTTGTGGTCCACCACCATGGATTATTACGGGTGAAATACCAACTTCTTTTAATAGACCAATATCTCTTGAAAAACTTTCAGAGAGTTTTTTATCTCCCATTGCATGCCCACCATACTTTATAACAATTGTATCGCCACTATGTTCTCTTATGTAAGGAAGAGCTTCAACTAATGTAGAAGCTTTATGAATAAAATAAGCTTGATCACTTTCTGATAAAAAATCAAATTTCATGATGATTGTGAAATCCCGTATATAGATCTTTGGATTTCAGTAATACCATTATTTTTCTTTGTTTCAGATTGATAGATATTTTCAAAAGAATCTTTATAATTTTTCATTAAACTCAGAATTGATTTCTTTTGATAATCTAAATAACTTTTAGAAACTTTATCGATTTTTGTTAAAATTATTGAGAATTTTCTTGAACAACTACCTAATAAATCAAACATATCTATATCAGAATTTTTGATTCCAACTTTTGAGTCTATTAGTAAAAAAACATGATCTAGTTTATCTCTATTTTCAATATACTCTTCTATAAGTGTCATCAGATTTTCTCTTACAACTTTTGATACTTTTGCATAACCATAACCCGGTAAATCTATCATATTTATTTTTTCACTAATAACGAAAATATTTATCGCCTGCGTTCTTCCTGGTGTTTTACTTGTTTTAGCTAATTTTTTAGTTCCAGTTATTGAATTAATTAAGCTTGATTTTCCAACGTTTGATCTTCCTATAAAACAACATTCCCTTTTAATCTCTAAGTTAGGAATATCTTTATACGAAGGAAATGAACCTACAAACTTATTGTTATTGAAAAACTTATTTAGATTTTTATTTAGGCTAGCCATTTTTGGCTAGTATTCTTCTTTGAATGAACCACTGTTGAGCAATTGACAAAATATTATTTACAGACCAATATAAAACTAAACCAGCCGCAAATCCAGCTAGTACAAAAGTAAATACAAAAGGAAGTAATGCAAAAATTCTAGCTTGTGTAGGATCAGCAGGTGCTGGATTTAATTTTTGCTGTAACCACATTGTGAAACCCATAATTATTGGAAGAATTCCAATATCAATTATTGAAAGTAATGGAGGTACATCCCATGGGACTAAACCGAATACTGTCATTAACCCTAATGGATCAGGAGCAGAAAGATCATGAATCCATCCATAAAAAGGCGCATGATACATTTCAATGGTTACAAATAAAACTTTATATAAAGAAAAGAAAATTGGTATCTGTACTAAAATTGGCAAGCAACCTGCTACCGGATTAGCTCCCTCTCTCTTATATAAAGCCATTAATTCTTGTTGCATTTTCTGTCTATCATTAGGATATGTCTCTTTTAATCTTTGCATATCTGGCTGAAGTTTTTTCATTTTTGCCATTGATTTAAATGATGCTTGTGCAAGAGGGAACAAGATCAATCGCATTAAAATTGTGAAAGCAATAATTGCTAAACCAAAATTTCCTGCATAACCAAAAAACCAATTAATTGCATATGAGACTGGTTTTGTTAAGAAACTAAACCATCCCCAGTCGATAGCATCTGTAAATCTTGGGATAGACAGATTTTCATCGTAAGCACTTAATACATTTAATTTTTTTGCTCCTACAAATAATTTTCCACCGTATTCTAATCTTTCACCAGAACTAACTTTGTATATTTGTCCTACATATCCGGCTCTGTAACTATCTCTTCCATTATTTCCATATCTATAATTAACATTAATTGACTGATCAGCATCAGGTATTAAAGCGGACATCCAATACTTGTCTGTAAACCCTAACCAACCACCTTGCGCTTTGTTATCACAAAATTCCTTCTTAGATGGCATTGATGAATTACAATCATCAGCAATATCATCATAATTTTTTTCTAATAATTCATCATTAATTAAACTTATAAAACCTTCATGAAGAATAAAAAAATTAATAGTGTCTGGAGTATTTATTCTTTTAATTAATCGGTAAGGGAATACTTCAATATTACTATTTCCTTTATTTTCAATTTCTTGAGTAATTGAAAACATATACTCATCATCAATCGTATAATTAATTTTAAATGTTATATTTTGATTATTTGTCCAGCTTAATGTTACAGAGTTTGAGGGAGTTAATGTAGTAGAGTTAGTTTTCCAAATTGTTTCTAAATTTGGTAATTCTACCTCAGTATCTTTCAATTCTTTCCACCCAGTTTCAATGTAATAGGGATTTGATGTTCCTTCTGGTAATAGAAGTTGAATATTATCAGAGCCAGGCTCTAAACTTGTTTTATATTTTGATAATATAAGATCATCAAGAATTGCACCTTTAAGATTTATGGAACCTTCGATTGATGAATTACTAAAAATAACTCTATCTGTTTCAATTAAAGCCTCATCCCGACTTTTTATTTCTGAAATAGATTCATTACCTTGTCCATCAATTGACGTAGCAGGCTCTAAAACTTCATCTTCTTCTAAGGATGTTGTTTGAATGGGTTGAGTTGGAAATAAAAATTGAAAAAAAATAATGATTGCAATTGAAATACCAATAGCAAGATATAAATTTCGTTGTTCGTTCATTTGTTTAAATCGGTTTTCTTTGGTACTGGATCAAAACCATGTGAGCCCCAAGGATGACACTTTGAAATTCTTTTTATTGATAATATTGATCCTCTAAATAAGCCATGTTCTTTTAATGATTTAACTGAGTATTCTGAACATGTAGGTAAATATCTACAGTTTTGACCAAGAAGGGGTGAAATAAAAAGCTGATATAATCTAATCATTAAAATTAAAGGGAATGAAATATATTTATTAATCATTTGATTTTTCTTTAAGTTCTAATAACAGTTTTTCAAATTTTTCTTCAAGTAGTGAAGTTTTAGCTATTAACACATAATATGAATTTATTTTACCATTAATAAGTATTTTTCTGGCTAATTCTCTCATTATTCTTTTTGCTTTATTTCTTTTAACTGCATTTCCAATTTTTTTAGACGCTGTGTATCCTATCCCAATAGAATTTTCTAGATCTTGATTATGTAAAATTTGAACATTCATATTTTTACTTTTAACAAACTTTCCTTCATTTCGTACCATGACGAAAGTAGATCTTTTCTTAATTGTAAATATTTTATGGGCCATTAGGCCTATTAAGCGCTTAACTGAGCTCTTCCTTTTGCACGGCGCCTGTTAATAATCTGACGACCTGCCTTAGTAGCCATTCTAGCCCTAAAGCCATGTCTTCTTTTTCTAATTACTCTACTAGGTTGATATGTACGTTTCATATTAAATCTTTGGGCCTAATACGAATTCATTATATATAAGTCAAATATTTACTTGAATATTCAATGAAAATTATAAGAAAAACTAATGAATTAGAGCAAATTTTAGTTTTAATTAAAGACAAAGGTAAATCTATTGGTTCAGTTCTAACAATGGGTAACTTACATGACGGACATTTATCGCTAATCAAAGAAGCACAGTTAAATAATGATTTTGTTGTAACTTCAATTTTTATTAATCCAACACAATTTAATAATGAAACAGATTTCAGTTCTTATCCAAAAACAATAGATGATGACATCGCTAAATTAGAAAAAATAGGTTGTAATTTATTATTCTTGCCAGATATACAAGAAATCTATCCAGCAGATTTACTAAAACAAAATATTGTAAAAAATTTTAGAGGTATTCTATGTGATAAATATAGAACAGGCCATTTTGATGGAGTTACTACAGTTGTAGATATTTTCTTTAGTATAATTAAGCCGAATACAAGTTACTTTGGTGAAAAAGATTTTCAACAAATAAAAATAATTCAAGAGTTAGTAAAAATTAAAAATCACAATATTAAAATTGTTTCATGCCCTTCTATTAGAGATGATAGGGGTATGAGCTTATCCTCAAGGAATTCAAAATTTACCAATGATCAATCAAAAATATTTAATCAATTAGGAAGTAAAATTTATGAATTTATAAATTTGTGTAAAAAAAAATCTAGTAATATTAATCTTGATAATTTTAAAAAACAAATACTAGAAAATAGTATTAACAAGATTGATTACGTAGAAATCAGAAATGAAAATAACTTAGAAATAACTGATGTTTTATATGAGTCGCGGCTTTTTATTGCTTTATACATTGGTGAAATAAGAATTATTGATAACTTTAAATTATACTAAGGTATTAACCATTCGTATTCTGGTTCATTATTAATAAATTTTAATTTCAATCTTCGATGACCTGAAATTTCTAAATATAGCCAATCAATTTCGTCAATTTTATTTTCGACTACGGTAAAATTTTTATAACCTTGCTCACTTTCTTCATGACTTGGTTCTGTACCAGTCAGATGCTCCGGAATACCATCTTCTGGAAACTCAGTAACAGAGCTTGGGTCTTTTAATGTTAAATAACATTTTCTACTAAACAGTCTTGTCTTATCCCACATTTCTTTAGCTTTCTCATTTTGATTATTTATTGAAGAAGTTGTTTTTATACGCAATTGAATTTTCAGTTTATGATCATAAAAAACAAAAAGAGATTTATTATTTTTTTGTAAATTAGAAACTTTAGGGGATCTAAAATCTGTATGAAAGTTTAGTATTAAATTAGCAGGGTCGAATTTTCGTAAAACTACCACTCTCGAATCTATTCCGCCTTCAGCATCAACATTGCTAATTACAGGGGTGTGAAAAGCATGTTTTCTATCCTTAACACCTCTGGTTAAGTTTTTTTTAATATCTTCAAATATTTCCTGAGTATTTTCTTTTGAAGAAGTCGACATGGTTCCTGTAATATAAATTGTTTTAAAGAAATAGCTAGATGATGGAAATAAATAAAATAGCGAATTTATTGAATCTGGAGCATGTTAAGTTTTTAATATCTATCTTTAAAGAAAATAATATTGAAATCCGATTAGTAGGAGGATGTATACGAGACGCTCTTCTTGAAAGAGAAATCAAAGATATTGATACAGCAACAACTTTGGAGCCTCAGGATGTTTTGTCATTACTAAAAAAGAACAATATTGAATATGATGATTTTGCTATTCAATATGGATCTATAATTGCTTATCCTCATAATCAAAAAATACAAATTACAACTTTACGTGAAGATGTTAATCAAATGGGAAGACATACAAATGTAATTTACACCAACAGCTGGAAAAAAGATTCAGCCAGAAGAGATTTTACTTTCAATGCTTTATATGTTGGAAACAATAATAAACTACATGATTATTACAATGGCCAAACAGATTTAAAAGAAAGTAAAATTTGTTTTATTGGTGAAATAGAAGATAGAATAAAAGAAGATTACTTAAGAATCTATCGATACTTTAGATTTAGAGGTTTATTTAATTTACCTAAAACATCTTTAAGTGATCAAAAAATTGTAGAAAAATATATTCACGAATCTTTGGCAGTGTTGACTAACAATGTAATAAGGCAAGAAATATTAAAAATGTTTAATATGTCTTTTCCATTAAATTGTTTTTACATATCTCATCAAACGTTACAAAAATTTAAATGGGTTGAAATAGTGCAAGAGCATTTTATACGAACAAAATATGATCTTGGATTAAATAAATGCCTGAATAAGATTGATAATTTAATAAATTAGTTTTTTAGTTTACAATTTTCGCACAAACCAAATATTTCTAAATTATGTTTTTTATAATTGAAGTTATTTTTTTCTGCTTGTTTTGAAAAATAAGAAATCAAATTATTTCCAGTTAGCTCAGTAACACTATCACAGTTTTCACATATCAAAAAAGATGTAGAAGTTTTTGCATTACAATCATCATGCTTACAAGCAATATATGAATTTCTGCTTTCTATCTTATGCACTTTGCCAATTTCTATAAGCTTATCTAAAGCTCTATAGACTTGAAGAGGAGATTTAATTCCTTTTTTTTGAATATCAAAAAGGATTGTATATGCTTTAAGAGGTTCTGATGAGCTTTCTAAAATATCAAGAACTGTTTGTTGATTTTTAGTTAAGTTTAAAGTTTCTAAAGACATATTCTAAATTACCAAATTGTTATCGTTTTTGCAACTGACCCTTAATCTCAAGAGGAACTAATGAAATAATGAAAAGTATTAAAGCAACCACTATTATTGAAGGCCCTGAAGAAGTATTTATTTCTAAAGAAGCAAATAATCCAAGTACTACTGATAAAATACCTGATAAAATTGCCATAACAATCATTTGTCTAGGACTGCTGCTAATGTTTCTGGCAATAGCCGCAGGAATTAAAAGTAAACCTGTAATTAATAGTGCCCCAATCATTTTAATAGACAAAGCAATTACTCCTGCCAATAAGAGTGTAAATATAAAATTAGAAACTTCCGGACGCATACCTTCAGCAGCTGACAAATCATAATTTACAGTTGCTGAGAATAAAGATTTCCAAATAAAATATAAGATAATTAATATTATGCTTCCACCTATCCAAACTAAACCAATGTCTGCAGTTGTAACTGCAAGAATATCACCAAATAATAATCCCATGAGATCAAATCGGATGTAAGATAAAAAACCAATCAATACTAAACCAATGGCAAGTGTTGAGTGAGCAAGAAGTCCAAGTAAAGAGTCCCCAGCTAGTTTCGTTCTTTTTTGTAAGCTCACAAGAAGTAAGGCAACAACAGCTGATATTACAAAAACAGAAAAAGTAATATTTAAACTAAATGAGTATGCTAATGTTACTCCTAAAATGGCTGAGTGAGATAAGGTGTCACCAAAATAAGATAACCTCCTCCAGATAACTAAGCATCCGAGTGGTCCGGCAACAATAGCTATACCAACCCCTGCAACAAGTGCACGAATAAAAAAATCATCAAACATTAATTTTTAACACTCCCATCAGACTGATGTGAATGATCATGTTCATGTTGATAGAGGGATAGGGTAGCAGCATTATGTTCTCCAAACAATTCTATGTAGGAAGAATTTTTTACTATTGATTTAGGTGATCCAGAACAACAAATGTGACCATTTAAACAAATTACATGATCTGTTGCAGACATAACAAAATGGAGATCATGAGATATAAGAAGGATGCCACAATTTAATTTGGTACAAATTTCTTTTATAAGATTGTATAGAGCTATTTCTCCTTTAAAATCTACTCCCTGCACAGGTTCATCTAAAACAAGTAGATCTGGTTTTTTAGCAATTGCTCTTGCGATTAAAACTCTCTGAAATTCTCCACCTGATAAGTTATGAATCTCATTGTATATTAAATGCTGAACCCCTGTTAATTCTAGAGCTTCAATGGTTTCATCTTTATTAACATGACTTGTTAGATTCATAAAATCTATAACTCGAAGGGGCATAGTCCAATCAATGCTAATTTTTTGCGGAACATATGCCATTTTTGTTGAATAATTTTCAAATGAACCTTCATCTGATTTTAGAATATTAAGTGCAATTTTAGCGGTAGTTGTTTTTCCTGAGCCATTTGGGCCAATCAAGGTTACAATTTTGCCCTTATGAATTTCAAGAGAGATACCTTTTACAATCCATTTTGAAGATTTTTGGACACCGCAATCTTTTAATCTTACCAATAAATTATTATTTTCGTTCATTTTTATATTTACAATCTAAAATGTAATATTATAACATTACGTTTATTAACAGACTTAATTATTAATAGGAACATTTTTTATGAGACAAAACAACATTTTTTTGATGCTTTTGAAAGTATTTTTCTTTTCATCAATTTTAGTTGCAACTTCAGCTGTAAGAGCAGAATTAAAAGTTGTAACTACAATTAAACCACTTCATTCACTAATTGCGAATGTAATGGATGGTGTAGGTGAGCCAGCACTTATAATTGAAGGAAGTACTTCTCCTCATAGCTTTACACTAAAACCTTCTCACGCCAAACTTTTAGAAGAAGCAGATATCATATTTTGGGTTGGTGAAAGTATGGAAACGTTCATGGAAAGACCTCTAGAGTCAATTGTTAAAAATGCAGAAGTTGTGGAGTTCATGGAAGTTGAAACTATCAATAAATTGAAGTTTAGAGAAGAATCGATTTTTGAAGATCACGACGACCATGATGACCACGACGACCACGATGATCATGATGACCACGATGATCATGATGACCACGACGACCACGATGATCATGATGACCACGGTCATGCACATGGCGAATTTGATGCTCACATTTGGCTAGATCCAATGAATGCTAAAGAAATGATTCATGAAATAGCTCATGAGTTAGGTGATTTAGATCCAGTAAATAAGAATAAATATGAGGCTAATGCACAAGCTACAATCCAAACACTAGATCAATTAGCCAATGATATTGAAAAAGGAATAAATAAAGATGCAAAGTTTGTTGTCTTTCATGATGCTTATCAATACTTTGAAGAAAGATTTGGAGTTAGATCTGCTGGAGCGCTTACTTTGAATACGGACGTTTTACCTGGTGCTAAACAGGTTGCTGATATTCAAGATGTAATTAAGGATAGAGGGGTAAAATGTATTTTCTCTGAACCACAGTTCAATCCGAAGATAATTACAACGATAGCTGAAGACATGAATATCAAAAAAGGAGTTTTTGATCCTCTAGGTGCTAATATTGACTCAAATAAAGATCTTTATTTTAAGTTAATACAAAACTTAGGAGATGAACTTAAAGGTTGTTAAAAATATATTTTAAATATTAAATTTAAATTGAGGGTGTTTATTAACAGCACCCTCCACCTTCACAAGTACAGCAACAGCTACAACTGCAACCACACTTTGGTGGGTTTGGATTTTGATTTTTCATAAAGGTACCTATATCTATATCTTGAGAATTTTTAAACAAATTTATGAGAAAAATAATAGAAATTAAAGAATGTATGAAGACTTTCGAGGGTGACGGGATACCTGTAACGAGAGCTTTCCCCGTCCCTGGGATGAGAGAAAATGATCCATTCCTTCTTTTTGATCATTTTGGTCCTATTAATTATGAGCCTGGAGGAGCAACCGGTGTTCCAGCTCATCCCCATTGTGGATTTGAGGCTATTACCTATATGCTTGGCGGTGAAGTAGAACATCGAGATTCATTTGGAGGACAAGCAGAAATTGAAACGGGTGACGTACAATGGATGACTACTGGGTCAGGTTTAAT
Organism: uncultured Alphaproteobacteria bacterium; assembly: GCA_902517315.1. Next base: position 19,613 of record CABYBP010000012.1, read on the forward strand.
TCATTCTGAATTAGTGACAGAAAAATTTAAAAAGAGTGGAGGAGTCATGCAAGGATTACAAATCTGGGTTAACCTTCCACAAAAAAATAAAAAAGTGAAACCTTGGTATCAGCATATTAAAAGAAATACTATTCCTACAGTATCCAAAAATGAGAATATAGACATTAAAGTTCTTGTGGGTGAAATAAATGGAACCAAATCAAAAATTCAAACTTATTCACCTGTATCTATATTTGATATTCAGTTTTCAAAACCAGATATGACAAGGTTTAAAGTTGATAAGGAACAAAACTTAATGATTTATATTATTGATGGTCAGTTGCAATTTTCTGATCTTGATAAAATAGCAAACAAAGGTGATATGATTTATTTTGATCAATTAAGTGATGAGATTCAACTTACATCAATATCAGAAAATGGATCTTATTTAGTTTTAGCAGGTCAACCTCTGCAAGAACCTGTTGCACGTTACGGTCCGTTTGTTACCAACACTGAGGGTGAAATTAAACAAGCTATGATGGACTATCAAGATGGCAAGATGGGAAGCTTAACTTAATTTTAATTGTCTTAACATTTCACCCGCAACTATAGCCACAGAACTACTAAGATTAATTGACCGTGGACCATCAATCATTGGTATGGTTAATCTTTCATTCACAGAGTCGTGAACATACTCAGGAACTCCTGCACTTTCTCTTCCAAATAAAATAATATCATTTGATTGAAATTTATAATCAAAATAACTTTTTTGACTTTTTGTTGTAAGTAAAATTAATCTATGAGAGTTTTCCTGTGACCATTCTTTAAATTTATCCCAACTCAAATGTTTTGTAAGATCAAGATAATCAAAATAATCCATCGAAGCTCTTTTTAGTCGTTTATCATCGATTACAAAACCTGCTGGCTCAATGATATCGATAGATATTCCAAGACAAGCACCCAATCTAAAAATGTTTCCAGCATTTTGAGGAATATCAGGTTCAAAGAGTGCAATTCTCATAAATTTATACTATATTAAGTAAACTTGCGTCACGCTGGCACATATATATTCAGTATTTTTTTTATTAATTCATATATAACAAAAAACAAAAAAATGGCTAAAAAACCCAACAATAATAGAAGAGATTTTCTTCAGTTAAGTACTCTAACACTTGGTGGAATAGGGACAGCCGCATTTATATGGCCATTCATAAAAAGTATGAGTCCAGCAGAAGATACCTTAGCAGCAGGATCAACAGAAGTTGATATTAGTATGATTGAAGAAGGTCAGAGTGTAACTATTAAATGGAGAGGTAAACCTGTTTTCATTAAAAAAAGAACAAAAGAAGAGATTGAAGCTGCTAAGATGGTTCAAGCTTCAGATTTAAGAGACCCTCAAGATGACGCAGATAGAGTTCAGAAAGAAGAATGGCTAGTTTTAGTAGGCGTATGCACACATTTAGGTTGTGTACCACTCGGTCAAAAATTATCTGATATGAAAGGTGATTATGATGGATGGTATTGTCCTTGTCATGGATCACATTATGATACTTCTGGTAGAATTAGAAAAGGACCAGCTCCAACAAATTTGGACGTGCCGCCGTATAGCTTTTTAAACGACACTACTATAAAGATTGGTTAAATATGGATCAAAATAGAAAAGTACATCAATTCAAAAATCCTGTCCTAAACTGGATAGAGTTTAGACTACCTATAATTTCTTATTTCAAAAAAGAATATGGTGATTATCCAATGCCAAAAAACTGTAACTACTTTTGGAGTTTTGGTGCATTGGCAACAATTACACTTGTTACAATGATTGTGAGTGGAATCTTCTTAGCGATGAATTACACACCTCATACTGATATGGCATTTGATAGTGTTGAGAGAATAATGCGAGATGTTAATTATGGATGGTTGATGCGATATCTTCATTCAAATGGAGCAGCGTTCTTTTTTATAATCGTCTATATTCATATGGTAAGAGCAATGTACTTTGGTTCTTACAAATATCCACGAGAATTAAATTGGATACTTGGTGTGTTCATTTTTCTTTTGATGATTGCAACATCTTTTCTTGGTTATACCCTACCTTGGGGACAAATGTCTTACTGGGGAGCAACAGTTATTACTAACTTATTTAGTGCTATTCCTTTAATTGGGGAAGGTTTGAAAACATGGTTATTAGGAGATTATAATGTTGGAAATGCAACTCTTAATCGTTTCTTCGCCCTTCACTATGTTTTGCCATTTGTTATTTTTGGTGTTGTTGGTCTACATGTTGCAGCAGTACACGTTCATGGATCAAACAATCCAGATGGAATTGATATTAAATCAAAAAATGATTCAGTAAACTTTTTCCCTTACATGCTTGTTAAGGATACTGTAGCAATGTGCGCTTTTGGTGTGGCAATCTCTGCGGTAATATTTTTTGGTCCTAACCTAATGGCAGAAGTTGATAATTACATTCCAGCTGATCCATTGGTAACGCCAGCTCATATTGTTCCAAACTGGTATCTTGCACCATTTTATGCAATTTTAAGAGCTGTTCCTGATAAATTAGGTGGTGTTTTACTAATGTTTGGCGCTATAGCAATTCTTTTTGTTTTACCATGGCTTGATACATCTAAAGTAAGAAGTTGTAACTACAGACCAATTTATAAATGGCTAATGATGGCTTTCTTTGTTAACTTTTTTATTCTAGGTTATGTAGGAATGTTACCTGCAGAGGGATTATATCTTTTAATTGCAAGAGTAGGTTTAGTTTATTATTTTGGCTTCTTTTTAGTATTAACTCCTTTTATTGGATGGATAGAAAAACCAAATAAGCTACCTCTAAGTATCAGTGATGTTTATTCTAAAAATATAGAGCAAACAATCGGCGGTGGAGAAAAAGGAATACCTTCACCTGCAATGCAGAAAGATACTCATCTCTAAGAATGCGTTTCTTATTTATCGCTTTAATACTTTTTACGACAAATATTTTTGCGGCTGAAATGTCCAGTGAAAAAATGCCTACGCATGATTGGTCTTTTCAGGGAGTAACGGGAACTTTTGATAGAGCTGCAATCCAAAGAGGATATAAAGTTTACCGAGAAGTTTGTGCAGGATGTCATTCTATGAGATTGTTATATTATAGAGATCTTTTGGATGTCGGTTTTTCTGAAGCTCAAATAAAAGTAATTGCTTCTGAATATACTGTTTTGGATGGTCCTAATGATGATGGTGAAATGTTTGAAAGACCAGCTAGACCAGCAGACAAATTTGTTAATCCATATGCTAATAATAATGAAGCTAGAGCTAATAATAATGGAGCATACCCGCCAGATTTAAGTGTAATTACAAAATCACGAAAGTATGGAGTTGATTACATTTATAACCTTCTCCTAGGTTATGTAGAGCCACCAAAAGGAATGGAAGTTGGTAATGGTATGTATTACAATAAATGGATGGCTGGAAATCAAATAGCAATGCCAGCTCCAATAGCAGATGGAAGTGTTGATTATGATGATGGTACAGATAATAATGCTGAACAGTTATCAGCAGATGTAACTCATTTTCTTCAATGGGCAGCAGAACCAGAAATGGAAGAAAGAAAAAACTTAGGAATAAAGGTAATATTATTTTTTATTATTCTTGGAACAATAGTTTATTTAGCAAAAAATAGACTTTGGCGTGATGTCACTTAGACATTAAATAAAAAGTTCATTACATCTCCGTCTTTTACTATGTAATCTTTACCTTCTTGTCTTAGCCTTCCCGCATCTCTACTTCCAGCATCCCCATTATTATTAACATAATCATTGTAAGATACAGTCTCCGCTCTTATGAAGCCTTTTTCAAAATCTGTATGAATTTTCCCTGCGGCTTGAGGTGCAAAAGTATTCATTTTTATTGTCCACGATCTTGATTCTTTTGGTCCGCATGTAAAATAGTTAATCAAACCTAAAAGTTTATATCCTGATTTTATTACTTTACTTAATGTAGTTTGATCTAAATTAAGTTCTTTAAGAAATTCTAGTTTCTCTTCCTCATTATCTAATTCTGCTATTTGAGCTTCAATTGATGCTGATATTAAAACTACAGAATGATTATTTTTTTTAGCAAACTCAATAACTTTTTCTGATAGTTCGTTTCCAGTATGAATAGACTCTTCATCTACATTACAAATGTACATAGTGGGCTTTAGACTAATTAGGTTAAGACTATTTACAAAGTCAATTTCATTACTAGCAAACTCATCAATTTTTAAGATGCCATTACCATCAAGTATTTGCAAGATATTATTTATTATATCAAATTGATGCTTTGCTTCTTTATCATTTGTTTTTAATTTTTTTTCTAAATTTGATTTTTTATTATTTAAACTTTCAAGATCAGCCAATTGTAATTCCAAATTTATTGTTTCAATATCATCTATTGGGTCAATTTTTGATGATACATGAGTGATATTTGTATCTTCAAAACATCTAACAACATGTGCTATTGCATCAACTTCTCTTACATGTCCTAAAAATTTATTTCCTAACCCCTCTCCTTGTGAGGCTCCTTTTACTAATCCTGCGATATCAACAAAATCCATAAAAGAAGGAATTATTTTCTCACTCTTTCCAATGTCTGCTAGTTTATCTAATCTATCATCAGGTACTGCAACCCTTCCTATATTTGGTTCTATAGTTGCAAATGGATAATTTGCTGCCTCTGCTTTATTGGATTGGGTTAGAGCATTAAATAAAGTAGATTTACCAACATTTGGTAATCCAACAATTCCACATTTAAATCCCATAATTAACTTTGCTCACTTACTTTTGTTAAAAATAGAGGAATATCTGAAAAAATTAACTCTATATTATTAACCATTTTATCAATTTTTTTATTTATTATTTCTTCCTCTGACTTTAGAAATTTATTTAAAACATAACTTGAAACTAAATCTTTATGTCCAGGATGATCAATTCCAATGCGTATTCTAAAATAATTTTCTCCTATAAATTGGTCAATACTTTCCAATCCATTGTGACCTCCGTTTCCACCACCTTGTTTTATTTTTACTTTTGATAATTCTAAATCAAGGTCATCATGGATGACAAAAGTATTGTCTAATTTTATTTTATAAAAATTTACAATTTCTGAAACAGCCTTTCCAGATAAATTCATAAAAGTAAGAGGTTTTAAAACAAAAAGTTTTTGTTTATTAATCACACCATAATATAATTCTTTAAGTTTATCTTCTTTGATTTTATCTAAATTAAAATGCGAGATTACATTATCCACTAAATGGAAACCTACATTATGTCTGGTATTTTTATAATTTACACCTGGGTTGCCAAGTCCACAAATTAAAAACATATAATGAAATATAAAGTAAAGTTACTTAGATTCTTTATTTTCTTCTTTATTATCAGAAGATTGTTCTTTCTTCTCGTCTGATTTATCTTCGGTACCTTCTGCTGCACCTTCTTCGCTTGTTTCTTCAGTTTTTGTTTCTACCTCAACCGTTGGTGGAACTAAAGTAGCTATTACAAAATCTCTATCAGATATAGTAGGAACAACTCCCTCAGGAAGTTGAATATTGCTAATCTTTACTGCATCACCTATTTCGCTTTCAATTAAGTCAAACTCTAATTTGCTAGGTATGTTACTCGCATTACATGTTAACTCTACAAGTCTTCTAACTGTGTTTAATACTCCACCCTTTTTTAAACCAGGACATTTATCTTGATTTAAAAACTCAACAGGGATTTCAACATTTACCTTTGTAGTTTCTAGGACTCTTAAAAAATCAAAATGGATTAGTTGATCAGTTACGGGATGATATTGTAATTGCTTAGGAAGTATTTTTTCTTTTTTTCCCTCAACATCAAGGTTAATAATAGTTGAGTAAAAAGAACCAGTACTCATCAATTTTTTTAGTAATTTTTCTTCAAAAGCAATTTTCGTTGGCTCGGTTCCCTTACCATATATAATGCCAGGTACTAACCCCTTAACTAAAAGACTATGGCTTGAACCAATATCTTTATTTCTTTCAATTGCTTTAATATCATTCATAAGTTTAAAAAATTAATCGAAAAGGGCAGACACTGAAGTATCAGTGTTAATCCTTTTAATCGCATCACCCATTAAAGGAGCTATACTAATATGTCTAATGTTTTTTATGCTTTTTACCTCCTTAGAGGGTTCAATTGTATCTGTTAATACCAACTCTTTTATAGTTGAATTTTCTATCTTTTTAAGGGCATCTCCAGATAATACACCGTGAACAATATAAGAATATATTTCTCTAGCTCCACTTTTACTTAGAGCTTCTGCAGCATTACATAATGTACCTGCAGAGTCAGCGATATCATCTAATAAGATACAAGTTTTATCTTTTACATCACCAATAATATTCATTACCTCAGATTCACCTGCTTTTTCTCTTCTTTTATCAGCAATTGCAAGTCCAGCATCTAATCTTTTTGCAAAAGCTCTTGCTCTAACGACACCTCCAACATCAGGTGAAGTTACAACTAAATTTTTGTTACCATTAAATTTTTCTTTAACATCATCAATTATAGGTCTTACAGAAAAAATATTATCTAAAGGTATATCAAAAAAACCTTGTATTTGACCTGCATGTAAATCCATTGTTAAAACTCTATCAGCCCCTGCAGATGTAATTAGGTTAGCAACAAGTTTGGCTGTGATAGGTGTCCTAGGTCCAGTTTTTCTATCTTGCCTTGCATATCCATAATATGGAATAACGGCTGTAATCCTTTTTGCCGAGCCTCTTCTTGCAGCATCTATTGTAATTAGAAGCTCCATTAAATGATCATTTGCTGGATGTGATGTTGACTGTATGATGAAAACATCTTCACCCCTGATATTTTCATTTATTTCAACGAATATTTCTCTATCATTAAAAGTTCTAACAGATGCATCTGCTAAAGGAACATTAATGTGGTTAGAAATTTTTTCTGCTAATGATTTGCTACTATTACAGGCGATTATTTTCATATAATCAAATTATCTACTATATGACTATTCTAATAGATCAACTAAAATTAATCATTAAATGCAATGATATTAATCATTCTTCCAGTATCTCTAAACATTTGAGATTCTCTACGATGACTAAAAAAAATCCTCTTATTAGAGAAGGTATCTTTGTTAATATTATATATATTTTTAATACCTAATTCTTTAAATTGATAGTTAATCAATCTTCTTAAATTAAATAAATCTTTGTCTTTATTTTTGTATTTGAAGAAAATAGAGTATTTTTTATTTTTGCTTATAAACTTGCTTTTAAAGTCTTTTGATACTTCAAAGTTTTTAAAGTGCAAACAAGGACCAATGAGAACAACAATATTTTTCTTAATTATTTTTTGTTTATTAAAATATCCTATACCTTTAGAAGCTATATTTTTTAATGCCCCTTTCCAGCCTGAATGAAGAGCGCAAATATATTTTTTATTTTTATCAAAAATAAATATTGGACAGCAATCTGCAGTTAAAACACCTAAAGCAATTTGTTTATTATTTGTAATTAACCCATCTCCAGAATATTTTTTACTTATATTTTTTCTATTAATTTTTATGATTTTGTTTGAGTGTACTTGACTAATAAATTTAATCTTTTTTTTGATATTTAAATTTTTCAGACAAATATTAATATTTTTTTTTACATTACTTTCTGTATCTTTTTGGTTTAAGCTGCAATTTAATGAATAGTTTTCATTTTTTGATACTCCACCATTTCTAGTAAAAAAACCAGCTTTAACAAAAGACTTAATTTTTGTATGTGTAAAATAATTTTTAGTAATCATAAATTAGAAACAACAAGACACTTAAATAAGTTTCCCATCCTTTCAACATTAATTAATCTATTCACTTCTTCATCCAATAAATTTTTATTTAAATTCAAATTTTTATTTAGTAATTTTTTTGTTCTTTCTAATATTCCATATTTTACTAAAAAATCTCTTTGTGAAAGAAATTCGTTGATTTGTAATTTGTTTTGTTTTGCTATTTCAATTAATTGATTGAAATTTACATGACTCGAAATGTCTTGTTGGCCAATATTTTCAAATATACTGGTTTTTTTATGATTGTATATTGCTTGTAATGTAAAGTTTTTTATTTTCTTATTATATCCATAATCGAATAAAATACATATACCCTTATTTTTTTTTAGATATTTACAAATTTGCTCAAAATATTTATTTCTTGAATAAGAGACTTCATAAATTTTTTGTTTTCTGTATTTACTTAAATAATCTAATATTTTTTTACTAATTACTCTTTTATTAATAGAATAATATTTATTTTCATTTTTATTAAATTTTACATATCTTTCAAACCAATGATTATTATCATTTATAAATTGCCTTACAGGAAAACAGTCAAAAAATTCGTTTGAATATATTATTGAAGGCAGTTTAGATCTGAAATTTAAAGCATTCGACCATTTAATTTTTGATTGTCTAAAATAATTTAAGTTCTTTTTTTGTATTTTTCTTAATTCTTTATTTATTTCTATTAAATTAACATCAGCATTTTCAAAAAAATTAGGAAGTATCTGAGAAGATCTTTCTATATCTTTAAATAAAGTTCCATTTCCTGGGCCTAATTCAATTAAGTTAAATTTTGAGTTAATTTTTTCTTTCCAATGATAAACTAAATACATACCAATAATTTCTCCAAACATTTGTGAAATTTCTGGAGATGTAACAAAGTCAAATTTTCTTCCTATGGGTTTTTTTCTTAAGTAATAACCATTACTTGCAAAAAGAGCCATTTCTATAAATTTATCTAAACGAATATCTTTTTTACTCTTTAGAGGTTTTATTTTATTAATTTTTCTTTTTCTTAACATTTTGAATTATCAATATTCCAAAAGTAAAAAAAGGTATACATAGTATTTGACCCATTGAAATAAAATTAAAAAATAACCCTAAGTGTAAATCTGGTTCTCTGACGTATTCAATTAAAAATCTAAATATGGAATAAAATATTAAAAATAGACCACTAATTACTCCGTAAATTTTGTATTTTTTTATCTTATAAAAATAGATTAATAATATGAGAAATAAAATTATTCCCTCAAAAAAGGCTTCATATATTTGAGAAGGATGTCTTGGTATATTATCTATTGATGGATAAATAACTGATATATAAAAATCGGTTGGTCTACCTATTAGTTCTGTATTAACAAAGTTTGCAATTCTACCAAAGAACAATCCAATAGGAGCAACGATTGAAACTAAATCAGATAGGTAGAAAAAATTTTTTTCATTAATTTTTGCAAATATTAAAGTACTTATTATTATACCAATCAACCCGCCATGAAATGACATACCTCCATTCCAAATTTCAAATAGATAAAAAGGATTAGTTAAAAATTCATTAAGTTGATAAAAAATAACATAACCTGTCCGTCCTCCGATAATTACACCTAATACTGCCCAAATAAGAAAGCTATCTATATTTTTATTACTGTATTGATTTCCATAAATTTTGTTTAATCTTTTAATAATATAAATCCCTAATAGAAATCCTAAGATATATGCTAAACTGTACCATCTTATCTCAATAAAACCGATTGATAAGATTACAGGATCTATTGATGGTTGAATAAAATTCATTTATATATATTTGATATTATAACATGGTTGATAGAAACAAAATACTTTCCGATTTATCAAAATTTGCAGTTGATGCTATGAGCACTTTTTCAGGTGTAAAAGAAGAAATTGAAACAATTGTATCCTTACGAGTTAACAAAATAATAAAAAAAATGAATCTTGTAAAAAAAGATGAATTTGAAGCACTGAAAAAAATGGTGCAAAAAGTAATGATGGAAAATGAAAAATTAAAAAAAACATCTTCAAGATCAGTTAAATCTAAGAAAAAAACAGTTAAAAAGAAAAAAACTATTAAAAAGAAATCAAAAAGGTAGGAATCCTCAACTAATTCACATTTTTATAGATTTTTCCTTGCAAAATACGAGTCCAATCTAGTAATCAATATATAGTACTAATTATATGTGCCATGACTATATAGTGTATGGAAAATGAGAATATATTGTTAAATCCCATAGATATCATTGAAGATGTTATTCATCAAAAAAAATGGAATTTTAGTAGAGCTGCCGATCATGAATTAGTTGCTGAGATAGCATCCCATTGGTGTGCTTACAGATTATATTTCACATGGTCTGAAAATATTAATGCGCTAAGTTTTTCAATAACTTTTGATATTAAGTTTCCTGAAACTAAACTCAGTAAGGCGTATGAATTACTAGGACTTATAAATGAGAACTTATGGATTGGGCATTTTGATATAACAAGTAAAAATGGAATCCCAGCTTTTAGACATACTTTATTATCAAATAATTCAACAGAAACATTGCACAAAAAATTTGAAGATCTTGTTGATATTGGAATTTATGAATGTGAAAAATTTTATCCAAGTTTTCAGCAAGTTCTCTTTGACGATATTCCACCTAAAGAAGCTATAAAATTCTCTAATTTTGAAGTTATTGGTAGAGCTTAAATTTTATAATAAAACTGCTATATTATAGATATATGAAAGATATCTTATTAATCGGATGTGGTCACATGGGTGGATCTTTAATATCTGGATGGTCTAACTCCAAGAATTACACCATCAGTGTTGTAGATAAAAAAAAATATGCAAGTCTTAAACATAGAAATAGAAATAAGAAGATAAAATTTTTTAAATCAATTAATGATATAGATAATCAAAACAATTTTGATTTTATAATATTTGCAATTAGACCAATTGAATTAACAAATGTTTTTAAAGAATTAAAAAATGTAAATATTAACAAAAAATCTATAGCAATAAGTGTAATAGCTGGCAAAAAAACAGAAATTTTCAAAAAAAATTTATTAAATATAAACAAAATTGTAAGAGTGATGCCAAACATGCCTGCATTAATAGGAGAGGGTGTTCATTGCATCTATCCGAATAAATCTGTTAATAAAAAAGAAATTAAAGAAATTGATAATTTGTTTTCTTTGAGTGGTAAAACTCTTTTTTTCAATGATGAAATTTTCATAGACAAAGCAACTGCTGTGTCAGGGAGTGGCCCAGGTTTCATATTTCAGTTAATTGATATTATGGAAAAATCTGCAATTAATTTAGGTTTTACCAAAAAGACAGCTAAAATTTTAATTAATGAAACTTTTAGAGGTTCTTTAAATTTATTAAATTCTAATAATGTCTCTGCTGAAAAAATGGTTGAAACTGTTGCAACAAAAGGAGGTACAACCGAAGCAGGAATTAAGAAAATGAAAATAAATAAAGTTGACAAAATTTTTAATCAAGTTTTTAACGCAGCATATACAAGAGCAAAACAGCAAGGTAATAGTAAGTGAATCAAAATAAAATATCTCTAGCAAAAAAGACTTTACAATATTTAGAGAAAAAAAAAATAAGAGACATTAATCTTAAAACTCTTTTATCTACTACCAAAGTGTCAGATATGAATAATAAAATTGATTTAATCTTAAATATTAATGACTTCTTCGATTTTCAATTAAAAAAAAATCTTGTTAATATAGAAAAGTCATCACAAAGAGATATGTTATTTGAAATTATGATGGCTCGTTATGATATATTAAATGAATATAGAACTTCTGTAAAAAAAATAATTAATCATTTTATGTCTAGACCACAAGAAGTATTAAAGCTCCTTCCTAAATCAGTTGAGAGCAAAATTTTAATTGCTACTTTTGCAAATATTAATCTTAATGGTATCCAGGGTGTTATAAAATTAAAAATTATTTTTGTACTTTATTATATAACCCTATTTACTTGGTTTAATGATGAAAATGAAAGTTTAGAAAAAACAATGAGTGTATTAGATAAATATTTAAACAATATTGAAAAAGTTATAAAATTTCCATGAGCTCTAACAATTTTATAAACTACAAACAATTTGAAAATGTAGATATAAGAATAGGAACAGTGATTGAAGCTTATGAATATAATGAATTAAAAAAACCATCTATAATTTTGAAAATAGATTTTGGTGAAAAAATTGGTATAAAAAAAACTTCTGCACAACTACAAAAATATTATAAGGGTGATGAATTAATTAATAAGCAAGTTATTGCTGTTATAAACTTTGAACCTAAGCAAATTGGTAAAATTATCTCAGAAGTATTAGTTCTTGGGGTGCCAGACCTAGAAAATGAACCAATTTTGTTGTCTCCAGATAAACCAGTAAATAATGGGGAAAAATTATTTTAAAATCAAATAGGAAGTAAAACTTTAAGTTGAAGACCTCCTAGATTAGACTCAGATAATTTAACATCACCTCCATGTGATCTAATAATATCTCTAGTAATAGTTAATCCTAAACCACTTTCTCCTTTAAGTTTATTCCTAGAGGGATCCAAAGTAAAAAATGGCTTAAATACATCTTCATACTTACCTATTGGTATGCCCTCACCATCGTCGTTAAATTCAATTACACATTCTTTTTCATTTGTATAAAGAAGTATTTCAATTTTTTTTGCATATCTTTGCGAATTATCAATTATGTTATTGAAAGCTCTTTTAAGTTGGATCTGTCTACCAGAAGTTTGAATAGTGTTTTTCTCTTTTATAGTTAACTCAACACTATTTTTTTCGACTGTTTTAACAATATCACCTATTAACTCATTTATTATAATTGTTTCTATTGGTTCAGGTGATTCTGTTTTTACAAAACTAACATAACTATCTAACATTGAAGTCATTTCATTAATATCCACTTCTAGTTCAGATTTTGCTTTCTCATCTTTCATTAACGAAATTTGTAATTTCATTCTTGTTAAAGGGGTTCTAAGATCATGGCTAACACCAGCTAGCATTTCTGTTCTTTGCTTTAAAAATCTTTTAATTCTTGTCCTCATTTGATTGAAAGCATTAGCAGTTTGCCTTATTTCATAAGCACCCGCAGTCTTAATATTTGGGGCATCTAATCCTCTTCCAAATGTCTCTGCAATAATAGCCAGTCTTTTAAGGGGTCTTAATTGTTCACTCATTAAAAAGTAAGACATAAAAAAAAGAATGATAGAGGCAAAAATCATCCAAAGCAGAAAAACAAATGCAGATTCACTATATAGTCGATCTTTATCTACATTGATTTCTAAAATATCTTCCTCAATTTGAATATATATTAGAACACCCTCTTCAAGATTAGACAAATCATAATCAAACTTTTTTTTCAAATTACTTAAGGATTGATTTAATCTATTAGATAATATTCCTGAGTTTAAACTATATTTTGAAGATAATAATTGTTTATCGTTAATAATATTGATTTTCATTTTAAAATCTTGATTTGCTATATTAACTGCAATATCAGCAAGATCACTATTAATTAATTTTACTAAAACATTAATATCTGCAGCCACAGACTCCGTTAGTCTTTTAGAAATAATACTCCATGAAGTTTGATAGAAAACAAAAGAAGTAAGTAGAACTATAATAATTATAGGTACAAAGATAATAATTATTGATCTTCCAATTAGCGTAGAAGGTATTATTTTTCTAATCATTAAATTTCATTACAAATTAATTTATATCCTTTACCTCTTATAGTTTTAATAAATTGAGGTTGTTTTGCATTTGTTTCAATTTTTTGTCTTAAACGCGTAACTTGTACATCAACTTTTCTAAGTTCAGTTTCATCAAATTCTTGGTTTGCTAGCTCTTCCCTTAAAACAATATCATTTCTTTTGTTTATTAATTTTACAAGTAAATTATTTTCTCCTTCTGTTAAATAAATTAATCTATCATTTTTTTGTAATTTAAAATTAGATGTGTCAAAAGTAAATTCTCCAAATGAAATCTTAATTTTTTTGTTTTTAAGGTTTTCAAATAAATCTAATAAATTTTTAATTCTTAAAAATAATTCTTCTGGTTCAAATGGTTTAGATAAATAATCATCAGCACCAATTTTTAATCCATCAATTTTATCTTTGTCCTCTCCCATTGCTGTGAGCATGATAACAGGCGTATCAGAAATTTTTTTTATATACTGAATAAGCTCTATACCATCACCACTTGGCATCATTCTATCAAGAATGATTAAATCAAACAAAACAAGAGATAAAATTTCTTTCGCTTCATTATAATCCTCACTTTGATAAACTTGTAAATTTTTTTCTGTTAAATAATCTTTCAGTAGTTCCCTTATTCTTTTATCATCATCAACAATCAAAATATTTT
>CABYBP010000013.1 GCA_902517315.1 uncultured Alphaproteobacteria bacterium
TCCAAACCTAGATATTAATGATCGATTTATTTTAAAAAGTAAGGATATTTTAAATAAAAACAAAGAAAAATTAAATAATTTTTCTTTGAAATATAATCTTGAAGAAACAATTGTTGTGATTGCAGATATTGATAACAATAAAGTTACTTATGATGTACTTTTATATTCTGGTAATAAATTTTTAGAAGAAAGAATAGAATATGATAAATATCAATTAGATACTTTTTTTAAAATTTTAGAAGGTGAAACTCTTAATATTTGGAAAAAATTAAATCAAATTCAAAATAATTATTTAAACACAATTAACTGTGAAATTAGTTATTATAACATGCTTGAACTCAAAGAAATTAGAAAGAATTTAAATAATGTATCAATAATAAATAACTTAAATATTAAATCCTTATCCTATAAAAAAATTAACTATGACATCCATTATTATGGTAATTTTAATATATTTATCAATATTTTGAATATGAATAATTTAAAAATTTTTAATAATCAAAGCTCTTGTAATATTGCCTTGAAATGACTAACCAAAAAAGTTTTAATTATCAGTTTAAAGATAATTTTAATGAATTAGATTTTTTTGTTAATAAAACAAATTTCAATGCATTTAATAATATTATTTCAGATAATTTAAATTTAATATTTTTATACGGTCCTAATAAATCTGGAAAATCTTTTTTAGCTCATATTTGGAAAAAAAATAATTATGCCATTCAATTAGAAAATAATTTTAAAATCTTTTTAGATAAAAAGTCTAATGTATTAATCGACAATATATCGAAATATAACGAAGAAGATGTATTTTATATTGTAAATAATTGTATTTTAAATAAATTAAAAATTTTAATAACTTCTAATTTAAAAATCAATGAAATAGATTTTCAGTTTTTGGATTTATCTTCTAGATTGAAAACTTTTAATAATTTAGAAATTAATCAACCAAATGATGAAATGCTTTTAACAATTTTAACAAAATTATTAATTGATAAGCAATTTATAATTAATTCTAATGATATTTTTGAATATATACTAAGAAGAGTTGATAGAAGTTATGAAGGTATACATAATATTGTTGCTAAACTTGATATTCTCACGCTTGAAAAAAAAAGACAATTAACAATACCATTGATTAAAGAAATACTATAGATGAAGCAAAAATGAACGAAT
Organism: uncultured Alphaproteobacteria bacterium; assembly: GCA_902517315.1. The sequence continues at coordinate 1,174 of CABYBP010000013.1, forward strand.
ATAGGACACATTTATGCTCTGAATTATCAATAAATAATTTGGGTGAAAATGTTAAATTATCGGGTTGGTCTGATACTGTTAGGGATCATGGAAATTTATTATTTATAGATTTAAGAGATAATTATGGAATTACTCAATGTGTTATTGATGGCAAGCATCCTCTTTTTAATGAAATTAGTAAACTTAATAATGAAAGTGTAATTACCTTAAGTGGCAAAGTAGTTAAAAGATCAGATGACACAATTAATAAGAATCTTCAGACTGGTGAAATTGAGGTTCAAATTGAAAATTATAATATTTTGTCTAAATCTGACATTCTTCCTCTACCTGTAAACTCGGATATAGAATATGGGGAAGAAATTAGACTTAAATATCGTTTTTTAGATTTAAGAAGAAATAAATTACATAAAAATATATTATTAAGAAATAAAATTATTTCAAATTTCAGGAAAAAGATGATTGATAGAAATTTTGTTGAGTTTCAAACACCTATATTAACTTCATCATCACCTGAGGGTGCTAGAGATTACTTAGTTCCATCTAGAATACATCAAGGCAAATTTTATGCCCTTCCTCAAGCTCCTCAACAATTTAAACAACTATTAATGATTGCTGGATTTGATAAATATTTTCAAATTGCACCATGTTTTAGAGATGAGGATAGCAGAGCAGATAGATCTCCGGGTGAATTCTATCAACTAGACTTTGAGATGAGTTTTGTAACTCAAGAAGATGTGTTTGATGCTATTGAGCCGGTTTTATTTGAAATATTTGATGAAAATAAGAAAAATAATGAAATTAAGGTAAGTACGTATCCATTTAGGAGGATACCTTACAAGGAGTCAATGGAAGTTTACGGCTCTGATAAGCCTGATTTACGAAATCCACTTGTTATAGATGATTTTACAACTGTATTTAAAGGTTCTAATTTTAAAATATTTAGTAATCAAATAGAAAAAGGATCAGTTGTTAAGGGAATAATTGTTAAAAATACTGGCGATCAACCAAGAAGTTTCTTTGATAAATTAAATAACTGGGCTAGAGAAGAGGGTGCTGCTGGATTAGGCTATATTTCATTTACAGAAAATAGTTTCAAAGGTCCTATTGCAAAGAATTTAAATGAAGATCAATTATTTTTATTAAAACTTAAAGAAAATGATTCAATATTTTTTATATGTGATAAATTAAAAGAAGCGCAATTATTCTCTGGTAAGGTAAGAGAAAAAATTTGTAATGATTTAAATTTACTTAATAAAAATTCTTTTGAATTTTGTTGGATTGTAGATTTTCCAATGTATGAAATTGATGAAAAAACTAATAAAATACAATTTAGTCACAATCCTTTTTCCATGCCTCAAGGTGAGATGGAAGCTTTAGAAAAAAAAGATCCTCTTGAAATAAAAGCATATCAATACGATATTGTGTGTAATGGTGTAGAGTTATCTTCTGGCGCAATTAGAAATCATAAACCAGAAATTATGTATAAAGCCTTTGATATAGCTGGATATTCAAAAAAAGAATTAGAAGATAAATTTTCAGGAATGCTCAATGCTCTCAAGTTTGGAGCACCTCCTCATGGGGGTAGTGCGCCTGGAATTGATAGAATTGTTATGTTACTTGCTGATGAGCCAAACATTAGAGAAGTAATAGCATTTCCAATGAATCAACAAGCTATGGATTTAATGATGGATGCCCCCGCAAGTATCGATAAAGAAAGATTAGAAGAATTAGGTATTAAATTAATAGATAAAAATTAATCCTGTTCCTAAAATTGCTATAATTGTTCCAACCCATGCACCATAAGAGGGTATTTTTTTTGTTAATATCCAAAGAAGAAATAATATCATTATTGGACTAGTTGAAGATAAAGTTGCAACAATACCTGCATCAGCTTTTTGTAATGCGATTAAAAGTAAACTCATACCTAAGGCCATTCCTAAAAAACCACTAAGAATTGATTGGTAAATAATTTTTACTGTAAGATTAACTTTTGTATTAAAAACTTCATAATTTAAAAAAAATGTAAATGACAAAAAAATACATGAAATTGTTGTTCTAATTGCAGCTGAAGCTATTGGATCCGCTCCATCTGACAATATAGGTTTCATCATAACTAACCCAACTGCTTGGCATAAAGCGGCTCCAACGGATAAAATAATTCCTATATAAAGTGGACCTTCTACTTTTTCCCATCTATGATCAGATCCTTTTTTATCTCCATAGGAAATTGCAAAAACAACTCCAAAAAAAACAACAAAACATCCAATAATACTTAGGGTTGAAGCAAGTTCATTTAGAAAAAAAATATTAATTACTACAGTAAAGGGAGCGGCTAATGAAAATAAAATATTATTTCTTCTCGGTCCAATTTTTTGTAATGCAATAAACAATAAAGTATCACCTAAGAATATCCCTACAATACCTGAAATTATAATAATAGATAAGTAATCAACACTGATTGTATTCCAAGTATTTATATAAAATGTGTAAGTAACCAACATTATAGATACAAAAAATAATCTAAGACGATTAAAAGCCAAACCACCAATAGTTCTTGTAACATCTGCTGACACTAAAGATGCCACTGCCCAACATATTGCAGCAGCCATTGCAATAAAGTAATAATAGATCATATTATTTATTAAAATAAACTTAAAATAAATTTAATTGGTATTGATAAATATTCACCCAAAAGATGTTCTTGTAATGCAAATCTTTTAATTAATCCTGTAGCTCTTAATATTGCATATATTACTAAAGCCCATAAATAAATTCCAAAAATAAAATTTATGTATGATATTATTTTTTTAAATTTGTTATAATAATTCATATGAAACCTAAATATTGGAATAAAGGTAAGATTTATCTATCAAATAAAGATAAAGTTTTGAAGAAATTAATTCAAACTTATAGGAATGAATATTTAAATCTAAATTCTAATTATTTTCATTCATTAATTAATTCAATAATTGGTCAACAAATATCAGTATCTGCAGCTTATTCGATGAAAACTAAATTTTTTAAACTTAAAAGCAATATAACACCACAAACTGTATCTAAATTACGTACTTCAGATTTACGAAAATGTGGTCTATCAAGACAAAAAATTTTGTATATAAGAAATATTTCTAAATTTTTTTTACAAAACAAGAATTTCATAAAAAATATTAATAAATCTTCTGAAGAAGAAATTTATAATCATTTAATTGAAATAAAAGGAGTAGGAAATTGGACTATTCATATGTTTTTGATGTTTAGTTATGGAAGTTCAAATATTTTTCCAACAGGTGATTTAGGGTTTTTAAAAGCTATTTCAAAACTTTATAAAGTTCAACTTCCTATAAGTGAAAGAAAACTTAAATTGCTTTATAAAAAATGGAGCCCATATAGTTCACAAGCCACATGGTATTTATGGAGATCATTAGACCCCATTCCAGTTAATTATTGATATTTGCTCCTTGCTCTATCCAAACTTTTAATATCTCTCTTTCATTTTTTGTAATACCAGTAAGATTATTCGGAGGCATGATTTCAGCATCAATAGCCTGAGCTTTTATTAATTTTATATTATTTACAATATCTTGAGCCGTATCATATACAACTCCTTTTGGTGCCGCTTCAATACCTTCAAAAGTTGGGTATTTGGCATGACATGTTCCACATCTGTATTTAATTATATTTTGTACCTCATTGAAACTAATTAATTCTAAAGAAAGAGATGCATTTGCATCTTTTTTTTCAAATATTGAAAGACTACTTAAAGTCATTAAAAAAAACATGATTAAACCAGCTGATGGTAAAATCCAAAATTTATATTGTTTTTTATTTCTTAAATTAAAGTAATGGCGAGTTAAAATGCCAGCTATCGATATAACAGCTAATATTAACCAATTATTTACTGCCCCATACGTAAAAGAAAAATGTGAGCTAATCATGATAAATAATATAGGTAGTGTAAAATAATTATTATGTATTGATCTGTTTTTTGCTTCTAATGAAAGATTTAAATTTGGCTTTTGCTTATTTTCAGCTGATGAAACAAGATTTCTTTGTGCAGGAATAATTACTCTAAAAACATTAGCCGCCATAATGGTGCCAATAATTGCTCCAACATGTATGTATGCAGCTCTTGATCCATAAATTTGGGTTAAAAAATAACTTAATAATACAAATAATAAAACACCAGTTGCAATCAAAGTTTGTTCATTATCTTTTAAAACATTTTTACAAAGATAATCATATAGAAGCCAAGATCCTATAAGTAAGAATATAGATATTAATATTGCTTGAAAGGGTGTTAATATAATACCGCTTGCTCCCAACATCATAGAGCTTGCATTTAAGTAATAAACTAAAATAAGTAGTACAAAACCACTTATCCAAGTTGCATACGCCTCCCATTTAAACCAATGAAGAACTTTTGGAAGTTTTTTAGGAGGTCCTTTTAACTTTTCAATTCTATAAAACCCACCTGAATGAACAGACCATAAATAACCATCAAGATGTTTAAAATCTGGATCATCTCTTTCAAGCCTGCTATCCAGCCAATTAAAATAAAATGATGTTCCAATCCACGCTACACCAACAATTATATGAACCCATCTAACAATTAAATGTAACCACTCAGAATATACTGCAAATAATGTTTCCGTTGGAACGCCTAAATTATAAAAAGCTGCAGTAAAAGATATGACTATAGTTGTTGCAATTACAATATAGAGCCTTTGTTCTTTAGATTTTAAACCTGAAAATGTTCCAAGGATAAAAAATAATAATAAACCTAATAAAGCCGATGCTGGTAGCGACAAAAGTAAATTATGAAAAAAGGTTTGAAAGTCATAAGATTGAACTGGTGCAACAATTTTAAGAAATAATTCCATTTTAATATCTTATTTTATTTTCTTCTTTTTCCCAAATATTAAATGCTTTTATTGCCTCATCAGGTGATAATTGACTTATAGGAATTTTTCTTTCTTTCATTTCTAGTGATAGTTCATCATAAATAAACTTGTCATCAAATTTAATTTTTGCAGCATCTTCTCTAGAATTACCATAATATACTTTGTCTATATGTGACCAATATATCGCACTCAAGCACATAGGACATGGTTCGCAACTGGAATACAATTCACAACCTTCTAAGTTAAATGTATTTAATTTTTGACATGCATTTCTAATAGCAACAATTTCAGCATGAGCAGTAGGATCATTATTAAATGTTACTCTATTTACTCCCTCTGCAATAATTTCATTTTCTTTTACAATAACACATCCAAAAGGGCCTCCATTATTTTTGATATTATCAATTGATAGTGAAATAGCTCTTTTCATAAAATCAATGTTTGTCATATAACTTCTTTAATTTTATTATTTGATAAATGTTTTAAGCTATTTTTTATTGATATTATTCTTGTAATAATTGAGAAAGCTATTTCATTTGGATCTTTTGAATTACCAATATCAATTCCAATCGGACATTCAATTTTCTCAACTATTGATTTATTATGACCATTATCGATTAATCTTTTATAAAACCTTTTTTTCTTTGTAAGAGATCCAACTAAACCAACAAAAGTATTATTTTTTTTCAAAATTTCATTTAATATTTTTAAGTCATAATCATGACTGTGAGTTAATACTATAAAATAAGAATTATCTTCTAGTTTTGATACAATCTCCCATGGTTTTTTCGAAAGTAAATAATTTATATCTTTGATATTCGTCATTTTTAAATAATCTTCTCTTGAATCAATTATAAAAGTATTAAAATTAATATTTTCTAATTTAGAAATTAACGCTTGACCAATATGTCCTGATCCAAAGACATATAAGTTAGATTTAAAATCATTAACAAAATTTTCATTTTTTAATGCGTCTTTGGAATTATTATGTAAGCTTAATTTAACTTGTACGTATCCACCACAACATTGTCCAATTCCTGGCCCAAGCGGAATATTCATTACTTTATTTGCTATATTATTATCAATTAATTTTTTCGCTTCATCGATAACTAAATATTCTAAGTTTCCGCCACCGATAGTTCCAAAGATAGTATCAGTAGAGATTAATATAATGTCATCTAAATTATTGGGAGATGATCCTTTAACCTCAATAATTTTAGCTTTAACTATTTTACTATCAAAATTTATATTTTTACTTAATTTTTTAAGATACATTTTAATGCAAACTTTTTAATATATTTTCAGCAGTAGCAGGTGCAATTAAATTTTCAGAATTTTTTCCTTTATTGGCATTATATACTGCGTCCTTTAATGCAATAAAACTTGAAATTGCTAGCATAAATGGTGGCTCTCCAACAGCTTTAGAGCGATTAATAACCTTTTCTTTATTAAAACCACGATCATAAATTTCGACATTAAATTTAAATGGTGTCTCTCCTGCAGTTGGTATTTTGTAAGTAGAAGGACTATGAGTTGTTAGAACTCCATTTGATTTCCAAGACACTTCTTCAGTTGTAAGCCAACCTAATCCTTGAATATAACCACCTTCAATTTGCCCCTTATCAATTCTGTTATTGATAGAATTACCAACATCATGAATTATATCAACTTGAAGAATTTTATTTTCACCTGTTAATTTATCAATGATTACTTCTGTTACCGCTGCTCCATAAGTAAAATATAAAAATGGTCTACCTTGAAGTGTTTTTGTATTTACATTTATTTTGTTAGTTTTATAGAAACCTGAAGATGACAATGGGATTCTATTTAAGTAAGCAGTATTTATTAATTCTTTAAAAGATATTTTTCTTTTATCAAAATAAACAAAATTATTTTCATATTTTATTTTGCTATTTGTTTTAAAATAATCATAAATAAATTCATTTAGACCTGATTTAATATTATTTATAGCGTTAACAATTGCTGCTCCATTTATATCAGTTGTAGCTGATGCTGCACTTGCTGATGTGTTAGGCACTTTTTCAGTGTCCGTTGAAGAGATTTTTATGTGTTCGTAATTAAGTCCAAATTCATTTGAAGCCACTAAAGCAAGTTTTGTCATCAATCCTTGACCCATTTCAATTCCTCCATGATTTAAATGAATGGATCCATCAGTGTATATATGAACTAAGGCACCACCTTGGTTTAAATGAGTAGTTGTAAATGATATTCCAAACTTTACAGGCGTTATTGCTATTCCTTTTTTTAAAACTTTATTTATTTTATTAAAATTATCAATTTCTATTTTTCTTTTTTTGTAATTAGATTTTTTAATTAGTTTATTAAAAATATCTTCAATCACATTGTCAGTAATTTTCATCCCATAATGAGTAGTATTTTTAACTTTATCTTTATAAAAATTAATTTTTCTTATTTCACTTGCTTCTCGATTTAATTTTTGAGCAATGTTTTCAATTATATTTTCAATACAAAACATTCCTTGAGGACCACCAAATCCACGAAAAGCTGTATTAGAAACAGTATTTGTTTTACATCTATACGAATTAATTTCTATATTTGGTAAGAAGTAGGCATTATCTATATGATAGATGGCTCTATCATTTATAGCTCCTGATAAATCTGGAGAGATACCGCATCTCGATGCCATCATTATTTTTAGAGCAAGTATTTCACCACTATTATTAAAACCTACTTCATAATCAAATAAAAAATCATGTCTTTTTCCAGTCATGATCATATCATCATCTCTATCGACTCTTAACTTTACTGGTTTAGATAACTTTTTTGCTGCAATGCTTGTAATGGCTGCAAACAAAAAAGATTGTGTTTCTTTTCCTCCAAAACCACCACCAATTCTTCTTACTATCACATGGATACTATTGTAATTTTGTTTAAGAACTTTACCGATAATTTGCTGTGTTTCTGATGGATGTTGTGTTGAAGAATAAACTAAAAAATTATTATCTTCTTGTGGAATAGTCATTGCAATTTGACCTTCTAAATAAAAATGATCTTGACCCCCTGAATACAATTTACCTTTTAGAATGTTGTCAGATTTTTTAAACCCATCTTTTATATCTCCTCTAGTTAGATGCTTCGGTTTTAAAACAAATGATTTTTTCTTTAATGCTTCTTCAATTGAAACAATTGGTTTAGATATTTTTAAGTCTATTTTTACTTTTAATGCAGCTTTTTTTGCTAAATTATTGGTCTTTGCTATAACTGCAAAAATTGGTTGCCCATAATATTCTATATTTTTTGAAGTAAATATTTTATCTCCCTTAAATATTGGTCCAACATCATTTATACCTTCAATGTCTTTTTCAGTAATAATGTCTACTACACCTTCTGAAGATAAAACATCTTTATAATCAATTTTTTTTATTACTCCTTTACTGCAATTACTGTATCCAATTACTGAGTGAAGTAAATTTTTAGGTTCTGATATATCATCAGTATAAATTGCTTTTCCAGTAACATGTTTTACTGCACTTTCATGTTCAATATTTTTTGTAAATATTTTATCCATTAATATAATGTTGATTTAATTTTATTATTTTCATTTAAAAACCTCTCTAAAAGGTTTTGACTAATTTTAGTTCTATAATTTTTTGACGCTCTCATATCATCTATTGGATCAAATTCTTTTTTTATAATTTTCTTTGCTTCATTAATATTTTCTTCATTAAATATTTTGTTTAATAAAAATTTTTGAGCTTTTTCAGCTATTTTTGGAGTTCCTGCCAAACCTCCACAAACAATTTTTATTTCTTTAATAATATTTTTTTCAATTCTAGCATTTATAGCCATGAAAACAGAGCTTATATCATCATCAATTCTTTTTGAAATTTTATAACATTTAAGAATATTTTTTTTATATATGGGTATTATAATTTCTTTAATTATTTCATTAGGTTTTAATTTTGTTTTTCGATAACTGAGAAAATAATTATCCAATAATAAAGTTTTTTTAACTTTTCCTTGAATTAGAATTTTACTATTTAGTGCAATTAAAACAGGCAAACTATCACCTATTGGAGATGCGCTCCCAATGTTACCTCCAAGAGATGCAGTATTTCTTATTTGCTCAGATCCGTATCTTTCAAACATTTTAGCAAATGTTGGATAAATATTTTCTAAAATTGGTAAAATATCATTTATGGGTGTAGCAGATCCAATATGTAAATTGTTGTTTTTATTTTTAATATAATTTAAATCTTTATTTGAGCCTAAATAAAAAATATTTTTTAAATCTTTTCTTTTTTTTGTAACTTCAAGAGCTAGATCCGTACCCCCGACTAGTAAATGTGCATTAGTAATCTTTTGATAGTCTTTTATTAGAGAATTTAAATTATAATGGATGAAAAATTTAGAATCATTTTTTTTAATAACAATATCAGTTTTCTTAATTGATTTTATTAATCTAATAACTTTACTCTTTGAAAACTTATCACTTTTATAGCTATACATATTCTTAATTGCTTTTTTAATTGGAAGATAACCTGTACATCTACATAAATTTCCAGAAAGAAACTTATCGATATTTGCTTCTGTTGGTTTTATTTTATTTTCATACATATTGTACATTGACATGATAATACCTGGTGTACAAAAACCACATTGAGATCCGTCACTATCAATCATTGATTGTTGAACAGGATGAAGTTTATTTTTTTGTATATGCTCAACTGTTATTAATTGCTTACCATGAAGAGAATACAAAAAAGTAATACAAGTGTTTATACTTTTATAAGAAATTTTATTTTCTTTTAATTCTCCTACAACTGCAGTACATGCTCCACAATCACCAGATGCACAACCTTCTTTTGTTCCAGTTAACTCATGATTATTACGAAGATAATTTAATACCGTTGTGTTTGTGTCGAAATCTTTGATAGATATTTTTTCTTCATTAAGAAGAAAATCGATATGCGCTCTAGACACTAGCTTCCTCTGTATGTTGAATAACTCCACGGGGTAATAAGAAGAGGGACATGATAGTGCTCTTCTTTGTTAATTCCAAATCTAATTATTACGTCATCAAGAAAGAATGGTTCATGAAGATTTGTAAATTCCTTAAAATAACTCCCGCAAAGAAATAATAACTCATATTTTCCAAGTATAAAATTCTCTTTATTTAATATAGGCTCATCACATCTGCCATCTTCATTGAGAGTGAAATTTGAAATTTTAACTTTATTTTCGCCATCAATTTTGAAAAGAGACCCTTTAATACCAGAACCTGGCTTACCATTATAGGTATCCAAAACATGAGTAGTTAAATATCCTTTAGACATAATACTTATTCCTTTATACAGTATTTAGCTAAATATTAAATCAAGCATTTTTATGAAAGACGACAGAAATTATAAAGGCTACGGAAATAATGACTCTAACTTTTATTGGCCTAATAAATCAAAACTAGCTCTTCAATTTGTTCTAAATTATGAGGAAGGTGCTGAAAATTCAATAATGAATGGTGACGAAGGATCAGAAACTTTCTTATCGGAAATAATTAATGCAAAGCAAATAATAGGCGCCAGAAATATGAATATGGAATCAATATATGAGTATGGCTCAAGAAGGGGTTTTTGGAGAATACATAATGAGTTTGCAAAAAGAAAATTACCTTTAACAATATTTGGCGTTGGTATGGCTTTAGAAAAAAATCCTGATGTTTGTGAACAAATAATTAAATCAAAGTATGAAGTAGCTAGCCATGGTTATCGATGGATAGACTATCAAAATATAACTGAGGAAGTTGAAAAAGAACATACTATAAAATGTAACAACATTATTAAAGATATTTTTGGTTATTTTCCGTCTGGTTGGTATACTGGTAGAACAAGCCCAAATACAAGAAATATAATTTTAGAAAATACAAATATTATTTACGATAGTGACTCCTATGCTGATGATTTACCCTACTGGATAAAAGTAAAAAATAAAAAACATCTAATTATTCCATACACTTTAGATAATAATGATATGAGATTCTCTACCTTACAAGGTTTTAACACAGGTGAGGATTTTTATAATTACTTAAAAAACTCATTTGATACATTATACAGAGAAGCAAACGAGTTCAATAAACCAAAAATGATGAGTGTGGGTTTACATTGTCGATTAATAGCCAGACCTGGAAGATTTATGTCTTTGGTAAAATTTTTGAATTATGTTTCTGGTTATAATGATATTTGGATATGCAAAAGAGAGGAAATTGCCAATTATTGGTATGAAAATTTTAGTGATGAAAATTGAAGATATTAATAATTATAACTCTGAAAAATTTATTGATTCTTTTAAAAATATTTATGAAGAATCTAAATTTATCACAGAACATGCTGATAAAAAGCGACCATTTAAAAATAAAAAAGAAATGATATTAATATTTTTAGAGTTGTTTGATAATTTAGATGAAGAAACTAAAATAAATATAATTAAAAAACATCCTGATCTAGCCGATAAAATAAAAATAAATAAAGGTTTGTCTGAATTATCTGATGAAGAACAAAGTAGATCTGGTTTAAAAGATTGTTCGGAACAAGAATTTAACTTATTTAAAGATTTAAATTCAAGATTTAAAAATAAATTTAATATTCCATTTATTTTTGCAGTTAGAAATAAAAATAAAAATGAAATTATAACAGAGTTTAAAAGTAGATTAGACAATAATGATTTAAACTTAGAAATAAAAACTTCAATTTCACAAGTAAAAGAAATTGCAAAATTAAGATTAACAGAATTAATTAATGAATAAGAAATACATACAAAAAAATTATATTAACTTATGTAGTAAGGTTTTAGGTACAAAAATTCATAGATTTTCTGATCAGTTTTTTGGATCAGCATCCAGATTGCTTAAAGAGGAACAGCCAATTTTTAAAGAAGGAGTATATGATAAAAATGGGAAATGGATGGATGGATGGGAAACAAGAAGAAAAAGAATTGAAGGAAATGATTATGTTACAATTAAATTAGGCCTTCCTGGTAAAATTAATTTTGCTGAAATAGACACAAGCTATTTTAATGGCAATCAACCTGAATACGCAAGCATTGATGCTTGTTATTTTGAAAAAAATAAATTTAATTGGGTAAATATTTTATCAAAAAGGAAACTTTATCCAAATTATCTTCATGGTTTTAAAACTCAACAGAATAATAAAGTTTTTAACTTCATAAGATTGAACATCTATCCAGATGGAGGAGTTGCAAGATTAAAATTATTAGGAAATTTAGATATATCAAAATTAAAATTTCCAAATAAAAAATTTGATTTACTTAGCATCCTTAATGGTTCAAAAATTGTGGCATGTAGTGATGAACATTTTGGAAGGGCAGAAAATTTATTACTTCCATTTAAATCTAAAAATATGGGCAATGGTTGGGAAACTAAAAGAAGAAGAGGATCAGGATATGACTGGGTTATAATTAAACTTGGTAAACCTGGTTTAGTTGAAAAGTTTAATATTGAAACTCATTATTTTAAAGGTAATTATCCGTCTCATTGCTCAGTACAAGGTCTTTATTCAATAAAAAATATAAATATAAGCAAATTAATAAATGAAAGCAAAAATTGGAAATTTTTAATAAAAAATAAAAATCTTAAACCTAATTCATCATTAAAAATTAATTCAACTAAACACATTAAAAAAATAAATTATTTGAAATTAAATATTTATCCTGACGGTGGTATTTCACGGATCAGGGCAATTGGAAAGTTTTTGTGAACTATAAAATAAAGAATATTAGTAAAGAGAATTTCAAAAATTATGGTGATTTAATTACAACATCTAATAAAAATTATGAAAGTATTAATAAAGATACAACCGATAGTTTTTTTGATTTAGCAAATATTCAAATAATTGGTGATGACAAAAGATCTAGATTAAATATTTTTCAGGCTAAGAAAAGGAACTTTCCATTAAAAATTAACATGTTAGAAAATCACCCCTTTAGTTCTCAAGTATTTCTTCCGTTTAATGCTACAGGTTTTTTAGTTTTAGTTGCTCCAATAGGTAACAAACCTAAAATTGATTTAATTGAAATATTCAAAGTAAGCGGTGGTGATGGTATAAATTTTAATCCCAAAGTATGGCATTTTCCTCTAATATCTCTTGAGAATGAAAAATATATTACCATTGATAAAAAAGATGCGGATAATAATATTGAGATTTATAATTTTGAACAATCAGAAATATTTGAATTAAATTATGAGTGATACAATATTAAATATAGAAAATATTACAAAATCTTTTCCAAGAGTAATTGCAAATAAAAATGTTACTTTTGATATTAAAAAAAATGCAGTCCATGCAATTTTAGGAGAGAATGGAGCAGGGAAATCTACGTTAGTAAAAATTCTATATGGTCTCTTAGAGCCAGATGAAGGAAATATTAAATTAAATAATAAGGATTTTAAAGTTAATTCCCCAGCAGAAGCAAGGAAACAAGGAATAGGAATGGTATTTCAGCATTTTTCTTTATTTGATTCTTTATCAGTAAAAGAAAATTTAATTTTAGGAATTGATGAAAAGATGTCTTATTCAAATTTAGAAAATAAGCTAGAAAATATAAGCTCAAGATATAATCTTCCCTTAGATTTAGATGCTCCAATTACTGCTTTATCAGCTGGAGAAAAGCAGCGTGTAGAAATTGTAAGAATTTTATTACAAGACCCTCAGATACTTATTATGGATGAACCAACTTCAGTCTTAACACCACAAGAAGTTGAAAGTTTATTTGTAACATTAAATGCACTCGTCAAAGAAGGTCGTACAATATTATATATCACTCATAAACTCGAAGAAGTAATATCAATATGTGATACAGTAACTATAATGAGAAGTGGTGAAATTATAGACACTTCAAGTACTTCAAATCAAACTGCAAAAACACTGGCAACAAAAATGCTAGGACAAAAATTAGATGACTTAAAAACTAATTATGGACATATAAAAGACGAAGTTAACTTTGAAGTAAAAAATATTTCATGTGATTTTAACGATCCATTTTTAACAGACCTTAAAAATATTTCTTTTCAAGTTAGAGTGGGTGAAATTTATGGCATTGCTGGTGTTGCTGGTAATGGACAATCAGAATTAATGGATATTTTAACAGGAGAAAATATAAATATTAAATCTGGATCAATTACTTTTGATAATAAAAAAATTGAAAAGTATGGGCCACAAAAAAGAAGAGATTTATCTATTTCTTTTGTTCCGGAGAATAGATTGGGTCATAGTGCAGTACCTGAGTTAAGTTTGTCTGATAATATTCTTTTAAGTCAATTTCCAAAAAATAATTTTATTAAAAATGGTATAATTTTGAAAAATAACGTCGATGATTTTGCGAATAATGTAATTAATGAATTTAAAGTCATTACTCCTGGGAATGATGCTAAAGCATCAAGTTTGTCTGGAGGAAATTTACAAAAATATGTCATTGGCAGAGAAATATCATCCAAGCCAAAAATATTAATTATTTCACATCCAACTTGGGGAATAGATGCTGGTGCTGAGCATTCTATAAGAGAGTCTTTGATAGAATTATCTCAAAATGGAACATCTATAATTGTTATTTCTCAAGATTTAGATGAATTGATTGAAATTACTCATAAAATATCTGTTATTTATGATGGTAATTTATCCAAACCTTTTAAAACTAGTGAAGTAGGAATTGAAAAATTGGGATTATTGATGGGTGGAAAAAATGAATAGTTTATTTCCCTCTATAGTTTCTCGCTCACAGAGTTCGGGTCTAATGAATTTTTTTGTTCCCATAATATCTATTGTTTTAACTTTAATTACAGGTTCAATTATTTTTGTTCTTCTTGGTTTTGATCCAGTTTATGCATTGTATACATTTTTTATTTCACCTATTTCTTCAACCTACGGTATTTCTGAATTATTTGTAAAAGCAACTCCTTTAGCCTTAATTGCAATTGGCCTCTCATATTGTTTTAAGAATAATATTTATAATATTGGAGCTGAAGGACAACTTACCATGGGTGCAATTTTTGGTGGAGGTATTGGAATTTTATTTCATGATACAAATGCTTTTTGGTTGTTGCCATTAATGATTTTTGGCGGAGCTATTGGAGGAGCATTGTGGGGCTTAATTCCAGCTATTTTAAAAACAAAATTTAATACAAATGAAATTTTAACAAGTTTAATGTTAGTTTATGTTGCTTTATATATTTTAGATTATTTAGTAGTGGGTCCTTGGAAAGATCCATTTGGTTATAGTTTTCCTAAATCAAGACCATTTAGTGAATCTGGAAGAATGCCTTTACTAATTGATGGTTTAAGGGTTCACTTTGGATTAATTATAACGCTATTTTTAATTTTTGTATCTTGGTTTATATTTTCAAAAACTATTTTTGGCTTTCAATTAAAAGTATCCGGTTACAGTCCTAAAGCTGCTAGATATGCTGGTTTTAATCAAACAACTTTAGTTTTTTTTGCTTTTGCAATTTGTGGTGCTTTTGCAGGTATTGCAGGTTTAGCTGAAGTATCCGGCCCAATTGGATTATTATATAGAGATATTTCTCCTAACTATGGATTTACTGCAATTATTGTTGCTTTCTTAGGTAGACTTCACCCAATTGGTATAATTTTTGCTTCTTTAGTTATCGCTCTTACTTATCTTGGCGCTGAAGATGCACAATTGTTTCTACAGATCCCTTCAGCAGTAGGTTTTATATTTCAGGGACTGGTGTTATTTTATTTATTAGGTGCAGAATTGCTAATTAACTATAAATTAACTTACAAAAAATTATTATGAATTTTGATTTAATACTTGGAATATTACAAATTGTTTTAATTGCAACAACACCACTTGTTTTTGCAGGTATAGGTGAGTTAGTCACAGAAAAATCTGGAGTTTTAAATTTAGGTGTAGAAGGAATGATGTTGGTAGGAGCAGTGTCCGCTTTTATTATCTTAGTAATTACTGGAAGTTATTTTTTAGCTTTTTTTGTATCTATAATATCTGGAATTATAATGTCTGGTCTATTTGCTTTTTTAGTTCTATTTTTAATGTCAAATCAAATTGCAACAGGATTGGCATTAACTATTTTTGGAATAGGTCTAAGTTCTATGCTTGGTAAACAATATATTGGAACACCAATTGATGGTCTATCACCTTGGTTTTTTGTTATATTTTCTTTCTTAATTGTTTTTTTGGTTAGTTATTTTTTTTATAAAACTAAAGCTGGTTTGATTTTAAGAGCAGTGGGAGAATCTCATAATTCTGCACATGCATTAGGGTATAGTGTTATTAAAATTAGATTTTTATCAATTTTATTTGGAGGTTCTATGTGTGCACTTGCAGGATCATATATTTCAATTTGTTATGCTCCAATGTGGCAAGAGGGTATGACAGCTGGTCGTGGATGGATAGCGTTAGCTTTAGTTGTATTTGCAACTTGGAAACCAGAAAGAGTTCTTATTGGAGCGTATATTTTTGGAGGCGTTACTATTCTTCAAATGAATCTTCAAGCACTAGGTCTAAGATTTCCTGGTCAATTTTTTAGTATGGCTCCTTATGTAGCTACAATTATAGTTTTAGTATTAATATCTAGTAATAAATTAAGAATAAAACTCAGTGCCCCAGCATCTTTGACTATTCCTTTCTATAAAGGAAGATAAATATCCACTCTTTTTTATTTATTTACTTATACAATTATTGATCTGATCTATTTCTATATTACAAATGTTATTGAGTAATCGTTATATTAGCAGGTGAGGTTAAAATGATTAGAATAATAACTTTTTTATCTACTTTTTTAGTATTTTCATTTGGTTCTGCTTATGCAGACCCTAAAAAAGTTGGATTTATTTATATAGGTCCTCCAGGAGATCATGGTTGGACATATATGCATGATGTAGGAAGAAAATATATGGACAGTCAATTAGGTGACTCCATAACAACTACATATCTTGAAAATATTCCTGAAAATGCAGATGCAGTAAGAGCAATTCGAAAGCTAGCTGACTCAGGACATGATTTAATATTTACAACGTCCTTTAACTACATGGATCAGACACATGAAGTTGCGAAAGACTTTCCTGATATAAAATTTGAGCATGCTACAGGATATATACAAGCTGACAATGTTGCTACATATTCAGCTAGATTTTATGAAGGAAGAATGATTGAAGGTCATATTGCTGGTCATATGACTGAAACTAATACTATTGGTTATATAGCTTCATTCCCTATTCCAGAAGTTGTAAGAGGAATTAATGCATTTTATTTAGCAGCAGCTAAAGTTAATCCAGATATCAAAATGAAAATAATTTGGGTGTTTACTTGGTATGATCCAGGTAAAGAGGCTGATGCAGCTAATACATTAATTAATCAAGGAGCTGACATAATTGTTCAACATA
The DNA here is from genome assembly GCA_902517315.1 of uncultured Alphaproteobacteria bacterium. The sequence continues at coordinate 18,488 of CABYBP010000013.1, forward strand.
CAGATACATACGCGCCTTGCCAAGCTGCTCAAAAAGCAGGTGTTTATGCGTTTGGTCAAGCTTCAAACCAAGAAGAATTCTGTCCTGATGCACATTTAACTTCAATTGAAGATATTTGGGGTCCTTACTATGCTGCAAGAGCAAAAGCTGTTGTAGATGGCACTTGGTCTTCAGGTGATACTTGGGATGGTATGGATAAGGGTATGGTTGTAATGTCACCATATAATAATAAACTGATGCCAGCAAGTTTGATTCAAGAAGCTGTAAATATGGAAGTTGGAATTAAAGATGGAACTATTCATCCTTTCACTGGTCCAATTTACAATCAAGCTGGTGAGCTTGTAGTTCCTGAAGGTGAAGTAGCACCTGACGGAATGTTACTTGGAATGAACTTTTATGTTCAGGGTATTGACGGCGAAGTACCACAATAATTAAAATTCTTATAACCCTCTCTCTTTAAAAGGGAGAGGTTTAATTCTAAATTTCAAAGGAAGATTTATGTCTGATTTACACATTAGTTGGGACGAATATAGAACTAAAACAGAAGACTTAGCAAAACAAATTCATAAGGATGGATGGCAATTTAATCAGGTTGTATGCATCGCAAAAGGAGGCATGAGAGTAGGGGACGTAATGGCAAGAATATTTGATGTTCCTTTAGCAATTCTTTCTGTTGAATCATATAAAGGTGAGGGAGTAAAAAATAAAAGAGGCGCAATTACATTTTCAAGAGATTTGGCAAAAACAAGCCCTAACATTGGATCAAAAGTTTTAATAGTAGATGATTTAGCAGACTCAGGAATTACTCTTAAAAAAAGTATTGATTGGTTAAATCATACTTATGGTTTTTATATAGATGAACCAATAAGAACCGGAGTTTTGTTTTATAAGTCAGTATCATCATTTAAACCAAACTATTATGTTGATTACTTAGAAGATTCTCCTTGGATACATATGCCTTATGAGGTTTATGAAACTATGAAACCAGAAGAACTTGGTTAAAAAATTGAAGTAATTTCCTCAAACTTTTTCTTTTGTTTCACAATTTTTGGAACTGTTGCATTTTTATCTGGTCGTCCTACAATAAGTAAAACAAATGGTCTTTCATTACTAGGTCTTTTCAAAATTTTATTAAGAAATGTCATAGGACTTGGTGTATGTGTTAACATTGCTAAGCCAGAAAAATGTAAACAACTAATTAATATACCAGTAGCTATGCCCACAGACTCTTTTACATAATAATTTTTTATTTTTTTATTATTTGAAACTGAAAATTTTTTTTCAAATATAGCTATTAAATAAGGTGCATTTTCAATAAATTTTTTATTTTCATCTGTTCCTAAAGGAGTTAACGCATCTAACCACTCTTGAGGAGCCTTGTACTTATAAAATTTTACTTCCTCTTCTTCTGCTTCTATTCGAATCTTCTTTTTTACGTTTTTATTTTTTATTACTACAAAATGCCAAGGTTGAAGATTTGCTCCACTTGGAGCTGATCCTGCAGATAAGATCGCATTTTTTATTACATTTATATCGATTTTATCTTTTGAAAATTCGCGTATGCTTCTTCTCTCTTTGATATTATTATAAAAATTTTTTGAATTAATCTTCATTTCTTTAATAGTTTGATTTGAAAATTTTAAATCTTCAGCTATGTATTTTTTAACTTTATGCATTGGTTTATTATTATTATTGGGATAGTCTTAATTTCTCTATCAATTAGTAATCCTCTATACAAACTATTTATAAAAAAACGAATAAGATTTAATCTTGTATTCGAAATAATGTTAAGAGTAATATTGTTTTTTATTAGCGTAATTATTATTTTTCTAGGGTTGTACTTAGAGAGTATTACTTAATATCTTCTTATATTTCTATCAATTAATGCCGCCCATGCATCTATTCCTCCAAGTACATTAACACAATGATTATAACCTTGAGCTTTAAGCCATTTACATACAGCTTGGCTTCTTGTACCAGTATGGCACATTACAAAAATATTTTTTTTCTTATCTAATTCAGTGTATCTTTTAGCAATCTCTGAAAGTTTCATATGTATTGTCCCTTTAACATGGGCGTGATCTCTCTCGGTATCTTCTCTTACATCTATAATTTGAATTTTTTTGTCATCTTGCTTAATTTCATTTAACCTATGAACTGTAATTTCACTACTACTATAAAGATCCATAACTTTATCTTATTATAAATACTACTAGATTTCTACTATTTTAAATAAAATTAATTTTAAAAATTAAATTTGTTATTTCTAAGTTTTTCATGTAATAGCACTCACCATTATGTCAAAAAAAATAACTTTTTCAGCTTTTGGTAGAGATTCATATTACCATCGAGATTGGTTTAAAAAAAATGGTTTCAAATTTGATAGAAGTTCTAGAAAATGGACCGTGGAAAATTTACCTATAGATAATGCAGAAGAATTTGCTAGTTACTGTAGAAAATATGGATTAACATTCGACCGATCTGATAGAATGATCACAGAATTTGATTATGCAGATTATCTTTGGGATGGAAGAAGAGACGAATTTATGAAACCCTCTGAAAATATTGAAATTCCACAACCAAAAAATAAAATCTAATTTTTGTTAAATAAATTAGTATCAAATAATTTAATACTTCTTATAATTTTAGCTTCTATTTGGGGATCTTCTTTTTTTGTTATTAAAATTTGCCTATCAAGTTTTACTCCTGCAAGTATCGCATCTTTAAGATTAATTATTGCATCTTTATTTTTAATTATTTTTTATTATTCATATAATAATCATCCTAAATTAAATTTTGAATTAGTTATAATTCTCTCCTTTATAGGAATAACTGGAAATTTTTTACCATTTTATCTTATTAGCTGGGCTGAACAATATATTCCTTCTTCTACTGCTGGTTTATTAATGTCAGTCGGCCCTTTAATTACATTACTTATGTCTCATATTTTAACATCTGATGATAAATTTACTTGGATTAAATTTATATCAATAATTATAGGCTTTGTAGGTATTTTTTTTATATTAGATATTAGTAATTTTAATTTTCAAAATAAAAATTTTATTAGCACAATAGCAAAAATATTTGTAATCATAGCAGCATTTGGTTACATGATTTCAAATATTGCTGCATATAATAAATTAAAAACATTAAGCCCTATTTCAATTACTACTTTTGCTACAATATTTGGCGCAATAATATCTTTACCATTCTTATTTTATGATTTTATCAATTATGGGAGTAATATTAATAAAGTTTCTATAATTTCTATAATTTATTTAGGAATTTTCCCAACAGCAATTGCATTTCATATGCGATACCATATAGTTAAAAAAGCTGGTCCAGTTTTCTTATCTTACGTTGCATATTTGATACCAGTTTTTGCTCTAATATGGGGATTCATATTCCTATCCGAGAAAATAGTATTTAGTTCTGTAGTTGGAATTATTTTAGTTTTTATTGGACTGTTTGTGGGTCAAAAAAAATCAATGAGTAAAATATCCGTAAAAAACATATAATACTAATAAAACTGCTATAAAAATAGACACATTTTTGAAGTTAAAGTATTTCATTTATTGTTGAAATTTAATATTTTATAGTCCAATATACCTTTATTATGAGTGACTCAATTAAATACTTATTAGAAGAAGATAAAGCACCAAAGTTTTGGTATAATATTAATGCTGACTTACCAAGTCCACCACCACCACCTTTACACCCTGGAACTAAACAACCAGCTGGTCCTGATGACTTTGCTCCTTTATTTCCAATGGGTTTAATAATGCAAGAGGTTTCTACTGAAAGAGAAATAGAAATACCTGAACCAGTAAGAGAAGTTTATAAACAATGGAGACCCTCTCCATTATTTCGAGCAAGAAGATTAGAAAAATTTTTAGATACACCTGCTAAAATTTACTACAAATATGAAGGTGTGAGCCCTACAGGAAGTCACAAACCTAACACAGCAGTTCCTCAAGCTTTTTTTAATAAAGAAGAGGGAATAAGTAAAATTTTTACTGAGACAGGTGCAGGCCAATGGGGTAGCTCACTAGCTTATGCGGGTCAAATTTTTGGAATAGATATTGAAGTTTTTATGGTCAAAGTTAGTTTTGATCATAAACCATATAGAAAATTAATGATGCAAACTTTTGGGGCTAACTGTCATGCTAGTCCATCAAATTTAACTGATTTTGGTAACAAACTATTATCAGAAAATCCTGATAACCCTGGTAGCTTAGGTATTGCAATATCAGAAGCAATAGAAGCAACAGTTAAAAGTGGAGGTAAAGCAAAGTACTCACTTGGAAGTGTTTTAGGTCATGTCTTAATGCATCAAACTATAAATGGTAACGAAGCTATTATGCAAATGGAGATGGCTGGAGATTATCCTGATATAATTGTTGGTTGTACAGGTGGTGGTAGTAATCTTTCTGGATTAATGTTCCCATTTTTAGGACAGCAATTAAGAGGCGGTAAAAAAATTGATATAATTGGTTGTGAACCTGCTTCATGCCCTTCATTTACAAAGGGTAAGTACGCATATGATCATGGAGATATGGCAAAAATGACTCCACTAATTAAAATGCATACTCTTGGTTCAGACTTCTTACCACCAGCTAATCACTCTGGCGGATTAAGATACCACGGTATGTCCTATCATTTAAGTCACTTATATGAACTTGGTTTAATGAGAGCAAAAGCTTATGGTCAAAAAGATTGTTTTGAAGCTGGTTTAACATTTGCAAAACAAGAAGGCATTATTCCTGCTCCAGAAGGAAATCATGCAATAAAAGGCGCTATTGATGCTGCATTAGAATGTAAAGAAAAAGGAGAGTCAAAAACTATTCTCTTTAATTTATGTGGCCATGGTTATTTTGATATGTCAGCATATGATGATTATCTAAATGGATCAATGGCTGATGATGTTATTGATGATGATGGAATAGGTAAATCTATTTCTCAAATACCAGAAGTAGCATAATTTAAGTTTAAATTTTCTTTTATTTAATTAAAGGTGTTGTATAATTATGGTTGAGATAAAACCCTTTAAAGGAACACGCCCTTTTAATGAAGAAGCTAAAAATTTAATTGCACCTTCTACTGATCATTTAAGTATTGAGAATATTGAAATATTTAAAAAAAATAATTACTGGAATTACTTAAAAATTCTAAACCCAGTTGGTCAATTAAAAGAAACAGATAGTCTTTTAGAGGCAAAATCGCATTTCAATGAAATGAAAAAAAATGATGTAATTAAAAAAGATATAGATTTATTTTATTACATTTATCAAATTGAATTTAAAGGCCATACTCAATTAGGATTGTTATCTCTTTCTAAAATCTCAGATTTTATAGATGAAAAAATTAAAGCACATGAAAAAATATATGAGTCAAGAATGAGAGAAAGAGCAGAGCAAATGTTAAATATAAAATCCCAAATTGGCCCTATTTATGTAGTATATAAAAAAAATAATAAGATAAGAGATTTGTTATCTTCTATAATATCAAAAACTCCAGATTATAATTTTGAAAGTTTTGATAAATCAATTCATAAATTGTGGTGTGTATCTGATAAAATTTTTATCGCAAATCTATCTTCAGTCTTTATAAATGAAGTAGATAATTTTTATATTGCTGATGGACATCATAGAATGGGTGCAATGAAAATTATTGGAGAATTAAATTATAATAAAAATATTTTACAGGAAGATTTTATGATAGCAGCATTTCCAAGCGATGAGGTTAAAATATTTGACTATAATAGAGTTGTTAAAGATTTAAATGGTTTGAGTGAAGAAAAGTTTTTAGAAATTCTTTCTCAAAACTTTGAAATAAAAAATGAAAAAAATCCTTTTAAACCTCAATCAAATAAACAATTTGGAATGTATCATGAAAAAAAGTGGTATTCATTGTATTTTAAAACTGAATTAAAAACTGATAATTTTATTGATACGCTAGATATTAATATTTTAAACAATTTTGTTTTTAAAAAACATTTAAATATTTTTGATGTCAATAATGATGAAAGAATAAGATTTATCGCTGGATGCCATGGTTTGGAAGCATTAGAAAAAAAAGTTGATGAAAATAATGATAGTGTGGCATTTTCTATCTTCCCATCTTCAATAAGTGATGTTATGAGAGTTGCGAATAAAAAATTGACTATGCCTCCTAAATCAACATGGTTTGATCCAAAACCTTTAGATGGCTTAGTAGTTTATGAGTTTGAAAAAGTATATGAACAAACCTAATACCAAACCTAATAATCCAAACTTTTCAAGTGGCCCAACCTCAAAAAGACCAGGCTGGGACATATCTGTCTTAAGTAATGCTTTAACTGGTAGATCTCATAGATCTGTTGAATGTAAGGCAAGATTAAAAGAAGCAATAGACAAATCAAAGGATATTCTAAAATTACCTGATGATTATTTACTGGGTATAATGCCTGGATCGAATACTGGTGCTTTAGAGGCAGCTATGTGGTGCCTATTAGGTAAAACGGGAGTCGATATTCTTGCATGGGAAAATTTTGGTAAAGATTGGGTAATAGATGCAATTAGTGAATTAAAATTAGATAATTTAAATATTCATGAAGAAGATTATGGCAAACTACCTGATCTTAGCAAAGTCAATTTTGATAATGATGTTATCTTTACTTGGAATGGAACAACATCTGGTGTTAAAGTTCCTAATGGAGATTGGATACCTGATGACAGAAAAGGCTTAACCATTTGCGATGCTACTTCAGCAATCTTCGGTATGCATATAGATTATAACAAATGTGATGTTATTACTTGGTCTTGGCAAAAAATACTAGGAGGAGAAGCCGCTCATGGAATGATAGCAATTTCTCCACGCGTTGTTGAAAGATTAGAAAGTTTTACACCTAGTTGGCCGGTTCCAAAACTATTTAGATTAGCTGAAAAGAAAAAATTGATAAAAGGTATTTTTGAAGGAAACACAATTAATACACCGTCAATGATATGTGTTGAAGATATTATTGATTCATTAAATTGGGTCTCTTCTGAAGGAGGATTACATTCATTAATTTCTAAATCCCAGAATTCTCTACAAAAAATTAGAGAATGGATTAATGATAGAGATTGGGTTACTTTTTTATCCGAAATTGAAGATAATAATTATATCTCAAATACTGGAATAACTTTTAAAATTATTGAAGATTGGTTTACTAATAAAGATGAAAGCGGTCAAAGAGTTGTAATGGCTGATATATGTAAATTACTTTCTGAAAATAATGTTGGATTTGATTGTAATGGATATCCCAAAGCGCCACCTTCTTTTAGAATATGGGCTGGAGGTACGGTTCAAACTTCAGATGTAGAATTAGTTTTACCTTGGATTGATTGGGCTTATTCAGAAATTAAATCAAAACATGCCTAAAGTACTAATATCAGATTCATTAGATAACATTGCATCTAAAATTTTAACAAAGAATAATATTTCAGTTGATACAAAAACAAACTTATCAATTGAAGAATTAAAAAAAATAATTGATAACTATGATGGTTTAATCATTCGTTCTGCAACTAAAGTACGAAAAGATTTAATTGATTCTCTTTCAAATTTAAAAATTATAGGTAGGGCAGGAGCAGGAGTAGATAATGTTGATGTGGAAGCTGCGAAAAATAAAAATATTATTGTAATGAATACTCCAGGAGGAAATACAAATGCTACAGCAGAACATACAATCAGTTTAATTTTTGCATTGCAAAGAAAAATTACTGTTGCCAATGAGACAACTCATAAGGGTTTTTGGGAAAAAAAGAATTTAAAAGGAAATGAAATTAAAGGCAAGAAAATTGGTATCGTAGGTTTTGGTAATGTAGGAAAAAGAGTTGCAGATATATCTAATGTATTGGGAATGAACGTTTCAATATTTTCTTCATATTTTGAAACAATAAAGGATAACTTTCCTGAATATAATTCTTGTTCTATCGATGAAATTATTAAAGATTCAGATATAATTTCATTTCACTGTAAGCCCAATAAAGATGGCAATCCGATTATGAATAAAAATCATCTATCACTAATGAAAAAAAATTGCATCATTATAAATACCGCTAGAGGTAACTTAGTTGATGAAGATGATCTTAAAAATGCTCTGGAAAAAAAAGAAATTAAGGGCGCTGCATTAGATGTTTTTAAAAATGAGCCTTTAGAAGAAAGTGGGTTTTATAATCTAGATAATATAATTTTAACTCCACATATCGCTGCTTCTACTGTTGAAGCGCAAATAGTTGTAGCAGAAATGGTTGCTAATCAGTTTGTTGAATTTTTTAATAATAATAAAATCATAAATTCAGTTACTTAATAAAAATTTCAGTTAAATTTTCTAAGTAAGCAGATGGATTTGAGAGAATGTTTCCATCTAATATATTAGCTTGATCTAAAATTAAATTTGAAGCTTTTTTATGGTCAATTTTTGTTAAATTTTCAGATAAATTTACAATCATCGGATGGTTTGGATTAATTTCAAGTATCTTTTTTGAAACTGGAGTTTTTTGATTATGCATCTTCATCAGTTTTTCCATATTTATATCCATCCCAGCTTCTTCAGCAACAAGAAGAATTGGGCTTTTGGTTAATCTCTTAGATACAATAACATCAGATATAGTCTCTTTAAGCTCTGTTTTAAGTATATTAATTAAATCATTGATTTTACTATCTATTTCTTTGTTATCTTCGTCTTTCTTACTTGATTTTTCACCAACTTTAGAAACATCAACCTTACCTTTGGTTATTGATTTAAATTCTAAATCTTTAAATTTATTTACATTTTGTATCCAAAACTCATCTACCGCATCAACCATAAATAAAACTGGTATCTTTTTATCAGTGAAAACTTCTAATTGAGGGGAGTTTTTAATATGATCCTTATCAGTATTAGCAAAATAATAAATTTCTTTTTGATCTTCAGCCATTAATTTAGTGTACTCTTCAAGAGATATTTTTTTATCATTTAAAGAATTTTCAAACCTTAATAGCGGTAGCATTTTTTCATGATGATCATTATGTTCGTATAACCCTTCTTTTAGAACAGGACCAAAATTATTCCAAAATGTCTCAAATTTATCTTTTTCTTTCTTAGCTAAGCTATCAATTTCACTTAAAATTTTATTTGTAATACCTTTTTTTATTTTTGTGATAATAGGATTATTTTGAAGCATTTCTCTACTTATGTTGAGAGAAATATCTTGTGAGTCTACTACTCCTGGAATGAAACTTAACCAATTAGGAATTATATCTTCACAATCATCAGTAATAAAAACTTTTTGAACATACAATTTAATTTTATTTTTCCTATCAGCATTGAATAAATCCATAGGTTGGTTTGTAGGAAAATACAATAAAGCCTTATAACTAATAACACCCTCAGCGTTATAGTGAATAGTTTTTAAGGGAACATCGAAGTTAAATGAAATATTATTGTAAAATTGCTTATAATCTTCTTTTTTTATATCCTTTTTATCTTTTAGCCATAATGGACTACCTTCATTTATTTTTTCTTCTATTTCTTTATCGTCAAGGTCCTTAAGATAAATTGGAAAAGGAATATAATTTGAGTATTTTGTTATAATTGATCTTAAACGAAATGAATCTAAAAATTCATCAGCATCTTTCTTTATATTTAGAGTTATGCAAGTGCCTCTTTTTTCTTTTTTAGATTCTTCTATGGTATAATTTTCTTTTCCATTAGAAGACCAAAGATTTGTTTCTTCATTTTCAGCATCTTTAGAAAGCACTTCAACATTATCCGCAACCATATATGAGGAATAAAAACCAACACCAAACTGACCAATTGCAGAAATATCATTACTTTTTTTATTTTTCATTGCTTCAATAAATTTACTAGTTCCTGATCTAGCTATGGTCCCTAAATTATCAATCAGTTCATTTTTAGACATTCCAATTCCATTATCTTCAATTTCAATGATTTTTTTCTTTTTTGAAACTCTGATATTAATTTTTAAATCCTTTTCGTCTTTTAAAAGATTTTTTTTGGATTGTGATTGATATCTTAATTTTTCGCATGCATCAGCAGAGTTAGATATTAGTTCTCTTAGAAATATTTCTCTTTCGCTATAAAGAGAATTAGCAACAAGATCTAAAAGCTTACTGACTTCAGCTTGAAATGTTAAATTTTCTTTAGTTTTTTCTGCCATTTTTGAAATTTAAGCATTCATATCTATAATTCAATAGTAAGCAATAATTTTTTGCCACATTTAAGACTATATAAGTAAAAGTTATGGTATTTAGGTTTATAATGAAATTTGATAATTTTTTAAAATTATTGTGCATTACATTGTTATTTTTATATGCATGTACTTCAAATCAGTTAACAAATACTGCTGATAGTTGCATAATTTTTGATGAAAAGAAAAGCTGGTATAAAGCAACTAAAAATTCTTATGATAAATGGAATACCTCAATTGCATTCCAATTAGCAGTTATAAAACAAGAATCATCTTTTACCCAATTTGCAAAACCGAAAAGAAAAAAATTTCTAGGTTTAATTCCAACCTCTAGACCATCAACTGCTTTTGGTTATGCGCAAATAACAAACCCTACTTGGGATTGGTATAAGAATAAAACTGGAAATCAAAATGCATCAAGAGCGAATTTTAAAGATGTAACAGATTTTATTGGTTGGTACACAACGCAGTCCGAAAATATGATTGGAATTTCAAAAAATGATTACTATAATCAATATTTAGCATACCATGAAGGTCAAAACGGATGGTCGAAAGAGACATTTAAAAGTAAAGATTGGTTGATTGATGTTGCTAAAAATGTAGAAAGAAATGCTAAAATGTTTAATAAACAATTAAAACAATGTGAAGAAAAACTAAATAAAAAAGGTTTTTTCGGAATACTATAATGCCAATTTTAAACAGCATAAATCAAATGCAAGATCAGATGACAGAATGGCGTCAGGATTTACATAAAATTCCTGAGATAGGTCTTCAGGAATTTGAAACATCAAAATATATAAAAAATAAGTTAAGTGAATTTAATATTAAATTTAAAGATGGTTACGCTAATACAGGTGTTGTTGCTTGGGTAGATGGTAATGAAGTTACCAATGATAAGTCAATTGGTTTAAGAGCAGATTTTGACGCTCTTCCTATGCCAGAACAAAACGAATTTAATCATAAATCTCAAAATAAAGGTATGATGCATGGTTGTGGACATGATGGTCATACCACAATGCTTCTTGGGGCAGCAAAATATCTAAGTGAAAATAATAATTTTAATGGAAGAGTATATTTCATTTTTCAACCAGGAGAAGAGGGTTTTGCTGGAGGAGAAAAAATGATTCAAGATGGTATGTTTGATGATTTTAAAATTGATGAAGTTTATGCACTTCATAATTGGCCTGAGTTACCCTTAGGTACGTTTGGTGTAAATAGCGGGCCGATGATGGCAGCAGTTGATGAATTTGATATTACTGTAAAAGGAAAAGGTGGTCATGCTGCATCACCTCATCTAGCAATTGATCCTGTAGTAATTTCCGCACAAGTCATTTCTGCTGTTCAAACAATTATAAGTAGATCCACAGATCCTGTTGATAAAGCTCTTATAAGTATTACAAAAATTAATGCTGGTACAGCTTATAATGTAATCGACGATCAAGTTAAAATGGGTGGAACTATTAGAACTTTTCGAAGAGAAACACGAGCCTATATAGAGAAAAGATTAAATGAATTATGTAAAGGTATAGCGGATGCACATGGTGCAGAGATAAAAATTGATTTTGATTTAGTTAATAAATATCCACCTACTATAAATTCTAAAGAAGAAACAAAATTTGCAGCAAATGTAGCTAAAGATTTAGTCGGTGATGATAAAGTTATCACTGATATTGACCCGTCAATGGGAGGAGAGGATTTTTCATATTTATTAGAAAAAAAACCTGGATCATATCTTTATGTTGGCCAAGGAGATAAAGAACATAGCGCTCATCTACATACAACAAAGTATGATTTTAATGATAATTTATTACCCATTGGTGTAAATTTTTGGGTAGACCTTGTTCAAAAATACTTTTCTAAGTAATCTTTATTGATGTTAAATTTTAGTGCGATTTATTCAATAATCGCATTTAGAATAAAAGAATTTCTACAAGAGTATCATTATTCTTTATTAGCTCCTCTAACTACAAATCTTTTATTTATATTAGTTTTTATAACAGTAGAAAATTATTATTCTCTTTCAATGGATTCCGGATCTTTTGTTGAATTTATTGCCCCTGGATTAATTATTATGATTGTTGCTCAGGAAAGTTACGATAATTCGTCTGCTACTTTAATCCATATGAAACAAATTGGTTCTTTAGATGATTGGTTAATGGCACCTATTTATAGGATTGAAATATTAATATCATTAATATTCACATCTCTTATTATTGGAATTATCTTAGCACTGTTTAATTTTTTAATATTTACTTTTTTAATAGACATTGAAATTTATAATTTTTTTTATTTTTTTTACTACTTATTTCTAGTTATAATATTTTTCTCATGTTTAGGATGTTT
>CABYBP010000014.1 GCA_902517315.1 uncultured Alphaproteobacteria bacterium
TCAAAACGTCTAAATAAAAAATATCAACATATTCGTTAAGATTTTTAGCAACATTATAAAAATCCTGATGCATAATCTGATCAGTTTCTAATTGTAAAGGTGAATAAGTGTTACTTTGATTTGGTAACGAACCAGCAACTATAATTTTTTTATCAAATTCATCTGCAGATTTTCTTGCAATTTGCCCTGCAGATTTTATGGCATAATCTAATGAGTCATTTAAATTATATTTCCCCAAAAGTCTTCTTCTAGCACTGAAATTTGCTGTAACAATTATTTCGGAACCAGCTTTTATAAAATTTTTGTGCATTTCTAAAACCATAGAATGATAATTTTTATCTAAAAGTGCTTGGGCAGACCAAAGGTCTCCACTGGTTTTTAATCCCATTTCAAGAAGGGTTTGTCCAGAACCTCCATCAAGGATATATTTTTTATTTTTATGAAACAACTTAAGAAACAGTAATTTTCAACGGCGCATTTAAACATGCGCCATTGAATAAATTTATATTTTTATGCAAACCACCAACGTTCAGATAATTTGTTACCGTCACTTTCCCAGTTTCCAGCAACATCTTCATCATGAGCAAGTTTTTTAGAACCTGCACCAACATATTGGTTAAATGCATAAACAATTGCACCACCATCGTAGTTACAAAGAGCTTGTGCTTCCCAGTACATTGACTTTCTTTTTTCAGCATCTAGCTCAGATCTAGCTGATCTAACTAGTTCGTTAAAGCGAACAGTTGAATCAGTTTGAACTAAATTACCCCAAGCGGCTTCATTCCACTCAGTGTCATCAGTAAATGCTGCAGACCACATCATATCTTCTGTAGGTCTTCCACCCCAAGAACTCATACTGAAACCTTTGGTATTCCAAACGTTACTCCAGTAACCATCTTCAGGTTCTTTTTTAACTCGAAGATCGATACCACATTCTTGAGCAGATGCTGCTATCAAGTTAGTTGCATCTGTACAACCTGCATAAGGAACCTCAGAAGTACTAATTTCAATTGGTCCACTTATACCTGATTTTTTCCAGTGATAAGAAGCTTTATCAGCATCAAACTCTCTTTGCTCTAAAGCACCATTGTGATATGGGTGAGCGGTAGAGATTGGATGATCATTACCAACTGTACCATATCCAAGCATGATTTTGTCAACAATTTCCTGCCTTTTGATTGCAAACTTTAACGCCATACGAACATCAAAGTTATCAAACGGTGGAACGTTTAATCTCATTGGAGCTGTATAGTGAGCGTAACCAGAAGCTGCTGTGATTTCTACACTAGGATTTCTAGTTAGTAGATTTGCAGTTCTAAGATCAACACCGTTCATCCAATCAATTTCACCATTTAATAAAGCCGCTTGTCTTGTTGCAGGATCATTAATTCCAATGACTTCAACTGAATCAAAGTGTGCAACACCATCACCTTTAAAATAATTTGGATTTCTTTTTCCAAATTTTGCACCAACACCTGGATTGAATTCATCCATAATATATGGACCTGTTCCAATTGTAGATTGAGCATCAACAACTCCATCTTTTGTTGGTTTAATCATAATATGATAGTCAGTAGTTATTGCAGGCCAATCGGCATTAGCTCCTTTTAGCTTAAAAATAACTCTGTCATTTCCATCAGCTGAAATTGTATCAATTTGAGATAACAATCCACCTGCTGCCGAAGCAGTATCTGGATTCATATGATACTGGTAGTTGAGTACAACATCTTCTGCAGTCATTGATTTACCATTATGGAATTCAATTCCTTTACGAAGATTATATACCCAAGTTTGAGCATCATCTGATTCAATTGACTCAGCGAGTTCTCCAACAATAGTATGATCTGAATCAACTACTGTTAGACAGTTCTGATAAGACCAAGCAGTAGCTTGCATAAATGAGCTCTGATAAGTTGCTGGATCTAGGGTATCAGTTGCATCTGCTGCACTATTACCCCATCTTAAATGTCCACCTTTTTTAGGTGTAGCTGCAACTGCCTTATCTGCTAAAGATAATGCAATTGGAAGCGTAACCCCAGTAGCAAGGACAGACATCATGAATTGTCTTCTATCAATAAGCCCTTTAATAAGCTTTGAAGACTGTTCCTCAATGTATTTGTCTATTTTCTTATTTTTCATTTGTCCTCCCTTATAATTGAACAAAAACCTAAGATTTTTGTTCATAATTTCTAGAAATTTAACAAAAAACAAACTTAAGTTAATATATAAAAACATATATAACGTTTTAATTCAACGTATAAATTATTAATTTTAGCTTGTATGTTGGTCTAATTTAGACAAAACTCTAAAAATTAAAATTGTATCTTCAAGGAGGGTAACATTACTAGAATTCATCCAATATTTAGAACAATTTTATTGAGACTTAGTCTTGGTCTTGTTACAGTTTTTGCATTTTCTGTAATTATATTTAGCACATTCTCTTTTTTACCTGGAGATTTTGCTACAGAAATATTGGGTCAAAGTGCAACAAAATCTTCTGTAAAAGCTCTCAGAGCTGAATTAGGTTTAGATAAACCTCCTGTAACAAGATATTTTGATTGGTTAGGGAATGTTTTTCAGGGAGATTTTGGTAGCTCTTTCTCTGGAAGATCTAAAGTACAGGGAGATCAAGGTGATAGATCTAGGGAAGTTGTAGGCTTAATTATTCCTAGGTTAAAAAATACATTATTTTTAACAGGAGTTGCAGCAGCATTGGCTATTCCTCTCTCTTTAATGTTAGGTATATCTTCAGCATTATATAGAAACTCTTATTATGATAGGTCAGCAACTGGTGTTAGTTTAGTGACCGTATCATCACCTGAATTTTTTACTGCATATATTTTTATTCTTTTATTAGCGACTCTATTTCCGCTGTTTCCAACCATTTCTAATGTGGATGAAGATACAAGTTTAGTGGAAAGATTTTATAGAACTGCACTTCCGGTTTTTACATTAACACTGATAACAATGGGCCACATGATGAGAATGACAAGGTCAGCAATTATAAATATCTTATCAAGTGAATATATTGAAATGGCTAAATTATCAGGAGCTTCAAGATATGAAGTAATAGTTAAGCATGCACTTCCAAATGCTTGGGCTCCTATTTCCCAAGTAATTGCAATAAATTTAGCTTATATGTTGATTGGCTCAGTTGTTGTTGAATATGTTTTTAACTATCAAGGTATTGGCAGACTGATGGTTGGCTCCGTTTACAATCGAGATCTTCCTGTCGTACAAGCTTGTGCGTTAATTTTTGCATCAACATATGTAATATTAAATCTAATTGCTGACTTGATTGGTATTATTTCTAACCCAAGGTTATTATATCCAAAATGAGTGAAAATTTATCTTATTCTGCAAAAAGTGAAGTTGCAAATTTAATTAAAAGAAGAACTAGAGTTGAAAGATTAAAAATAGCTTTATCAAAAGCTCCAATTTCTGCATGGTTTGGAATGGCTGTTTTATTTGTTTATTTTTTTGCTGCTATATTTGCTCCCTTAATTGCGCCACATGGAGAAGCTGAAATATTTCCTGTTGCCTATGCTCCTTGGGGTGACGGGCATATTTTTGGAACTGATCAGATTGGAAGAGATATTTTTTCCCGTATAATTTATGCTGCAAGAAATACCATTGGTATTTGTTTGTTAGCTACATTTATTGCTCTAGGGATAGGAACAGTTTTAGGAATTATTGCAGCTCTTGATAGAAAGTATTTAGATCAGTTATTAAGCAGAATAGTAGATACGTTAATGGCAATACCTGTAATGATTTTTACTTTTATACTTTTATCAGTTTTTGGACCAACAAATTTTAATTTGATTGTTATTTTAGGAATTTTAGAATCTACTAGATTTTTTAGAATTTCAAGATCAGTTGCTGTAGGTCAAGTTGTTTTAGAATATGTAGAAGTAGCTAGATTAAGAGGTGAAAATTTACCATATATAATCTTTAAAGAAATTCTTCCTAATATATCGTCACCTTTAATTATTGAATTTGGATTAAGATTTATATTTATAATTTTTACAATATCTAGTCTCAGTTTTTTAGGAATAGGAATCCAACCTCCTTCTGCGGACTGGGCTTCAATGGTAAGAGAAAATGCAATACTTATTCAATACGCTCAATATGATTTGACAGCAGGTTTAACACCATTAATTCCAGCTTTTGCAATCGCTTTACTTTGTGTATCAATCAATTTTGTTGTTGATTGGTATCTATATATCACTAGTGGATTAAAAGATGACGTCAAATAAATCAAAAGAACTTTTACTTGAAATGAAAAATATCCATATTGATGGATTTTCAGATGAGAGATGGCATAAAATTTTAAAGGGTGTAGATTTGACTTTATACAGAGGAGAAATACTAGGATTAATAGGGGAGAGCGGTGCTGGTAAATCAACTATGGGTAAAGCTGCTATGGGCTATACTCAACCAGGTTGTAAGATTATAAATGGAGAGGTTAACTTTAATGGAATAGACCTTGCAAAATTAACTGAATTTGAGAAGAGAAAAATTTGGGGCACTAAAATTTCTTATGTTGCCCAATCAGCAGCTGCATCTTTTAATCCCGCTCATAGATTAATGGATCAAACAATAAGTGCATCAAATAGATTAAAAATTAATCCAACTGATGTGCTAAAAAAAGATGCTGTTCAACTTTATGAATCACTACAACTTCCCGATGCAGAAAATATTGGAGATAGGTACCCACACCAAGTATCTGGAGGTCAACTTCAAAGAATAATGACTGCAATGGCTATGTCACCAAGACCAGAGCTAATTATATTTGATGAACCTACAACCGCCTTAGACGTAACTACTCAAGTTGAAGTATTATCCGCAATGAGATCTATAGTAGATAAATTTAATACAGCAGCAATTTACATCACCCATGATTTAGCAGTAGTTGCACAAATGGCTGATAGGATAAAAGTTTTAAGATATGGTGAAGAAGTTGAAGAAGCTGAAACAAGAGATATGCTATCTAATCCAAAAGAAGAATACACAAAATCTCTATGGTCAGTTAGATCACTTATTAAACCCGAAGAAACAAATCAAGACTATATTCTATCAATAAAAAATATTGATGCAGCATACGGCTCATCAAAGGTTCTGTACAATGTTTCTATAGATATTCCTAAGGGTAAAACAGTAGCCATAGTTGGAGAGAGTGGTTCTGGGAAATCTACTACAGCAAGAGTAATTACAGGATTGCTACCTCAATCAAGGGGAGAAATAATATTTGATGGAAAAAAATTGTCTCCTAAACTTGAACAAAGATCAAAAGAAGAATTAAGAAAAATTCAAATAATTTTTCAAATGCCAGATACTGCAATGAATCCCCGTCAAACTGTTGATGAAATAATTGGAAGGCCAATAGAATTTTATCAAGGCATAAAAGGTAAAGAAAGAGAATCAAAAGTAATTGAATTATTAAAAATGATCGAGTTAGATGAAACTTTTTTAGATAGATTACCATCAGAATTATCAGGAGGTCAAAAGCAGAGAATTTGTATTGCACGAGCTTTAGCAGCAAACCCAGATTTAATTATTTGCGATGAAGTGACATCAGCACTAGATCAAATAGTTCAAGAAGGAATATTAAAATTACTCCAAAAATTACAAAAAGATCTTGGTGTAACTTATATTTTTATAACCCATGATATAGCAACTGTAAAAGCTATTTCAGATGAAATTGTAGTTATGTATCAAGGTGAAGTAGTAGAGCAGGGTTTAAAAAGTAAAATTTTAAATCCACCACATCCTGAATATACAGAACTACTATTGTCTTCAGTTCCAGAAATGGATCCTGATTGGTTAACTAATCTCTTGAATAAAAGATCTTCATAGTCAATTTATATTTTAAATAATGAATATTTTGAAATTTTTATCTAATTTTTTTTCTAGCCAAGAAAATAGAATCGATAATCTTGAAGCTCAAAATATAATGATAAGTGAAAATTATTTTAATAAAGATAGTTTAACATTAGGTTCTATTTTTAAAGTAAATCAAAATATAAAACTAAAAAATTTTAAAAATAAAATTCTTTCAGAGAATTTAACAATAGTGGTTACTGACAATAAAGGTAAAACTATTGGATATATTTCTAAAAAAGAGATAGATAATATTCAATAAATGAAAATCAATCTGAGTAAAAAAAAATATGTAATCTCTGCTGGTGCAGATGGTTTAGGTTTTGCTATAGCTAATAAAATAATCAGTTCAGGTGGTAAAGTATATTTATCTGATATAAATAAATCAAAAATTGATAAAATAAATTCAAATAAAAAATATTATAATAAAATATTTGCCCAACACTTAGATTGTACAAATCCAAAAGATATAAAAGAATATTTTAATTCTCTAACTAACTTAAAAAAAATAGATGGATTAATAAATAACATAGGTATTGCAGGACCTACAAAGTATCTTCAGAATATTTCAATTGATGAATGGGATAACACAATAAAAACTAATTTAAGTTCGCATTTTTATTTTACAAAATTTGCAATTCCATTTTTAAAAAAAACTAAAAATGGATCTATTATTAATTTATCATCAACCGCTGGTTTATATGGTTTTGCTCAACGTTCACCATATGCATCAAGTAAATGGGCAGTAATTGGATTAACCAAAACATTAGCTGTTGAATTAGGAAGGTTTAAAATACGTGTGAATGCAATTTGTCCTGGTTCTGTTAATGGTGATAGAATGGATAGAGTCATAAATGCAAAGGCCAAATTAATTAATACTTCAAATAAAAAAGTAAGAAAAGAATTAGAGTCAATGGTTTCATTAAACATATTTGTAGATAAGGAAGATGTGGCCTCAATGGCTTTATTTTTATTAAGTGATGCATCAAAAAATGTATCGGGTCAAATAATGACTGTTGATGGAAATACTGAAAGAATGAATTAGTGAATAACAACGCTGACTACATCATCATTGGTGCAGGGTCAGCAGGTTGTGTTTTAGCTAACAGATTGTCTTCACAATCAAAGAATTCTGTAATTTTATTAGAAGCTGGCCCATCGAGTAAAACTTGGAAAGTTGATATGCCAAGCGCACTTCTATATGCAATGCATGATCCAAAATATAATTGGAAATATTATACAGAGCCAGAACCATACTTAAATAACAGATCTTTATATTGCCCGAGAGGTAAAATGATTGGGGGGTGTTCATCACATAACGGGATGGTATTTGTGAGAGGTCATAAAGAGGATTTTGATAGATGGTCTTCAACGGGTTTAACAAATTGGTCATATGAAAAAGTTTTACCCTATTTCAAAAAATTAGAGACATGTTCTCAAAATGGTAATGATAGAGGAAAAAATGGGCCATTGAGAGTAAATAAATCAAAAATAGATAGAAAATATCCATTATTCAAAAAAGTTTTAGATGCTGCAAAAGAAGCTGGATATAAAATATTTAATGACTCAAATAATATTAATAATGAAGGATTTGGAACTTTTGATGTAACTATAAACAAAGGTGTAAGGCAAAGTGTTGCTAAAGCATATCTAGAACCAATCCAAAGTAGAAAAAATCTTAGAATAATAAATAATATTGATGTAAAAAAAATTCTTTTTAAAAATAAAACCGCAATTGGTGTTGAAACAATTAAACACAATAAATCTTATAAATATCTAGCTAATAAAGAAGTTATACTATGTGCAGGCTCTATTAATTCACCTAAAATCCTTCAACTTTCTGGAATTGGTAATGAAAAACATCTTAAAAATTTAGGGATAGAAGTTATTCATAATTTAATTGGAGTTGGAGAAAATCTACAAGATCATTTAGAGATGTATATTCAGTATAGGTCCAAAAAAAATGAAACTTTACATAAGTTAGCAACAAATTATTTTTATCAAGCAATTGAAGGATCAAAATGGTTTTTATTTAAAAAAGGTAAGTTATCACATTCTCATTTAGAGTTAGGGGGATTTGTCAAATCTGACAAATCATATAATCACCCAAATTTACAATTTCATTTTTTTCCATACCTAGTTATTAATCACGGTTTGGAAAATTCTAAGTTTGAAGCTTTTCAATTTCATGTTTGTCCAAATAGACCAAAAAGTAGAGGGTTTGTTAAAATTAAAACAAATAATTATAATGATGATCCTAAAATACAATTTAATTATCTTAAGCATAAAGATGATTTAAAACAAATGAGAGAAGGAGTGAAAATTGCAAAAAATATTTTATCTCAAAAATCATTAGAAGAATATGTTGGGACAGAAATAAGGCCTGGAAAAAATATATCTAATCAAACAGAGTTAGATGAAATTATTAAAAATACATCAGAATCTGCTTATCACCCATCATGTACAAATAAAATGGGTGAGGACATAACTTCAGTTGTAGACCAAAGTCTAAAGGTTCATGGAATTAAAAATTTAAGGATTGTTGATGCTTCAGTAATGCCTGATATTGTCAGCGCTAATCTAAATGCAACAACTATAATGATTGCCGAAAAAGCGTACGACCAAATAAAGAGTTAGAGTTTGTTAGAGAACTAAAATCTAATGTAATTAGATAGTTTTTCTTCTAAGAGTCCAACCATATCTTTCGCTGTAGTATGCTTCAATACCATCAGCTAAATTTAGGTCATAATTTGAGTCAATAGATCCCTCAAGAACCTTTTGCTCAATGTAGCTCTGATCTAAGCTGTCTTTTTGATTATTAATATTTTCTGTTAATTTACTATTCATGTTTACAGATTTTACAAATACATAATAAAATTAAAAAAAACTAGGGTTTTTCTTGATTATAATGTAAAGAAAATTACTTTAAATTAACTATTTTTGTAAATTTTGTAAATGAATATTGAAACTGACATAAATTTTGGCTCTAGGCTTAAAAAACAAAGAATAAACAGGGGATTTTCACAAGCTGAATTATCCAAAACTATTGGAATATCACCCAGTTATTTAAATTTAATCGAAAGTGGAAAAAGAAAGATACCACTTTCTTTGTTAATTAAAGCTGCTGAAAAATTAGATTTATCAATTAAGGACTTCTCAACAGAATCTAATAAACGACTTCTTTCAGATGTAATGGATGTTTTAAGTAATGAAATCTTTGATGATTTAAAAATAACCAATCACGACACAAGTGACTTTATAAGTTCTAATCCAAATATAGCTAAGGCATTACTTACAATAAATGATTCTCTTAAAAGTTTTAAAGAAGATATGCAAAATCGACTTGAGACAATGGATGTCAATGCAAATCAATTAGAAAAACCAACGAGATTACCAGTAGAAATCGTCTCAGATATTCTTCAAGAAAATAAAAATTACTTTCATAATTTGGAAGTCAGTTCTGAAAATCTAAGAAAAGATATAGGTCTTGAAATCGGACCTAATATTGGTTCTGGATCTAAATTATCACTTTATCTTAAGGAAAAACATGGAATAGAAGTTAAAATTGTAACTATAAATGAAGATGAAAAAATAGTTAAAAGATTTGATGAGGAGTCTAAGATTTTTTATCTTTCTGAAATGTTAACCTATACTTCTAGAAATTTTCATTTAGCATCACAAGTAGCATATTTAGAGGCTAATGATGTTATTAATAAAGTTATAAAAGATAATAATGTTGAATCAGCAGAAGTAGAGCCTTTACTTAAATTATCTTTGCTAAATTATTATGCAGCAGCTTTTATGATGCCTTATAATGATTTTTTAAATAGTGCCAAATTACATAAATATGATGTGGAAATTTTGATGCATCATTATGCTTGTAGTTTTGAACAAGTCACACATAGATTAACAAATCTTCAAAGACCTGGAAATGAAGGAGTACCATTTCATTTTTTAAAAACAGATATTGCTGGCAATGTGTCAAAACGATTTTCTTTATCTGGTATTCATATACCAAGACATGGAGGCTCATGTCCAAGATGGAACGTATATACTGCTTTTTTAAATCCTGGAAAAATTCATCCTCAAATATCTAAAATGCCTGATGGACGAGTATATTTTTGTATCGCAAGAGCTTTTGAGAAAGGAATTGAAAAACATGGAATGCCTAAAAGCTTTGTTTCGATTGGTTTAGGTTGTGATATGAAATATGCAAAAGATTTAATTTATTCTGAAGGAATTGATCTAAGTAATAAAAAATTACAAATGCCAATTGGAGTTTCTTGTAGAATTTGCCCGAGAGTAGAATGTCAGCAAAGAGCTTTTCCACCAATAGATAAAGAACTCAAATTAGATATTAAATATAGAGGGACTTCTCCGTACGTTACAATTTAGTTAAATTTTAACTAACATCTTGCCTAAATTTTTACCATTAAGCAGATCTATAAATGCTTTTGGAGCATTTTCTATATTTTCATAAATTGTTTCTTTAAATTTTATTTTTCCTTCTGAAAGCCAATTTCGCATATCAGTTTCAAAAGGCTCATTATCACTTTCATGATCAAAAATTAAAAAACCTTTTATTGTTAATCTTTTTACTAATACATGAGCCATATTTTTTAGTCCAGCAGGAGTAGAAGTTGAATTCATTTGAGATATTCTTCCACAAATAATAATTCTTCCAAAATTTTTCATTCGAAAAATTGCAGACTCTAAAAAATCACCTCCAACATTATCAAAGTATAAGTCAAATCCTTCAGGACAAATTTCTTTTAAGTGAAGAACAAGGTTATCAATTTTTTTATAATTAAATGCTACATCAACATTTAATTCATTTTTTAACCAATCAACTTTTTCATCTGATCCAGTACTAGCATATACTTTACATCCTAAATTTTTTGCAATTTGACAAACCGTTGATCCAACACTTCCACCTGCTGAAGATACAAGAATACTTTGTCCCTTTCGTATTTTTCCATGATTAAAAAGACCAATATATGCAGTTTGTCCTGTCATTCCCAAAGGCCCTAGATAAGTTTGCAATGGAAGATTGGAATTTTTTATTTTTTTTAAATCACTGCTTTTGCAAATGAAGTTATCTCTCATTCCAAAATTACTGAAAACAATATCTCCTTCTTTAAATTGTGAATCTTTTGATTTTTGGACTGAACCAATTGCATAACCTTCCATTTCTTCGCCTAGTAAAAAGGGTGGTTTATAATTTTTACGTTCTGTCATTCTTGCTCTCATATACGGATCAACAGATATCCATGAATTAAGAATATGAATATTATTTGTTTCATCTAATTCTAAAGTTTTAGATTTAATTTCAAAATCATTTTCTTTGGGTAAACCCATTGGTATGTAATTTTTTAAAGCTACATATTTTGAGATTATTGTCATAATTATAATTTATATTTTTTCTTTAATTCTAGCAAATCTATTAAGAAATGATCTCTTATGTTACTTAAATCTTTTATAGAATGATTTTTCGATTGTTTTTTTGTTCCTTTGATGATTTTTTCTTTAAGTTTTTTTGTTAATTTAGGAGATTTGAGTTTAGTCCATGGAAGTTTTAATGCTGGACCAAACTGATCTAGCATATGTTTCATACCCATTTCTCCTCCGGCTAGGTGAAATGTCAAAAAAGTTCCCATTAGAGCCCACCTCATACCTGGTCCATAAGTGATGGCATCATCTAAGTCTTTTGTTGAAGCATATCCATCATTTATAATATGTAATCCTTCTCTCCACAAAGCTTCTTGTAATCTATCAGACAAAAAGCCTGGCAATTCTTTTTCTACTAATAATGTTTTCATTTTAATTTTTTGGTAAAATTTTTTAGCTTTATTAAGATATAAATTTGAAGTTTTTTTACCTTTTACAATTTCAACCAAAGGGAGAATATATACAGGATTAAAAGGATGAGCTATCATTAATCTTTTTGGATTAATACATTTCAATTGTAAATCTGATGGAAGTAAGCCAGATGAACTTGAAGCAATTATTGAATTTGAGGGTGAATATTTACTTATATTTTTTATAACATCTTTTTTTAAAGTTAATCTTTCGGGAACATTTTCTTGAATTAAATCTGCATTTTGCACTGCCTCTTCAATATCGTCTACAATTTCCAAATTTTTGATATTTATTTTTGTATTATATAAATTTTTTATGATTAAGTTTGTTCTTGTTATTTCTTCTTTTAGAAAATTTATTTGTTGAGAATTTTTATCAAATGCTTTGACTTTTATATCATTTGCTAGAAACCTAAGTATCCAGCCAGTACCAATTACACCAGTTCCAATGACAGCAATATTTTTCAAATTAAAAATGTTTTTTTAATTTTAATTTCTCTCTTGTCTGTCGTGGGGATAAAATAGATGCACCCATATCTTCAACAATGCATCTTGCCTTTTCAACTAACTGTGCATTTGATGCAAAAACTCCTTTTTTTAAATAAAGATTGTCTTCCAATCCTACCCGAACATTTCCTCCCAAAATAACTGCTTGTGCAGCCATAGGCATTTGAGATCTTCCAATTCCAAATCCTGACCAAATACCATCAGAAGGTACCATTTCAGCCATTGCTTTCATTGCGCTTGTTGTTGCTGGTGAACCCCAGGGAATACCAAGGCATATTTGATAAAAAGGAGGGCCATCAATTAAACCTTCTTTATAAAGTTGGTTGGCAAACCATAAATGACCCATTTCAAAAGCTTCCATTTCTGGTTTCACTCCAAGCTCCTGCATTTTTTTTGCTGCAGTTCTTAGTTGTATTGGTGTATGAATAAATGTCATGTTTGAGTCACCAAAATTAAGTGATCCGCAATCTAGAGTACAAATTTCAGGTAACAACTCTTCAACATGTTCTAATCTACTTAATGCATCGATCATATCTGTATTTGATCCTACTGGATTTAAGGGGTCTTTACCTGTTCCTACTTCAAAATCACCACCCATACCTGTTGTAAAATTTAATACAACATCAGTTTCAGATGAACGAATTCTGTCTGCTACTTCTTTATAATAATTTAAATTCCTAGAAGGCTTTCCATCAGGTTCCCTTACATGTACATGCGCTATTGCTGCACCCGCTTTAGCGGCTTCAATTGAAGCATCAGCAATTTGTTTTGGTGTTATGGGTAATTCAGGATGTTTACCTGCTGTATCTCCAGATCCAGTTACGGCACATGAAATTATTACTTCATTATTCATTATTTTAAACTACAATATTTTTTGAATTAATAAAGCAAAACAATGAAGATATATTTAAATTCAGGAAAAGTTAAAAAGGAATGGACTGATTACAATGGTCATATGAATTTGGCTTTTTATATTCATCTTTTCGATTCAGGATGGGAAGTTCTTTTACAAAAATTTAATATGGGTGAGACTTCTGCTAAAACAGAGAAGAAAACTACTTTTGCTGTAGAGTCACACACAACTTATGACAAAGAAGTGAAAGAGAGCGATGAAGTTGATATTAATTTATTATTTCTTGATAGGGATAAAAAAAGATTAATTTATAAATTAGAAATGACACATAAGCTTGACGGTTACAGAGCAGCAACAACTGAGGTTTGTTCTCTGTATGTTGATTTAAATATTAGAAAAGTTTCTGAATTAGAAGTAGAAAAGCAACAAAATATAGACAAATTTATTCAAGAAAATAAAAATAATTTTGATCCAGGCAACCTTACTTTAATCCAAAAGTTGAAGAAGTAATTATAAGTTTCTATAAGGTGTTCTATTAAATATTCTTTGAACCATTGGAACAAATTCTTTTAAAGGAATTGTATCATAACTTGGATCAAATGAAGCTTGATCCCATCTTTCACAAAAATCTATTGTGTCTTTAAAGAATTTATGACCTTTGAATTTATCTCTTAGATTTCTGTCTTTTCCATAATGATGATTATAGTAGTAGGCTTGAAATAATCCATGTTGTTCTACAATCCATCTTGTTTTTTCAGAAACAAAGGGTTTTAAAACTGCAGCTGCAAGTTCAGAATGATTAAGGGGAGCAATTTCATCACCTATATCATGCAATAAGGAGGCCACTACCATTTCTTCAGAAGCTTGCTCACGTAATGCTCTTGATGCAGTTTGAAGAGAGTGCTCTAATCTAGATACTTTATAACCACCCAAAGAATCATCTAAACTTTCGAGCACCCTTACAATTCTATCTGCTGTGCCTTCAATAAATTTATCTTCAAAATTAGCAAGAAGCTCATAATCTTCTTTATCACCATGTTTCATTTCATTGAATTTCACTTCATCTTTGGTCATGAAATAATTATACATATTTTTAAATTTTATGAAACTAATTCCTGAATGGTATGAGAACCAATATTGTCTTATAGCTTGGCCATGTAATAAAAAACTTTATGGTAAAATTATTAATAAAGCTAGAGATGAAGTTACAAATGTAATTAATGAAATTGCAAAAACTGAACATGTTATTGTATTGTCAAATAAAGAAGACATTAATGAAATTGAAAAAAAAACTTATCATAAGAATATAGATATTATAGAATGTAAATTAGATGACTCTTGGATGCGAGATATTGCACCAATTTTTTATAAAGAAGATAAAAATTTAAAATCAATTAGTTTTGAATTTAATGGTTATGGAAAGTATCCCAATTATTTAAATGATAATAAAATATCAAAATTTATTTCAAATTATTTAAATATTCCAACAAAAATTTCTGACTTAGTTATTGAAGGAGGAGCAATTACTTATGATGAAAAAAAAAATTTATTTAGTACTAAAAATGTAATATTTAATAAAAACAGAAAACAAGAACATAATAGAGAATATATTATTAAAGAATTAAAGTACTTGTTTGATTTAAATTATATTTTTTTATTTGAAAATGGACTAATTGATGACGATACTGATGGTCATGTAGATAATTTACTATGCCCTATTGGAGAAAATAAATATTTAATTGCTACAACTCATGAATTAGACCCTAATTATCAAATATTAGAAAAAAACAAAGCTGATCTTATTAAATTTTTTAAAGATACTAATCAGACATTTGATTTAATTGAAGTTCCTTTACCTACAAGAAAGAAGATTAACAATAAGAATATTATTAGCTCATATATTAATTTCTATTTCAGTAAAAATAAAATTATCTTACCTAAATTCAATGTTAAGGAAGACAAAGAGGTGAGATTAACTTTTGAAAAGTTATTCCCAAATAGAGAAATTATAATGCTTGAAACAGAAAATATAAATTATGGTGGAGGAAATATTCATTGTATAACAATGAATGTTCCAAAAATATGAAAGTAAAAGTAGCAACATCACAATTTAAAGCTTTTAAGGGAGATTTTGATGCTAATTTAAATAAAGCTATTATTTTAGTTGAAAAAGCTTCTAAAGAAAATGTTGATATTTTACTTCTCCAAGAATTATTTCAAGATTATTATTTTTGTTCAACAAAAAATGATAAATTTTTTGATCTTGCAATTGATTTTCCTTCTAATCCAATGTTTGAAAAATTATCTAATATTTGCAGAGAAAAAAAGATTTCACTACCAATTAGTTTTTTTCAAAAGAAAGAAAATAAGTTTTTTAACTCTTTAGTTATGATTGATTCTTTTGGTAAAATAAGTCAAGTTTATAATAAATCTCACATCCCTGAAGGACCTGGATATAATGAGAAGTATTATTTTGAAAAAGGTAATACAGGATTTATGGTTTTTGATACCCCTCTAGCAAAAGTTGGTTGTGCAATTTGTTGGGATCAGTGGTTTCCTGAATGTGCAAGAATATTAACGTTGAAAGGTGCAGATTTAATCTTATATCCATCAGCAATTGGTTCTGAACCACACATGCCTGAATTAAATTCAAAGGATCATTGGATTAATACAATGGTAGGACATGCTGCTGCAAATCAAATCCCTATAATAACTTCGAATAGAATAGGTAAGGAGGTTGAAGCTGATATTGAATTAAATTTTTATGGTAATTCTTTTATATTGGATCATCTTGGAAATGTAATAAACCAGATGAATGATAAGGATGAGGGCATAATAACTGCGACTTTAGATTTGCTAATTTCAAGAGAATATAGAAAATTATGGGGTAACTTTAGAGACAGAAGGCCTGATCTATATAAAAAAATTCTCGATTTTTAATTTATTTTATTTAATGTGATTTTTATTTAGGAGGGGAATAATGTTTAAGTATTTTATATCTCTATTAGTTTTAATTTCTTTTTCAGCTCAAGCTAAAGAAGAATTATTTATATACAATTGGTCTGACTATATTGCTGAAGATACAATTGAAAATTTCGAAAATGAATTTGGCATTGATGTAACTTATGATGTTTTTGATTCGAATGAAGTTCTTGAAGCTAAACTTTTAGCTGGTGGTTCTGGCTATGATATTGTAGTACCATCAGGTTCTTTTTTGGAAAACCAAATTAAGGCTGGAGTTTTTCAAAAACTTAATAAATCAGAATTATCTAACATAGCAAATTTAGATCCTGAAGTTCTTGCCAAGATTGATGCCCATGATCCAGGAGGCCAATATTCTATAAACTATATGTATGGAACAACTGGAATTGGTTATAACACTGATAAAGTTGATGAGGATGAAGTTACGAGTTGGAGCGTTTTATTCGACCCAGCTATTGCCTCTAAATATGAAGATTGCGGAATAGCAATGTTAGATGCGCCATCTGAAGTTATGGAAATTGCTTTAAAATATGTAGGTAAAGATCCTAACACTGAAGATGAAAATGATTATAAGGCTGCTCTTTCTATGTTGCAGGAAATAAGACCTTTTATAAGATATTTTGACTCTTCTCAATATATTGATGATCTAGCTAATGGTGAAATTTGTTTAGCTATGGGATGGTCAGGCGATGTGTTTATTGCTGCTTACGAAGAGATAGAGCCTGTGTGGTATTCTATTCCATCAGAGGGAACTGTAATTTGGTTTGATATGATGGCAATTCCAGCTGATGCAAAAAATGTTTTGAATGCACATAAGTTTATAAACTATATTTTGCGTCCTGAAGTTGCTGCAGATATTACAAACTATGTTTGGTATTCTAACCCAAACAAAGCTGCTAATGATTTAGTTGACCCAGAAATTTTAGGAGATCCAGCTATTTATCCAGATGAAGCAACTCTAAGTATGCTTTTTGCTGATACTGCTGACTCCCCTAAAAAAGCACAATTATCAACTAAATATTTTAATAAATTTAAATCAAATTAAAAAATATACTAAATTTCAGCACTAATATATTAATATTAGTGCTGATTTAAAATGGATAAAAATTTTTTAGTAATTGAAAATATTTCTAAATCTTATGGAGAAAACATAGTTTTAGAAGATATTAATTTAAATATTTCAAAATCAGAATTTTTTGGACTTCTAGGATCTTCTGGTTCAGGAAAAACAACTCTATTAAGAATATTAGGTGGCTTTGAGAAACCAGATACAGGACGAGTGATTCTAGATGGAGTTGATATAACCAATTTAGAACCTTTTGATAGACCATTGAATTATATGTTTCAATCTTATGCCTTATTCCCTCATTTGAATGTTTTTAATAATTTATCATTTGGAATAAAAGATAATTACAGCCAAAAAGAAATAGAAATAAAAGTAAGAGAAATTGCTGAGCTTTTATCTATTGAAAATTTATTTAATAGAAGAATTAAGCAACTTTCAGGTGGAGAGCAGCAACGAGTTGCACTTGGAAGGTGCTTAATAAAAAAACCTAAGTTATTATTATTAGATGAGCCTCTTGCAGCACTAGATAAAAAACTAAGATCAAAAACACAATTAGAACTAACAACACTCCAAAAGAAACTGAAAATTACATTTGTTTTCGTCACCCATGATCAGGAAGAGGCAATGTCCTTGTCTGATCGAATGGCGATAATGAAGAATGGTCTTATTTTGGAATGTTCTAGCCCTGAAGAGATTTATGAAAATCCTAAAAGTCTTTATACTGCCAATTTTATAGGAATTGCAAATATAATTAAAATTTATAAGAAAGATGAAAAATTTTATTCTGATGATTTAGGTATAAATTTTAAATTAAACAAAGAATTAAAAAATACAAAGACTAATATTTTACTAAGACCAGAGAAAATAAAAATACAATCAATAAATAATTCAAACTCAAATTCATTTAATTCCTTCTATGGAGAAATTTTAGAAAAATCATATTTGGGAAGCTTTACACGTTATGAAATTAAAATTAATAATAAGATAATTTCAGTTTTAGATCAGAATTTTAACTCCAACTCAAATTATAATTTCCCAAAAGGAGAAAAAGTCATTTGTAGCTGGAAAAGTGAATCAATCAAAATTTTAGAGGATTAATTGAAAAATAAATTATTTGAAAAATATTTTGTTTTTAGTCCTTATTTTTGGCTTGTTCTATTTTTTCTTATTCCATTAGCTATAATTTTTAAAATATCAATTTCGGTATCAGAATGGGGGATGCCTCCTTATCAAGATATTTTTCTTTTTGATAATGGATTTAAGATCAATACTACATTTGAAAACTATGTTTATATATTTAGTGATTATTACTACATTGGATCTTTTGTAAACTCTTTGATTCTAGCTCTAATATCTACTTTTTTTTGTTTATTTATTGGGTTCCCATTAGCTTTTTATATTGCAACTTCAAATATCAGATTAAGAAATATCTTATTAGTTTTAGTAGTGATTCCATTTTGGTCTTCATTTTTATTAAGAGTTTATGCTTGGAAAATAATTTTACAAAATAATGGAATTTTAAATGTAATACTTCTAAACCTAGGCATAACATCAGAACCACTTCAATTATTATATAATCAATATGCTGTCATCATAGGAATTGTATACACTTATTTACCTTTGATGATTTTACCGCTCTATGGATACTTAAATAAATTTGATTTAAATTTAATTGAAGCATCAAAAGATTTAGGACTAAATCGTATTAAAACCTTTTTTAAAGTTATACTTCCTTTGTCTGTTCCAGGAATTGTTGCTGGATCTTTATTAGTTTTTATACCAGTTGTTGGAGAATTTATTATACCTGAAATGTTAGGTGGTAGTGATAGATTGTATTATGGAAAAATATTATGGGAGGAATTCTTTGTTAATAGAAATTGGCCAGGTGCTAGTGCTTTAGCTTTTAGTGGAATTATTATTTTGGTTTTACCTATTGTTATTTTTCAAATAATTTATTCTCGTTGGAGTCAAAAAAATGAAATCTAGTTTAATCAAAAGTACAGTTATTTTATTAGGGTTAATTTTTTTATATTTTCCAATTTTAGTTTTAATTTTTTACTCATTTAACGAAAATAAGAGAGTAATGGTTTGGAAAGGATTTTCTTTAAGATGGTATAATGAATTGTTTAATAATGAACAAATAATTGAGGCATTTATTATTAGTATTAAAATTGCAGCTTTGTCTGCAACTTTTGCTACAATTTTAGGAGTTATGATTGGATATTCACTTGTAAGAATTAGAAAAATTCCTTTTAAATCATTTTATATTTTTCTGTCTTCAACACCTTTGGTTTTACCAGAATTAATTTTAGGTCTTTCAATGTTACTTTTTTTTATTAGTTTAAATAATCTAATTGGATTTCCATCATCTAGAGGACAATTAACTATTTTTATATCGCACGTTACTTTTTGCATTGCATTTGTCGCAATTATTATTCAAGCAAGATTAACTGACTTTAACAAAAATATTGAGGAAGCTGCTATGGATCTCGGCTATAATTATACCAAAGTACTCTATAAGATAACTTTACCAATAATATTGCCTTCTATTATTGCAGGTTGGTTATTAGCTTTTACAATTTCTTTAGATGATCTAGTAGTTGCGAGTTTTACTACTGGGCCTGGAGCTAACACATTGCCAATTGTAGTTTTTTCTAAAGTCAGATTAGGATTGAGCCCTGAAGTAAACGCATTATCAGCTATTTTAATGTTTGCTTTGGTAATAATTGGTTTATTTTATTTTTATTTTAATAAAAAATTTAAACATTAAGTAATAAATATTCTCGCTCCCAAGAACTTATTACCGATAAATAAGCTTGATACTCAACTCTTCTTATCGCAGCAATCGACCTTACAAATTTTTCATTAAATATCGATTTTATATCTTCATCATTTTCAAAGAGGGTTAATGATTCATCCATATTTTTAGGTAGATTAGAATTTTTATCTTTAAATGCACTATCCTTGGTTTCTGGATTAGGTTTTAAATTATTTTTCATTCCTAAATATCCTGAAGCTAAATTAGCTGCAAAAACTAGATATGGATTTGTATCAGATCCAGGAATTCTGTTTTCAATACGTACATTCCTTTCCTCAATTGATGGAATTCTAAAACCACAACTTCTATTACCAATTCCCCATTTAACATTTTTAGGAGCACCCCAAGTTGCAAACAACCTTCTAAATGAATTTATATTTGGCGCATATATTGGCATTAATAAAGGAGTATATTTTTCCAACCCACCTAAATAGTTTTTCATTTTTTTTGAAATTTTAGATGATTGATTAAAAAAAATATTTTTATTTTTTTCATTATATATCGATTGATGTATGTGCATCGCACTACCAGGTTGGTTCTCCATAGGTTTTGCCATAAATGTTGCATGAAGTTTATGTTTCAAAGCCGATTGTCTTAGAGTTCGTTTAAATAAAAATACTTGGTCTGCTAGATCTAAAGGATCACCATGCTGAAAATTAATTTCCATTTGAGCTGAGCCAGATTCATGATTAATAGTATCAATTTCAATATTTTGAGCTTCACAATAATTATATACATCCTCAAAAAGATGATCAAATTCGTTCACAGCATCTATACCCAAGGCTTGCTTACCTGTTTCTTGTCTACCTGATTGACCCACTGGTACTTCAAGGGGGTAATCTGAGTCAGCATTAGGTTTCACTAAATAAAATTCTAACTCTGGAGAAACAATTGGAGTTAATTTATCTTTTTTATAAAGTTTAAGAATATTTTTTAGAGCATTCCTGCTAGAATTTATAACATCATCTCCGTTAAGATTTATTGCATCGCAGATAATTTGTGCAGTAGGGTCGTCGTACCATGGAACTACTCTCATAGTATCAAAATCTGGTTTTAAAATTACATCAATGTCAGTTGGATTGTAAACACTTCTGGGCAAAGCACCAGCAGAGTCTTCAGTTGCATAATCTCCTGATATCGTTTGAATAAAAGTTGATTGTGGTAATCTGTGACTTTCATCTTCCAGTCCTTTTAAAAATTTATTTGTTGG
Organism: uncultured Alphaproteobacteria bacterium; assembly: GCA_902517315.1. Next base: position 21,175 of record CABYBP010000014.1, read on the forward strand.
TAAAATTTTTCCCCTTGCTATACCTCCAAGATCTGGAACTAAACATTCAACTTCTGTAATAGAGTTTTCGTGAAACCAATTTTGAAAATTTTCAATCATATTGAGACTGTTTGTTTACTAATTATTATTAAACCATTAAAGATAAGTTAATGTTTACTACAAAAAAAAGGACCTTTAATCAACATGATAATGAAAAAGAGAGTTTTTATAAATTTTCAGCACCTAATTTTTCAAATCAAAGTAAATTAAATGAGAATATTTCAACTGATGTATGTATTATTGGAGGTGGCTTAACAGGTATTTCTTCGGCACTAAATTTGTCTAATCAAGGTTTATCAATAACTATTTTGGAAGCAAATAAAGTTGGATCTGGTGCCTCTGGTAGGAATGGTGGTCAACTAGGAATTGGAATGAGAAAAGATCAATTCTACTTAGAAAAAAAATTTGGTTTAGAAAAAGCTAAATTTTTTTGGAAAATTGGATTGGATGCTGTTTCAAATGTAGTTAATTTAATTGAAAAATACAAAATAGATTGCACCCTTAGACCTGGTGTTCTTCATGTAGGTAATACAAAAAAAGATTATAAATATTTTCAAGATGAAATTGAGCATATGGAGAAGAATTATAATTATAATAACTATGAATACTTTGACCACACTTCAATAAGGGATGAAGTTAATAGTGACAGATATTTTTCTGGAATGCTTATAAAGGATTCTTATCATTTAAATCCATTAAAGCTGACATATGGATTAGCAAAACAGTGTTTAGCTAAAGGTATAAGTATATATGAAAATTCTCCTGCTGATAAGATTATTGATAATCAAAAAGAAGTTATAATTCATTCTGGAAAAAATGTTATTAAAGCTAAGAAAGTAATTATTGGCTGCAATGGTTATCTTGATAATCTTTTAGGATCAAAAAGAAATTATTTTATGCCTATAAATAATTATATTATTGCAACAGAACCGCTGGGAAAAGATCTAGCAAGTAAATTAATTAAAAGAAATTGTGGTGTAATAGATTCTAGATTTATGATCGACTATTATAGATTTTCAGAAGATTATAGACTTCTATTTGGAGGACCCGAAACTATTACATCTCATTTTGTAAAAGACGCTAAAAGTTTTGTTTCTAAAAGAATGTATAAAGTTTTTCCTGAGTTAAAAAAATTTAAAATTGAATTTTCTTGGGGAGGAACATTAGCTATATCAGTTAATAGATTGCCTATTTTTGGAACATTAATGAATCATAAGCTTTACTACGCGCATGCTTATTCTGGTCATGGACTAGCTATGAGTATTATGGGTGGAAAAATGGTAGCTGAAAAAATTTTAAATAAATCAAATAACTTTGATATGTTTGAGCAAATTAATCATTTTAAAATTCCAGGTGGAAATATTTTTAGAAGACCTTTGTATTCATCAGCTATTATTTACTATAGATTAATGGATTATTTAAATAGACTTTAGTTTACTTAATTGCTCTTCTTAATCTGTCATTTATAGTTTTCCCTAATCCTTTATCAGGTATTTCTGCTACAGCAATTCTTTTACATTTACTTTGATCCAACTTATGAAGAAAATGATAAAAATTTATTGCTGCTTCATTTAAATTCTTTCTATTACTCAAATTTAAATTAATTATTTTAGATTTTAATTTATTATTTCCAAAATTTAATAAACCTTCATCTTTTAGTATTTTCTTTGCATTCATTCTTATTGGTTTTAAAGTTGAATAGTGTTTTTTTAAATTGCCAGGTGAAATTGAGGATTTTTTTTTGATTTTTACTTTTGCAAATTTGTTTAAATCTTCAACAGTAATACTCCCATACCTTAGTACTTCAATTTTATTTTTATTATCAATTCTTACAACTGTAGACTCTAGCCCGCGAGTTGATTGTTTATCTTTTAAAACAAAAATTTTTTTTTGTAGAATAGGGTCAATATCCATAATATTGGTTACGGAAGTTCTTTCTGACAGATTAGCACTAGGAGCTGCAATAGGTAGGTCAAATAAAGTAATTAATTTATTAGCCAATTTGTTACTAGGAATTCTGCAGCCAACTAAAGTTGAGTTATTAGAGACTAATTTTGATATTTTAGAATTTTTTCTTTTCTTTAATATTATTGTTAGAGGACCAGGCCAAAATTTAGAACCTAATTTTTTTTCAAATTTATTTAAAATAAAATATTTCTCTATTTGTTTAATACTTTTAAAGTGACAGATAATTGGGTTAGCTCTCGGTCTTTTTTTTACTTTAAAAATAGATTTTACAGCCTCATCGTTTGTTGCATCTGCTCCAAGACCAAATACTGTTTCTGTGGGAAATATTACAAGTTCTCCACTGCTTAATAAATTTTTTGCAATATCTAACTTATTTTTTTTCATATTTTTTTATAAAATGTTTCCATCTATCTTTAAAATAGTTATTATCAATACTTGTATATGGGAAAAGTTATAGCATTTTCGAATCAAAAAGGTGGCTCAGGTAAATCGACACTTTCAGCAAATTTATCAGTTTTGTGGAGCAATAGTGGTTACAAAGTAGCTGTTATAGATGCTGATGCACAAAAAAGTCTATCATATTGGTTTGAAGCTAGAAAATCTTATTATGGTGAAGATGATATTGGAATAACTCAATTAAATTTTGATATAAGGAATTTAATAGATGAAATTAAAGCAATAAAAAGAAAATATGATTTTATAATAATTGATAGCCCTCCATCTATAACTTTTGAAACAATGCAGGTTGTAAAAGCTTCTGATAGGGTATTTGTTCCAGTACAACCAAGTCCAGTTGATTTAATGGCCACACTGCCTTTTTTAAAAATTGCTAAACAAGAGAGAAAAAATCCAATAATTATTCTTAATAGGGTTATGCCGAGAGCAAAATTAACTGACGCAATGATTTTGCGTTTAAGATATGCTGGTGCTAAAATTGCTCGCTCCCGACTGTCTAGCAAAGTATTATTTGCAGAAACATTCTCAGTTGGAAGGGGAGTAGTTGATATAAGTGTTACATCAGACGCCTCAAAAGAAATAATTAATGTTGGAAACGAAATTTTAAGAAATTTCTAACTTAATGTCTGATATTACAACTGTTATACTTGCTGCAGGCAATAGTAAGAGATTTAAAGTAAGTAAATCAAAGCTTGTCTATCCATTATGTGGATTACCAATTGTTTCACATATTTTTAATATTGCAAAAAAAATATCAGATAAAAATATATTTATTGTATGTAATGAAAAAAATAAAGAAGAATTAAAGTTAATATTAAATACCTCTAAGTTAGTTGTTCAAAAAAAACAAAAAGGAACTGCTGATGCAATTGAGCAAATTAAAAAATATGTTAAATCAAAAAATATTTTAATTTTATTTGGAGATACACCTTTAGTTGAAGTTAAAGATATAAGAAAACTAGTAAGTAAATTTAAAAAAAGTAAAGCGAAAGCTTCATTAATTGCATTTAATACATTAGAACCACATGGCTATGGTAGGTTATTATTAAATAATAGCAATGTTGAAGAAATAATTGAGCAAATCAATTTAAAACCTGAACAAAAAAAAATCAATTTATGTAATTCTGGTATTTTAATAGCAAATACTAAATTATTATTTGATAATTTAAAAAATATTAAAGAAAATAAAATAAAAAAAGAAAGATATCTTCCTGATATTTGCAAAATTTTTTCAAAAAAAAATATTCCTATCAATTATATTGAGTGCAACAAAGAAACAATGTTGGGCATAAATACATTGGATGATTTTAATGTTGTACAAAATATCTTGCAAAAAAAATACGTAAAAAATTTTATAAAAAATGGAGTCAATTTTTTAAAACCTAATACTTGTTATTTAAGTTATGACACCAAAATTGAACCTACTGTTACTATTGAAAGCAATGTTACAATAAAGGAAAAAACAATTATAAAAAAAGGCTCAATAGTTAAAAGTAATTCATACTTAGAGGAAGTAATAATAGGTGAAAATTCACATATTGGTCCAAATGCTAGATTAAGGCCAAAAACTAAAATTGGTAAAAAATCAAAGATTGGCAATTTTGTTGAAATTAAAAATTCAAAAATTGGAAATAATGTTTCTATTGCTCATCTTTCTTATGTTGGAGATTCAAAAATAGGAAACAATGTAAACATAGGCGCTGGTACAATTACTTGTAACTATGATGGAAAGAAAAAACATAAAACAGTAATAAAAGATAATGTATTTATAGGTTCAAACACGTCACTCATTGCCCCAGTTGTAATTGAGTCTAAATCTAGAATTGGTGCAGGTAGTGTTATCGATAAAAATATTCCCAAAAATACACTTGCTATTGAAAGATCAGCCTTAAAAATTCTAAGAAATAAAAGGTCTAAATAATAACCCTTGTTTCAATATATATTAGGGTTTATGAGCCTTTTCAAATTATGAAAGAAAAATGGTCACCAAAAAGTTGGAGAAATAAAGATGCTCTTCATATGCCAAACTATCAGAATGAAGATCATCTAAATAAAACTCTAAATGAAATTTCCAAATATCCACCTTTAGTTTTTGCTGGAGAGGCAAGGCTATTAAAAAAGAAACTTGGTGAAGTTGCAAACGGAAATGCTTTTTTATTACAAGGTGGAGATTGTGCAGAAAGTTTTGCAGATTTTCATCCAGATAATATTAGAGATACATTTAAAGTTATTTTACAAATGGCTGTTGTTTTGACGTTTGGTGCTTCTTGTCCAATTGTTAAAGTAGGAAGAATTGCTGGACAATTTGCGAAGCCAAGATCATCTGCCACAGAAGTCATTAATGATTTAGAACTCGAGTCTTATAAAGGCGATATAATTAATGGGATCGACTTTAATCAAAAAGACAGAGATCCTAATCCAGATAGATTGATTCAAGCCTATAATCAGTCTGCTTCAACACTTAATTTATTAAGAGCTTTTTCTCAAGGCGGTTTTGCCAATTTAAATAAAATACATCAATGGAACCTAAATTTTGTTAAAGGTGAAAATGCTGCTAAATTTAGAGAGATATCTTCTAGAATTGATGAATGCTTATCTTTTATGGAAGCATGTGGAATAAATGGAAACAGTGTAAGACAACTAAATGAAACAGACTTCTTTACAAGTCATGAAGCTTTACTTCTTCAATATGAGGAAGCATTAACAAGAATAGATAGTACTTCAGGTAAGTGGTACGATGTTTCAGCTCACATGTTGTGGGTAGGTGACAGAACACGACAACTGGATGGAGCACATATTGAATTTTTAAGAGGTATTGAGAACCCTATAGGTATTAAAGTTGGACCAAGTACAAAGACAGAAGAACTATTAAAAATATTAGATGTTTTAAATCCAAATAACGAAACTGGAAAAATAACGCTAATATGTAGAATGGGTCATGAAAAAGTTAGTGGAATACTTTCAAAAATAATTAGGTCAGTTAATTCAGCTGGTAAAAATGTTGTTTGGACTTGTGACCCGATGCATGGAAATACTATAAAATCTAACACGGGTTTTAAAACTAGGCCATTAAAAGATATAATTTCTGAAATTCAGCAATTTTTTCAAATTCACAGAAGTGAAGGAACATATCCTGGTGGAGTACATTTAGAAATGACTGGTCAAGATGTTACAGAATGTATGGGAGGTCTTCAAGAAATAACTGATGAAGATCTAAAAAATAGATATCATACATATTGTGACCCGAGACTAAATGCCTCGCAGTCTCTAGAATTGGCTTTTTTATTATCAGATTTTTTAAAAGAAGAAAAATTGCTCTCAAAGCAATCTTCAAATTTATAAATTTATATTTATATAATACCTATGAATTCAAAAGATAAAATTAGATACATATCTAACTGGATTAAAGATTATGCTACATCCATAAATAATAATCCAACTACACTAGTAATAGGAGTGTCAGGAGGAGTTGATTCAGCTCTTACTAGCACATTATGTGCTCATACTGGTTTAAATACCATAGCTGTTTCAATGCCTATTAAGCAAAATTCATCACAACATGATTTAAGTTTAAGACATTTAGAATTTTTAGAACAAAATTACTCAAATGTAGAAACAAAAATAGTTGATTTAGATAATGTTTTTAAAACTTTTCAAAATACAATGCAAAATTTTGATAGTGAGTTAGCTTTTGCAAATTCAAGATCTAGACTGAGAATGATAACTCTATACCAAATAGCTCAAAGTAATAATGGTATAGTTGTTGGTACTGGAAATAAAGTTGAAGATTTTGGTGTTGGATTTTATACAAAATATGGTGATGGAGGAGTAGATATATCGCCAATAGCAGATTGTACTAAAACTGAGGTATGGGAATTAGCCGAAGAAATTGGGGTTATAAAAGATATTATTAGCGCAGCACCGACAGATGGTTTATGGGATGACAGTAGAAATGATGAAAGCCAGCTTGGTCTTTCATATAAGCAATTAGAAGAAGCAATGGAAAATAAGTCTAGTGAATACTACAGTAGATACGAAGAAATTAGAAAGCCAAATCTTCATAAGATGAAGCCTATTCCTGTTTGCGAAATTCCTAAAGAATAATATGAAATGTAGGTTCGCCCCTAGCCCTACAGGAAAAATACATATCGGTAATGCCAGATCAGCAATTTTGAATTGGATTTTTTGTAAAAAAAATCAAGGTGAGTTTGTATTAAGAATTGATGATACTGATGTCAATAGGAGTACTAAAGAATTTGAGAAAAGTATTAAAGATGATCTTACATGGCTTGGATTGAATTGGAGTTATACTTTTAATCAATCCTCAAGGAAAAATATTTACAATGAAAAAATCCAAATTTTAAAACAAAAGAAAAGACTTTATCCATGTTTTGAAACAGAAGAGGAATTAGCTTTAAAGAAAAAATCTCTATTATCCTCTGGTAAGCCACCTATTTATGATAGATCATCGCTAAATCTAAGTGATGAAGAAGTAGAAAAAAAAATACAATCTGGAACTCAACCTCATTGGAGATTCAAATTAGATGATGAAAATATTAGTTGGAAAGATATTATTAAAGGGAATGTTGCATTTGATTCCAAAAATTTAAGTGACCCTGTTTTAATTAGAGCTGATGGAACGTTGTTATACCATTTACCGTCAGTCATTGATGATATTGAAGAAAAAATCACACATATTATTAGAGGGGAAGATCACATAGCTAATACTGCTTATCATATTCAAATTTTTAAGGCTCTTGAATCTTCAATTCCATCATTTGCTCATCATCCATTCTTAGTTGATGAAACTGGTAAAGGTTTTAGCAAAAGGCTTGGAAGTCTTTCAATTGAAAATTTTAGAAATGAGGGATACGAAAACATTACGTTACTTAATTATTTTCTTTTTATAGGTTCGAGTAGTAATATTAATCCAATCAAAGATTTAAATGAAATAGTAAAAAAATTTGATATTCAAAGCTTATCTAAATCTTCTACAAAATTTTCAATTGAATCCTTAAGAAACCTTAACGAAAATACCATTAAATTATTTAGTTACAATGAGATTAATCATAAGTTAAAAAATATAAAATCTAATTTTCAAAAAGAGAGTTTTTGGCGTTTTATTAAAAATAATATTTCTTTTATTAAACAAGCTAAAGAATGGGAAGAAGTAATTATAAAAATAAATTATGCTAAAGATTTAAATATTGATGATAATTTTATTAGTACGGCAGTAGATGAATTACCCGAAGATCCTTTTGATGAAAAAACATGGGATCATTGGACCTCAAAAATTAACAAAAAAACTGGACTTAAAGGAAAAGATTTATTTATGCCTCTGAGGTTAATTTTGACAGGAAAATCTCATGGACCTGAATTAAAATATCTACTACCATTATTTGATAGAAACGGAATTTTGCAAAAACTTGGAAAAATCTAGTAAATTTTAATTTATACTCTATTAGCGATCTAGTAATTATGGAAGACAAAGTATATTTATTCGATACCACACTTAGAGATGGTCAGCAAACAACAGGAGTTAATTTCTCTGTTAGTGATAAAATGAATATTTCCCAACATCTTGATGATTTAGGAATAGACTATATTGAAGGTGGATGGCCAGGAGCAAATCCTACCGATAATGATTTTTTTTCAAGAAATACAAAATTTTCAAAAAGTAAATTGACTGCCTTTGGTATGACTAGAAGACCAGGTAGAAGTTCTGACAACGATCCAGGATTAAACGCACTTATAAATTCTAGCGCAAGTTGTGTTTGCATTGTAGGTAAATCATCATCATTTCACGTAAAAAATGCTTTAGAAATATCTGAAGATGAGAATTTAAAAATGATAAGTGATAGTATTCAATCAATAAAAACTAAAAACAAAGAGCCAATTTTTGATGCAGAGCATTTTTTTGATGGCTTTAAAGAAAATAAAGAGTTTGCATTAAGTTGTATTAAAGCAGCGTATGAAGCTGGTGCAAGATGGGTTGTTCTTTGTGATACAAATGGAGGAACCCTTCCAGATGAAATTTACAATATTGTTTCAGAAGTAGTAAAAGTTATACCAGGTCAAAATGTTGGCATACATGCTCACAATGATACTGATAATGCAGTTGCAAATGCATTAGCAGCTATTAATGCTGGAGCAAGACAGATACAGGGAACAATTAACGGTTTAGGAGAAAGATGTGGAAATACTAATTTAATTTCCTTAATTCCATCTTTGGTTCTAAAAACAAAATATAAAACAAATATTTCTAAAGATAAATTAAAAAATTTAATTCATATTTCTAGAACATTAAATGATATTCTTAACATGACTTCAAGAAAAAATGCTCCATATGTTGGAGATCACGCTTTCTCTCATAAAGGTGGGTTGCATGCATCTGCAATAGAAAAAAATTCTTCAACTTATGAACATATTAAGCCAGAAATAGTTGGTAATTCTAGAAACGTCGTAATTTCTAATCAGGCAGGAAGATCTAATATATTAAATCAATTAAATAAGATTAATATTGATCTGCACAAAAATGAAATCAACAGTATCTTAGAGATTATCAAGGAAAAAGAATCAGAAGGATATTCATTTGATACTGCTTTAGCTAGTTTTGAATTATTAGTTAGACGTCATCTTGGTCATTTTGAGGATTTTTATAACTTAGAAAAATTTAGAGTCACAGACGAAAGAAGATGGAATGCTAAAGGTGAAATAGTTACTGAAGCAGAAGCTACAGTATTTTTAAAAGTTAAAGATTCAAATATGATGACAGTGGGCACTGGAAATGGTCCAGTAAATGCTATTGATAGTGCATTAAGAAAAGCTCTAATTGATTATTATCCTAATCTCAAAGATTTAAAGTTAACTGATTACAAAGTTATGATTCTTTCTTCAGAAAAAGGCACTGGTGCTATCACAAGAGTTTTAATTGAATCATCTGATTCTACAAATACACATTGGACAACTATTGGTGTATCTCCAAATATTATTGATGCATCTTATAGCGCTATTTTTGATAGCATTACTTTTAAGTTGTTTAATGATTCAAAGAATAAAAATTGACTTCAAAAAATCCAAGCATAATTTTAGTTAGACCTCAACTTCCTGAAAATATTGGAATGGTTGCTCGTGTAATGCACAACTTTGGTCTAAAAGATCTAATTGTTGTTTCGCCAAGAAATAACTGGTTAAACAATAAATCAATAAATGCAGCAAAAAAAGCAACTAAAATTATTAAGAATATTAAAGTTTATAATGATTTAGAAATTGCACTTTCTAACTTTTCTTATGTTGTGGCTACGACAAATAGAAAAAGATATTTGGAAAAAAATTCTACTAACGATTTTAAATTCATTAAAAGAAAAATTATTG
>CABYBP010000015.1 GCA_902517315.1 uncultured Alphaproteobacteria bacterium
GAACCTTCTTCAGAAGAAAATAAAATATCTGAACTATTTGATGATTTACAAAAATTTCTAACACCACTTATTGATAAAATTATTGATAAGCAAAAAAAAGAAGAAACACTTCAATTTGAAACAAGTATTGATGAAGAAAAGCAGAAAAATATTTCTGAATATATAATGAAACAAATAGGTTTTGATTTTACAAGGGGAAGACTTGATAAAAGTGTCCATCCTTTTTGTGGAGGATCTACAAATGATGTTAGAATTACAACTAGATATAATAATGATAATCCATTTTCATCTTTAGATGGCGTTATGCATGAAACTGGACATGCATTATATGAGCTAAACCTACCAAAAGATTGGATGCATCAGCCAGCAGGTAAATCTAGAGGAATGGCCATGCATGAAAGTCAATCTCTATTAATTGAAATGCAAATCACAAGGTCTTTAGCTTTTAAAAAATTTTTATCTAATACTTTAAATAAACAACTTAATGTTAAAGACAAAGCTACAGATCCTGACAATCTTTACAAATTAGGTACTCGTGTAAATAAATCTTTTATAAGAGTTGAGTCGGATGAAGTAACCTATCCTCTGCATATTATTTTAAGATTTAATTTAGAAAGAAAAATTTTTAAAAATGAAATAAATATTGCAGACATTCCCGATGCATGGAATGATGAATTTAATAGATTATTTAATTTATCGATAAATAAAGACACTGATGGATGTTTACAAGATATTCATTGGTTTGCTGGATTATTTGGATACTTTCCAACATATTCATTAGGAGCACTCACTGCTGCTCAATTTGCGTCTCAATTGAGAATAGAACAAAAGGAATTAGATAAGGAAGTAGAAAATGGTGAATTTTCAAATTTAGTAAACTGGCTTAAAAAAAATATCCATGAAAAAGCTAGTTTTTTTTCAACTAATGAGGTTTTAGAACAGGTTACAAAGTCACCTTTAAATGCTAAATATTTCAAAGAATATATAACTAATCGCTATCTTTAATGAAATATTTAAGCACAAGAGATGATTCTCTAAACAGATCATTTAACGACATTCTTTATCAAGGATTATCGAGAGATGGCGGTTTATATTTACCCAAAAGCTGGCCCAAAATAGACTTACTAAGTTTAAAAAATAAATCATACAAAGAAGTAGCATGCGAAATTATTTTTCCCTATGTAAATGAAAATATAGAAAAATTAGAATTACAAAAAATCTTAAATGAAACATATTCAAATTTTAATCATGAAAAAATAGCTCCATTAGTAGAATTAGAAAATAATAAATTTTTATTAGAATTAATTTATGGACCAACTTTTGCTTTTAAAGATTATGCTTTGCAATTTCTTGGTAATTTATTTTCTTCAACTTTAGAGGTGTCTCCTAAAAAAATTACTATTTTAGGTGCAACTTCTGGAGATACTGGATCCGCTGCAATTCATTCATTCAAGTCTAAAAAAGATATAAATGTATTTATTCTACACCCACATAATAAAGTATCACCTGTTCAACAAAAACAAATGACTACAGTAATTGATAAGAATATTTTTAATATTGCAGTTGATGGAAATTTTGATGATTGTCAAAAAATCGTTAAAGAATTATTTGTTGATGATGAAATACAGAAATTTACTTCTTTAACTGCAGTAAACTCAATAAATTGGGCCCGATTAATTGCACAAGTAGTGTATTATTTTTGGGCTTACTTACAAACTGATAAGGACAAAATTAATTTTATTGTACCCTCAGGAAATTTTGGCAATATTTTTTCTGCCTTTGTAGCCAAAGAAATGGGATTACCTATTGGTTATTTACATATTGCAACTAATTCAAATGATATCTTGAAGTCGATTGTGAATAATGGAGAAATGAAAAAAAAATCTGTTTCTCAAACATATAGCCCAAGTATGGATATACAGGTTTCAAGTAATTTTGAGAGACAAATTTTTGAAAGCTTGAATAGAAATAGCAATAAACTAAATGAAATTTTTGAAGCCTTTTCATCAAAGGGTTTTTATCAATTTGATGACTCTGTTTTATCTAAGTTTCAGGAAATATACAAAGCATCTTCAATAGATGATAGTCAGACTTTAGAAACAATCAAATTTGTATATGAAAAATATAACTATATTGCTGATCCTCATACGGCAACAGGACTAAAAGTATTATTAGATAAAAGAGAAGATGAAGCCTGGGTATCATTAGTTTGTGCACACCCTGCTAAATTTGATAAAGCTGTGAATAAAGCAATTAATAAAGAAATTGATGTACCAAAAGAACTCAGCAATCTCTTTGATAAAGAGGAAAAGATGACTATATTATCAAATAGTACTAAAGATATAAAAAACTTCATTTTAGAAAAAATAAATTATGCATAAAATTACAACACTAGAAAATGGATTAAGAATAGTAACCCAGAATATGCCAGGACTGGAAACAGTATCAATGGGCATATGGAATTTTGTTGGTGGTAGAGATGAAACTAAAGATATAAATGGAGTTGCTCACCTCTTAGAGCACATGGCTTTTAAAGGTACCGCATCTAAAAACGCTCTTCAAATTGCTGAAACAATTGAAAATGTGGGTGGAGATATAAATGCATATACTTCAAAGGAAATTACAGCCTATTATGTTAAACTTTTAGCTGATGATCTTCATTACGGAATAGATATTCTTACAGATATTTTACAAAATTCAGCTTTTGCTGAAGATGAGCTTAATAGAGAAAGAGGAGTAATAATTCAAGAAATTGGAATGTATTTAGATACACCCGATGATATGATTTTTGATTATTGGCAAGAAAAAGCATATCCAGATCAGCCAATGGGGTGTTCAATATTAGGTAAAACTGATATTATAAAAAATATTTCAAGAGACGAAGTTAAGGACTTTATGATGAATCATTATAATCCAAAAAAAATGATTATAAGTGCAGCTGGAAAAATTGATCATGATAAATTTGTTGAATCAATTAAAAAATCATGCACTAATTTACCTTCAGGATTATCTTCTGATAGAGAAAAAGCTAATTACAAATCAGGAGAATATAGAGAAGATAAAAAATTAGAACAAATTCACCTACTACTTGGTTTTGAAGGTATAGACTACCATAACGATGACTACTATTCTTTATTAGTTTACTCTTCTTTACTTGGGGGAGGGATGTCATCAAGATTATTTCAAGAAATTAGAGAAAAACGTGGCCTCGTATATGGTATTTCTTCTTTTAGCTCATCTTATACTGATACAGGTATTTTTGGTATTTATTGTGGAACAGGTGAAAATCAAATTCAAGAACTCATACCTGTTTTATGTGATCAATTAAATCAAAGTCCTAATTCAATAACTGAAAAGGAAATAGATAGAGGTAAAGCTCAATTGAAAGCAAGTTTAATGATGGGAAGAGAAAGTGCATTTAGAAGATGTGAGAGTGCTGCTAGACAACTTTTGGTTTTCAATAGAATTATTGAACCATCTGAAACCATAAAGAAAATTGATAAAGTTTCAAAAGAGACTGTTCAAAAAATTGCCAATGAAATTGTGAAGGGACCAATAACTATATCAAGTATTGGACCATTATCTAAACTCGAAAGCATAGATAAAATTCAATCTCGAATAAACTAAACTTCAAACAATACTAAAAATTATTTATTTAATTTGCAAAATTTCATTAATTGAGTGACTAAGTTCCCCATCCTCTGATAATAAATTCATAGATACTTTTATTGAGTCACCTACTTTAATATTCTCATTAGCTAATTGCTTGCGTATATAATTTTCTATTTCACGTTGAGAACTAATACCAACTTGTTTGAGAAATTTTCGAATTTCTATATTTAAATTATCTTCGTCCATATTTGACTATAAATTATTTTGATAGATTCATACAATAATGTTATTGAATTTGTATGGAAACTGCTTCTTTTAAAACTAAACTTGGTTGGATTTCAGTAAAAAAAAAGCGTAATAGAATCTTTTCACTTAGTTTTGGAAAATCAAATAAAAAAACTGATTTAACAAACATTAAAAATCAAATAAATTCGTATGCTTCTGGAAAACTCAAAAATTTCAATATTGACTATTATTTTGAAGGCACACTATTACAAAAAAAAATTTGGAAAGAATTATCTAAAATTAAATATGGTGAAGTTACAACATATGGACTAATAGCAAAAAAAGTTGGCACATCACCAAGGTATGTAGGTAATGTTTGTGGGCAAAATAAACTTTTACTTATTATACCTTGTCACCGAGTAATTCGTAGTGATGGAAAATTGGGAGGATTTTCCGGTAGAGGAGGTATTAAATTAAAAAAAAAATTACTCAGTTTAGAACAAAATGTCCAATAAGATAATTATTCTTCAACATACACCTTTAGTAACTCCTGGATACTTCACACAGTTGATGGAGGAAGACTTAGTTGAAACAAAAATAATTAGGTTAGATAAAGGTGAAAAAATTCCCTCTAATCTTAATGCCTTTGACGGAATGCTATGTTTAGGAGGACCAATGGATACGTGGATGGAAGACAAATATCCTTGGATAATTGAAGAAAAAAATAAAATAACTGATTTTGTTTTAAATAAGCAAAAACCATATTTAGGAATTTGTTTAGGATGCCAATTTTTAGGAGAAATTCTTGGCGGTAAAGTAATAAAGTCTAATCCGCCAGAAATTGGAGTTTTAAATATTAATATTTTAGAAAACAAAAAAAAAGATCAACTTTTTAAAAATTTTGATAATAAGATTAAAGCTTTACAGTGGCATAGTTATGAAGTTAGTGAGTTAAATAATTCTGAAGTCACTATATTAGGTTCATCAGAAATTACTAAATATCAAATTTTTAAGTATAAAAATCATGCTTACGGTATTCAATTTCATATGGAGGTTGATGAAAGCACAATATTTAAATGGTCTAAAGTTCCTGAACTTAAAAAAGCTTTAGAAAAATATTTAGGAAAAAATTCTATTAGTAAATTGGATTTATTGCTCAGAAATAATATTAAAGAAATGAATAAAAATACTCAAAAATTATACAAAAATTTTAAAAATTTAATGACTACTTAAAGGTTTCATGCTTAAATAGAATGGGAGAAAATGTATGAAAAAAATTAAAGGACCTGCAATATTTTTAGCACAGTTTATAGGAGATAAAGAGCCATTTAATTCACTACCTAGTATCTGTAAATGGGTATCTGAACTTGGATATAAAGGAATACAATTACCAGCAGAAAATTTAGCAGTTTTTGATTTAGATAAAGCAGCTTCAAGTAAAGATTATTGTGATGAAATTAAAGGAATAGCAAAAAATTTCAATCTTGAAATTACTGATATCGCCTCTCATCTAACAGGGCAATTGGTTGCTGTACATCCTGCTTATGACACACTCTTTGACGGTTTTGCTAGTGATGAGGTAAAAGGTAATCCAAAAGCTAGACAAGAATGGGCAGTAAAAAGAATGATGAATGTTGCTCAAGCTTCAAAAAACTTAAACTTAAAAACAGCTGCAACTTTTTCTGGTGCTTTGTGTTGGCCTTTTCTTTATCCATTCCCTCAAAGACCAGCTGGTTTAGAAGATGAAGCTTTTGGAGAGTTAGCAAAAAGATGGCACCCAATATTAGATAAATTTGACGAATGTGGAGTTGATCTTTGTTATGAGATTCATCCAAGTGAAGATTTGCATGATGGTTCAACTTTTGAAATGTTTTTAGAGAAGGTAAATAATCATACACGTTGTAATATGTTGTATGATCCAAGTCATTATGTTCTTCAATGTTTAAACTATCTTGATCACATTGATATTTATCATGAAAGAATAAAAATGTTTCATGTAAAGGATGCAGAATTTAATCCATCAGGTAGGCAAGGGGTTTATGGGGGTTACCAATCATGGATAAATAGAGCAGGAAGATTTAGATCACTCGGCGATGGTCAGGTTGATTTTAAATCAATTTTTTCTAAACTATCCGGTTATAATTTTGACGGATGGGCTGTTTTAGAATGGGAATGTTGCATAAAGAGCCCTGAACAAGGAGCTGCTGAAGGAGCTCCATTTATTCAAAATCACATTATTGAAGTCACAGAAAAAGCATTTGATGATTTTGCAAGTTCTGGAACTGATAAGCAAGCTAATAAAAAGATTTTAGGTATTTAAGGAGTTACTATGGAAAGAAGATTAAGACTTGGAATGATTGGTGGTGGACAAGGAGCATTTATAGGAGCTGTGCATCGTTTAAGTGCAAGAATGGATGATAAATATGAATTTGTTGCAGGTTGTTTATCTTCAACTCCTGAAAAAGCAGCTAAATCTGCTGAAGAAATTGGTCTTGATTCTTCAAGAAGTTATCCTGATTTTAAAACTATGGCTGAAGAAGAATCAAAAAGAGATGATGGCATTGATGTAGTATCTATTGTTACTCCTAATCACATGCATGCGGCACCAGCTATAGAATTTCTAAATAAAAATATTCACGTCATATGTGACAAACCAATGACTTCGACAATGGAAGATGCTCATAAATTAGTTGAAGCAGTATCTAAATCAGATGCTCATTTTTTCCTAACTCATAACTATTCAGGATATCCAGTTGTAAGAGGTATGAGATCACTTATTGAAAATGGAGCGCTTGGAAAAATACGTATTGTAAAGGGTTCTTATCTTCAAGGGTGGCTTGGATCAAAGGAAGAGGATTCAGGTTCAAATAAACAAGCAGAATGGAGAACTGATCCTGCAAGGAGTGGAGCTGCTGGAGGCGTAGGAGATATTGGAAGTCATACCATGCACTTACTAGAATTTATAACAAAATTAAAATTACAATCAGTAAGTGCTGATTTAACAACCTTTGTTGAAGGAAGAAAATTAGATGACGATGCTTCTATAATGATTAGGTTAAATAATGGAGCTAAAGGATCATTATCAATTTCACAAGTTGCAACTGGTGAAGAGAATAATTTTACGGTTTCTATTTATGGAGATAAGGGAGCACTCAAATGGAGTCAAGAGAATCCAAACTATGCAACTTTTAGTCAAGTGGGAGAGTCTAATCAAATAATAACAAGAGGTGGATCAATTAACGTAGAGGGGACTGCAGCTAATGTAAGAATCCCCGCTGGTCATCCCGAAGGTTATTTAGAAGCATTTGCACAAATATACTCAGATGCGGCAGATGTTATTCAGAATAAGGAAAATAAAGAAGAATTATTAAAGATTCTACCAAATATAGATGATGGCTTACAAATAATGAAATTTATTAACGCTAGCGTGGATTCGAGTGCAAAAGATTCAAAGTGGATAAATTTATCAGAAATTAAGTAATTTTTCCCTATTTTCTGGTTTTTTTTGTAATATGCATAATATGCATAGCAAACTTCACTTAAATATTCTTAATAAAATTTAATAATAAAGTAAACCAGTATCACGTTCATCACTCTTTATGAGTGACGGAAGTAGACGAAAGTCGAAGGAACGCATGCAAAGTTATAAAATCGTTCAATTTGCTCTTGGCAAATCGGAAGTAGGTTAAACCGAAGGAACGCGGATCTTAGTAATTAATTTCCATAGCTAAGCATGAAAAGTAACACATGACTCGGTGTGAGCCATGTACTGTGAAATTTATAATGGAGGATTAATGTTAAAAAAATCTATATATTTCATTAGCATTGTAGCTGTCTTCATACTCTTTAGTTCATACGCAAGAGCTGAGGTGGATGGTGAAGTGCAATACATTTTAAATACATTCCTATTTCTTGTATCAGGGTTCTTAGTCATGTGGATGGCCGCCGGATTTGCAATGCTTGAATCAGGACTTGTTACATCCAAAAGTGTAGCAACAATTGCAGCCAAGAATATCGGTTTGTATTCTATAGCTGGTATAATGTTTTGGTTAGTCGGATATAATATGGCTTACGGTATCCCTGCAGGTGGTTTCATCGGATCTCCAATTCCTTGGAGTGACGGAAGTGCTGTAGATACAGGTTATTCAGATGGTTCTGACTGGTTCTTTCAAATGGTATTTTGTGCAACAACATGTTCAATTGTATCTGGAACACTAGCTGAAAGAATTAAAATTTGGCCATTTTTTATATTTTGTGCGCTCTTAACTGGTTTTATTTATCCAATCGAAATGGGTTGGCAGTGGGGCGGAGGATACTTAGCAGAAGCTGGTTTCTCTGATTTTGCTGGATCAACTCTTGTACATAGTGCAGGTGCTGCTGCAGCTTTAGCTGGCGCAATTCTTTTAGGTCCAAGATTAGGTCGTTTTACCGATAGTGGTGAAGCCTCTCCTATGGAACCATTTGCAAATTCATCAATTCCATTAGCTACTCTTGGAGTATTCATTTTATGGCTTGGATGGTTTGGATTTAACGGTGGATCACAATTAGCAATGGGTACATTTGATGATGTTACAGCAGTAGCAACAATTTATATCAATACTAATTTAGCAGCTGGTGCAGGTGTAATGGCTTGTGCAATAATCTCAAGATTAGTAACGGGTAAAACAGATGTTGTAATGATGCTTAACGGAGCATTAGGTGGTCTTGTAGCAATAACAGCCGAACCTTTAGCGCCTTCACCTTTATTAGCTATAATTATAGGTGCTGTAGGTGGTTTAATTGTCTTCTATGGTACTAGACTCTTAATTTCTCTAAAAATTGATGACGTTGTTGGCGCAATTCCTGTGCATGGTTTTGCTGGAATTTTTGGTACATTAGTAGTTCCAATTTCCAACAGTGCAGCAAGTTTTGGTGCTCAACTTTACGGTATAATAGCAATTAACGTGTTTGTTTTTGTTGTATCATTTATTATTTGGTACATCATGAAAATGCTTTTTGGTATTAGAATTAGTGAAGAAGCTGAAAAGCTTGGAACAGATAAATCTGAAGTAGGCGTTATGGCTTATAGCATCAGAGACTAAAATTTAGTGATTAATATATCAACTCCTTATAGTTTGTTGATCATTAAAAGATGGGAGAGCTTTTGCTCTCCCATAATATTAAACTAAAGAAAATTTATAATGACTGAAACAGATATAATTAAAGAAAAAAAAAGAAACATTTATTCAAGCTTTTTTTCAGAAGATTATGTTTCTAAATTTTTATTTAAATCTATTTTGCATCACGTCATTTCATTAGAAATTTATGAAAATAATACTTTAAATGGAATTTCATTTGAAACAATTTGTTCTAATATACCGAAATCTATTGGCTCAAGATCATCTATTCAATCTATTTTAAATGAGGCTTTGGAAAAAAATATTTTTGTTAAAGAGCAAAGTCAAAATGATAAACGAATTAAAAACTATTATTTAAGTAATAATTTCCTTAATATGATTAACTCTTGGTTAAAAAAAGAGAGCACATTTTTTAGTAAAATAAGTTTAGAAAATTAATTATAATTTAATAATTAATTTTAATAGTAATTGTTGATACTTCCAAAACTTTAGATATAACAATTTTACGTTCATCACTCTTTATGAGTGACGGAAGTAGACGAAAGTCGAAGGAACGCATGCAAAGTTATAAAATCGTTCAATTTGCTCTTGGCAAATCGGAAGTAGGTTAAACCGAAGGAACGCGGATCTTAGTAATTAATTTCCATAGCTAAGCATGATGTATGCATAACTAAAGGTTAGTTATGTATTTAATTTTATATGGAGTTAAAAAATGTATAAAAAATATTTAAATCTTTTTACAATTTTTTCTTTTATTTTGCTGTTAAGTTCTTCTGTGAGAGCAGAGGTTAATGCGGAAGTAGCATATATATTCAATACTTTCTCTTTTTTAGTTTGTGGATTTTTAGTTATGTGGATGGCAGCAGGATTTTTATTTTTAGAATCTGGTCTTGTTACAACTAGAAGTGTATCAACTATCGCTGCTAAAAATATTGGAAAATTTGCAATTGTTTCAATTGTTTTCTATTTAATTGGATATAATCTTGCTTATTCTGTCTCTGAAGGAGGCTATGTTGGAACACCATCAATATGGGTTGATAATACATCTCTGGACACAGGTTATTCAGACGCTTCTGACTGGTTTTTTCAAGCTCTATTTGTTTGTGCTACCGTCTCAATAGTGTCTGGTGCTGTTGCAGAACGAATAAAAATTTGGCCTTTCTTTACTTTTGCAGCAGTTCTGGGAGGAGTAATCTATCCAATTCAAATGGGTTGGGAATGGGGTGGAGGTTGGCTAGACTCCCTAGGATTTTCAGATTTTGCAGGCTCAACATTAGTTCATGCTTGTGGTGGTTCAGCTGCGTTAGCTGGAGTAATTCTTTTAGGTCCAAGACTTGGAAGATTTAGTGAGAGTGGAGAACCAGCAAACATGACACCATTTGCTCCATCCTCCATTCCATTAGTAACTTTAGGAACATTTATTTTATGGATGGGTTGGTATGGGTTTAATGGTGGATCACAACTTGCTTTAGGTTCTTATGAAGATGCAACTGCAATGTCAAAAATTTTCATGAATACACAACTCGCAGCTTGCGGTGGATGTATGGCCGGCGCAGTAATAACAAGATTGATTGGTGGAAAAACCGATATAGTAATGATGTTGAATGGAGCGCTTGCGGGTTTAGTTTCTATTACTGCAGAACCGTTAATGCCTAGTCCATTGCTAGCAATTGGAATTGGAGCAGTTGGTGGAATTATTATGTATTATGGAACTAATTTTTTAAATTCATTAAAGTTAGACGATGTTGTTGGAGCAATACCAGTACATATGTTTGCTGGAATTTGGGGAACCTTAGTTGTCCCTCTCACTAATCCAGATGCATCATACTCAATTCAATTATTAGGTGTTGCATCAGTATGTATCTTTGTTTTTGTTTTTTCATATATTGTAATATATTTAATTAAAAATATTATGGGATTAAGAATTAGTGAAGAAGCTGAAAAACTTGGTACTGATAAAGCTGAGGTTGGAGTAGTAGCTTATTCAATTAGAGATTAATACTTATTGAAATATTAAGAGAGATATTTTTATCTCTCTTAAACAAAAGGAGATTAGATATGAAGACAGCATTTATTATTAGTGGAAAAAGACATATGTTGAAATATGAAAGAAAAATGCCTGAAAAAGAAGTAATTAAAATGAAATCATTTGTGACTAACAAAGGCGCGAAACTTTCAAAAACTGCAAAGTTCAAAATAAAAAAAATTATAGATAAAGATAAAGAAAGAGTTTTTGAAATTATCCTTTAATTAACAATTGCCTGAGAATAATGAAAGTTTAGTTGCGTCTATTCCTAATAAATTAAATGCATCATTCCACTTGTTGTTAACTTTTTCATCAAAAATGAATTCGCTGTTTGCTTTTAGCGTCATCCAACTATTTGAGGCCAACTCCTTCTCAATTTGTCCTGGACCCCATCCTGCATATCCAAGAGCTAGAATACTATTCTTTGGTCCATTACCTTTAGAAAGGTCTTCAAAAAATTCTGAAGTACTGGTTAAAGCTACACCTTTATCTATTGTTAAGGTTTCTTTTTGAATTACTTCATCAGAGTGTAAAACAAATCCTCTGCCACTTTCTACAGGGCCACCATACCTAATATAAAGTTTTTTATCTTCTAATGGCTTGTCTATACCTAGCTGTTCAAGCAAATCGGGGTAAAGATCATAATCAATTTTTTTGTTGATTATTATACCCATAGCCCCATCTTTTGAGTGAGCACACATATAAATTACTGTTTTTTCAAATCTATCATCTTCTAATGAAGGCATTGAAATTAAGAACTGACCAGTTAAATTCATATAGTATATATATTCGCTTTAATTTATATTTTTCAATATTGTATTGATTTATTTTATATGGACAAGGTAATAAAATTTAAAAAATTATTAAAAATAGCGATTGTGATCGCTCTTGGACTTATTAGCACATCTGGATACTCTTTATCTTCAGATTGGTCAATTAGTGAAAAATCACAAGTCCGATTAATCTCACCAGTTACTGCATCTAATAACAATAATCAATTAATCTTAGCGTTAGAATATGAACTTGATGATGAATGGAAAACATATTGGAAATCTCCTGGTGGTGGAGGCTTTCCTCAAAAAATTATATGGAATAATTCATCAAATATAAAAAATATTGAAATATTATGGCCAGAACCAATTGAATTTGAAATATTAGGTTTAAAATCTATTGGCTATAAAGATAAGGTCATTTTTCCTTTGATTGTTGATATTGAAGACAATCAAAAAACCACAAATATAAATCTAAATATAAATTATTTAGTTTGTAAGCATATTTGTATTCCAGGTAATGCAGATATTTTTCTAACTTTACCGCCTGGAAATGCTGACTATACTAATTATTTTTTTGAAATAGAAAAAGTATTATCTACAACATTGAATAATGACATTGCTTTAACACCAATTTCAAATTTTTCACTCAATGTTAAAGAAGATCTTGAAAACGTTATGTTCGATATAGAAATATCAACAGACACTTTTTTTGACAATCCAAAAATTTTTATTCATACACCTTATGGATTACCTGTTGTGAATCCAATAAACAATTATTCTCTTAATTATCAAAAATTAAATACTTCATTTAAATTTGATTCAGATCAATTTAGTGAAAAGAAATTTCCAATAGAAATATTTTTTTATGATGAGAATCAAAATTTTAAATTTGAAGAAATTATTGAGATTGAAAAAGTAGATAAAAATATATCTGTTAATTCAAGTCTTTTTTACATTCTGTTAATTTCATTATTAGGAGGTTTTATACTCAATCTTATGCCTTGTGTATTCCCTGTATTATCTCTTAAATTATTATCAGTTATTAATACTGAAGATAAAAAAATAAAAAGTAGTTTTTTAATAACTGTATTTGGAATTATAACCTCTTTTTTACTACTTGGGTTATTTTTTTCCACTTTAAAACAAATTAATATTTCTATCTCCTGGGGTATGCAATTTCAAGAACCTTACTTTTTAATGTTTATTTTAATTATTATATCAATGTTCTTTTTAAATACTCTTGGATTATTTGAAATAAATTTGCCTAGCATTTTTTCTTCTTCTAAAATTTTAAATTCTGGAAATAACTTCTATACTAAAAATTTTCTTAATGGCTTTTTTGCTACATTACTTGCAACACCATGTTCTGCCCCTTATTTGGGAACAGCTGTAACAGCTGCATTCACTCAATCAACAATATATTTATTTCTAATATTTTTATTTATGGGCATCGGTATGAGTGTTCCTTATCTGATTATTGTATTTTTTCCAAGATTAGTTTTATTTTTACCTCGATCTGGTAAATGGTTGAATTATGTTAAATATTTTTTATCTCTTTTATTATTAATAACAATAATTTGGCTTTTAATTATCCTAAATAATTACTTTAATTATTTTTTTATACTTTCTTTCATTACTCTATTGATTTTAATATCAACAATATTAAAACTAAGGATTTATGAATTACCTTTAACTATCTTATTGGTAATTATATTTTTTTTAACACCACTATTAAGTTCTTTTCATAATAATAATGAAGGAAATTACAAAAATAATAATTGGTTAGATTTTAATTCAAAAAATATTTCTCAAGTAATTGCAAATAATGAAATTATATTTTTAGATATAACAGCTGATTGGTGTATTACATGCAAATTTAATAAAGTTAATGTTTTAAACTCACAAAGCGTTTCAGATTTTTTTGAAAATCAAGAAATTACATTAATTAAAGCTGACTGGACTCAACCAAATGAAAAAATTGATAAATTTTTAAAAAAATACAATAAATTTGGCATTCCTTTTAATGCATTTTACTCAACTAAGTTTCCAGATGGTATAATAATGAGTGAGATATTGACTGAAAAAGAAATATTTGAAACATACAACAAAGTTAAATAACAAATATGATTCAAGATGATTTTAACGTACCAATTATTAAAAATGGAATATCCTCTATTTCCTCATTACTAAATGAATTTAAAAATAAAAAAATTATTCTTTTTGGTGTTCCAGGTGCATTTACTCCAACTTGTTCTGAGAAACATCTTCCAGGCTACATAAAATTATACAATGCATTTATAGATAAAAAAATTGATGGCATTTACTGTTTATCTGTAAACGATGAACATGTGATGAAATCTTGGTTAGTGAGTTATACAGATGGAGAAATGATCAATGGAATTGCAGATGGAAATGCTGAGATTACAAAGTATTTTGACTTGATATCTGATAAGAGAAAAAATTATATGGGTTTTAGATGTCGAAGGTTTGCCATGATAATTGAGAATAATGTGATTATAAACAAATTTGTTGAAAACGATGGCGAATACAATGTTAGTTCAGCGGAATATATTTTAAAACAAATCTAATGAATAAAATTAATTTAGAAAATAGAGTCGCAATTGTAACTGGTGGAGCACAAGGCTTTGGGTTAGCAATTACAAAAAGATTTATAGAGTCAGGTGCAAGAGTATTAATATGGGATAAAGATACAGAATATTTAAATAAAGTTGATCTAATAAATACTCAAAAAATTGAAGTTGATGTTTCAAGTTATAAAAGTGTAGAGAATGCATACGCCGAAAGTCTTAGGTATGAAGACAAAATTGATATTTTAATAAATAATGCAGGAATAGCTGGACCAAACTTTAAGACATGGGATTATCCACTTGAGGAATGGCAAAAAGTTATAGACATAGACCTAAGTGGAGTATTTTATTGCTGCAAAACTATAGTTCCTCATTTCTTGAAAAATAATTATGGACGTATAGTTAATATTTCCTCGATAGCTGGTAAGGAAGGTAATCCTAATGCAATGCCTTATAGTGCAGCAAAAGCAGCAGTTATCGCACTTACTAAATCTTTAGGAAAAGAATTAGCAGAAAATAACATTTCAGTAAATTGTGTTACCCCTGCACCTGCTAAAACCCGTATTTTTGATCAAATTACGCAAGAACACATTGATTATATGTTATCAAAAATTCCTAGAAACAGATTTGTTCTAGTTGAAGAATTAGCTTCTTTAGTCGCATGGATGTCTTCTGAAGAAAATTCTTACACAACAGGCTCAACTTTTGATTTGAGTGGCGGTAGAGCTACTTATTAATTTTTTCTTCTTTGTATTAGAGCGTAGACAGTTACTGCTACTGTAATCATGAGTCCGTTAATAAACTTTACATAAAAACCAGATAAGCCTAAAGCAACTATTCCTGATTCTAATGATCCAATAATTAATACTCCAATAAAAGTTCCAAAAATAGTACCTTTACCACCAAAGACTGATGTACCGCCAACAAAGACAGCTGCTAGTGTCGTTAACATTAAACCTTCACCTTGTGTAGGCCAGAAATATAACATTTCATACATTGTAAAGATTCCTGCTAAAGCAGAGAAAAATCCCAGTTGAACAAAAGCAATAATTTTTACATTATCAACATTAATACCCATCATTTGGGCACTTGCTTTATTATCGCCTACAAAATGGATGTGATTACCAAATTTATGGTATCGATAAACCCATTGCATTAATCCAGTTAAAACAATGAACCAAATAAATTGCATTGGAATTTTTCCAAATAATTTTTCAACAAATATCATATGATGCCATGTTCCATCTGCTACATCAACTATTGCTATACCACTACCTTGCGAAATAACATTTACTAATCCACGCCAAAAAAATAAGGTTCCAATAGTGGCAACTATAGAAGGTATTCCTATTTTAGTAACAAGTAGTCCATTAACTAAACCAGCAAACATTCCAAGTGATGTTGCCAATATAAAGGCAATGAAAACATTACCATCTGTTGATGTCATTACCATTCCAAATATGAGTGAAGTTATTCCAACTATAGAGGGAAATGATAAATCTATTTCACCAAGAGTTACTACAAAGGTCGCTGATATAGCTATAATTCCAAAGAATGGCATTGATTGCATAAAAGCTCTATAAATAGGAAATCTTGTAAATACGTGAGGAGCACCAAGAAAATAAATTAAAAAAAGTACTAATGCTATTATAGTTATACTTATTTCAAGTTTATGTGTTTTTACAAAATAACTATTTAATATATTGCTCATTTACTCGTCCACTTTAATTTTTCCAGATTCATGTAGTTGTATCATTCTTTGTACAAGCTCTTCTCTAGAGATATCTTCTTTATTAAATTCTCCAACAACTTCACCTCTATCTAAAATAATAAATCTATCTGCCGCACCATAGACATGAATGATATTATGATCGATAAAAATTGCTGATTTATTTTCTTTTTTTAAACCTTTAACAAAATTGAGAACTTTTTCTGTTTCTTGTATTGATAAACCCATAGTTGGCTCGTCTAATACAATCAAATCTGAATTAAAATATAATGATCTACCAAAAGCAACACCTTGTTTTTCTCCCCCGGATAATCCCATTACTTGAGAGTCAACGGTTATAGCTTTTGAAGTAAAACCTATGTAATCACGCAGGATTTTCTCTGCTTCTTTTCTCTGCTTTTTTATATCTAAAAAGCCAAATGAGTTTGTAATTTCTCTTCCAGCAAATATGTTTCTAAATAATTCTTGTTGGTCACATAATGCTCTTTCTTGATAAACTGCTTCAATTCCCATTTTTCTTGATTGAGCAACCGATTTAATTTGCACTTCTTCATTTTTAAAAAATACTTTTCCTGAGTTTGGACTATGCACTCCAGTTATAACTTTTATAAGTGTTGATTTTCCAGCTCCATTATCACCTATTAAAGCAACTACTTCACCTTTATTTATTTTAATATTTACATCTTTTAAAACTTTTACATTTCCAAAGTTTTTATAAATATTTTCTAATTTTAAAAGTTCTTCTGCCATAAAAAAATAAACCTGCCTTATAAAATAAGGCAGGTTATAATATTTTAATTTATCTGATCTGTACCGCTGCTAATGGAGCAACAGCTTCCACGTTATCAGCTGTAACAAATGCAGCACCAGTATCCATTGCTAATCCAGCCATTCCATACTTTGTACTTAGGAATAATTGAATAATTGGCATATAACCTTGAATAAATGGTTGTTGATCAATTACTACATCAATGTAACCAGAATTTATTCCATCAACAATTGGAGCTGATAAGTCAAATCCAGCACCACAGACTTCTTCTGTACCATGACCTGCAGCTTTCATGTAAGTAGGTAAACTTGCAGTCAATCCACCATGATCAGTAATTGCCATTTTAATATCAGGATTCGCACTGTAAGTTGCAACATACATAGGAGTTCCCTGAGATGCATCAGAGTTTACATTATCAGGTATTTCTTGATATACAACTTCTACACCAGCTGCTTCAACACCAGCGATTGCACCTTTAGTTCTTTCACCTCTATTTGGCATACTTGCGAGACCCCAAATAAACGCTTTATCTCCAGCTTGTAGTCCACAGACATCAACAGCTTTTTTACCTAGATTAAATCCAGCATCAAAAAGATCTGCGCCTGCGTAACCAAAACCTTCAGTTTTAAATTCAGATTCAAGATCAGGAAGAGGAGTGTTCATTGTTGTAATAACAATTCCCATTTCTCTTGCTTCTTGAATAATAGGTCTCATTGCTGCATCACCTGGAAAACCATAAATTGCAATTCCATCTGGCTGTAATGCAACAGCTTCTTTGAATTGCTTAATCATGATTTCTGAATTCCATTGTGACCAATAATAGTCTACATCGCAACCAGTGTGCTCTGCTGCAGCTACTGCACCATTGTAAACGATTGTTCCAAATGGACCACCTTCAGGGCCACCTGGGAAAAAGATAAATTTCTTGTCACAGCTATAATCATTTTTTGCTACTGCTGAAGTAGATACAAAAGCAAAGAATAGAGCAATGACGGCAAAGATTTTTTTCATAATTCCTCCGATTAATTTATGATTTATTTTATAAGTGAATAAAACAATAATACAATTAAATTAAAGTATTAAGAACTCATTAATGCTTAAATTCCATAACTTTAAGATAGATAAAATGGTCGCACTTAATCAGTAATTTAACTTAATTTTTATATTTATAAGATTGTCAAAAAGTGATATTTTTCAAAAATGGATGTTAATTTAGGTAAATGGTATCGAGCTAAAATAGATAAAAAAGAGTTTAAACAATTATGTATGAAATCTGATTGGCAGGGTTTTAAGCACATGATTATTTTTTTCTCGTCCCTTATTCTTTTTGGCTACTTAGCTTATATTACTTGGGGAACTTGGTGGTCTCTATTATTTTTTATAATATACGGTAATATTTGGGGATGCAGTGACGCCATTTGGCATGAAACTGGTCATAGAACAGCATTTAAATCTAAATTCTGGAATGACTTCTTTTATTACATCGCAAGTTTTATGGATAATTTTGAACCCATCAGATGGAGATATTCTCATTATCATCATCATACTTATACTCAATTTAACGATCCTGTAGATTTTGAAATACATGTAAAAAAACCAACAGATTTAATTGTGTTTTTTTCTCATTATATTCCTTTCTCTGGTTTTCTTTTCTTTAAAAATTCTCTTCAATGGGAAACTATAAAACATGCATTTGGTGTGATTACAGATGTAATGAAAGTTTGTATTCCTGAAAATGAAAGATGGAAATGTAGATTATCTGCTTGGAGTCATCTCTCTATTTGGATCATAAGTATTGCTTCTTCAGTATACTTTCAAAGCTGGCTTCCAGTTCTATATGTTTTATTACCTAATTTTTATGGAAAGACCCTTGTTATGCTTATGGGCCTTACTCAGCACGCAGGACTAAGAGAAGATAAAAGAGATCACAGATATACAACTAGAACAGTATATTTAAACCCAGTTTTAAGTTTTTTATATTGGCATATGGAATATCATGTTGAGCATCATATGTTCCCTCAAGTTCCCTCACATAATCTGCCTAAACTTCATGCTATGATTAAAGATCAATTACCACCTGCAAGAAAAGGTCTCTTAGGGGCTTATAGGGAAATTATTCCCGCACTCATCAAACAAGCAAAAAATCCAGACTATCAAATTCCATTATCTGTTCCAAGTAACGCCTAAACTAAGTGAATAAAAACTTCATAATTTTAGGTGGTGGTCAAGCTGCAATATATGCTGCTAGAGAGATTAGAAAAAATGATAAAGAATCAAATATTAAAATTTTAAGTGAAGAAAATTTCTTACCTTATGAAAGACCTCCTTTATCTAAAGATTTTTTATTGAATAAAAAAAACCAAGAAGATCTTTTTTTTCATTCTAGCGATGTACTAAAAAATGAAAATATAGATTTTGAAAACATATCAATTAATAAAGTTGACTTTGAAAATAAAAAACTTTTTACAAAAAATGATGATTTTTACTCTTATGATAGTTTACTTATTTCAACAGGTTCTGAAAACAAAAAACTTAGTCTAGATAATAATTTAAACGATGATATTTATTATCTAAGAAATTTAGAAGAAGCGAAAACTATTAAGGAAAAAGTTTCAAATAAAAATAAAATAACTATTATTGGTGGCGGTTTCATTGGTTTAGAAATTGCTTCATCTTTATCTCAGCTTCAAAAGAAAGTAACTGTTATTGAAATTGGTAGTCAACTTATGGGGAGAATTATACCTAAACAAATTGCTGACCTTGTTCAAAAAACTCATATTGAATATGGAAATGAAATAATATTAAATAAACAGATAGATAAGATAATTAAAAAAAATGGCATTTATGAAATTTTACTAAATGATAATTCTTTAATAGAAACAGATTTTCTAATTGCAGGCATAGGATCAGCTCCGTCAGTAAAGTTATTTGAAAATACAAATTTAAAACTTGATAATGGTATCGTAACTAATGAATTTTGTGAAACTTCCATTAAAGATGTTTATGCAGCTGGTGATGTATCTAATTTTTATCATCCATTATATGAAAGAACCATAAGACTAGAGTCTTATCAACATGCACAAAATCATGGAATATGTGCTGGGAAAAATATTGCTGGAGTAAAAACAGAATACACTTCAATTCCTTGGATGTGGTCTGATCAATTTAATTTGAATCTTCAATTGACTGGAATTTGTGATGATTATGATGAAATCATTGAAAGAGGTAATGATATTAATAATGGTGTAATTTATTTTTTTCTAAAAAATAAAAATATAAGGGGAGCTTGTGGTCTAGGAATCGCAGGAAAAGTTGGTCGTGACATTAGAATAACCTCTAAATTAACTGAGAAAAATATCATTGTAGATAAACAAATTCTTGCTGATCAAAATCAAAAATTAAATAAACTTATACAAAAATAATAATTTAATTATTTTGTATTTATTTTCATAAAATAGATATTATATATAAATCATGTCTGAAGAAAATTGGATTGAAGTAGGGTCTACAGATAATATTGAAGAAGAGGATCTCATAAGATTTGATCATCAAGATAAAACATTTTGTGTGTATAGGTTGACAGATGGTTTTTATGCTACTGATGGAATTTGTACACACGAGGATGTACACCTTGAAGATGGCTTGGTTATGGATGATGAAATTGAATGTCCAATGCACCAAGGAATTTTTAATATTAAATCTGGAGAAGCTTTAAGCCCTCCAGCTTGTGAGGATTTAAAAACATATCCAGTTAAAGTTGATAATGACAAAATTTTCATTAAGATAGATTAAATATTTTTTTGGAGATTTTATGAGCAGAAAAAAACTTACAGTTTACGATTATTTGCAATGCAAAGGAAAAAGACAACTTAGTGTTATGTTTGTTCATAATGCTGATGAAGCTGCAGCAGCTGAAGAGGCAGGCATTGACATGATTTGTACTTCTCATGATGCTCCACAATTTGGTATTTACAATTCTTTTGATGAACTTAAGCGAATACGCGAGGCTGCACCAACTTGCTTTATGCAATCCGGAGGTGCAGTAAGAGTAGCTTCTGAGTATGAAGCAATGAAACTTTCACATAAGTATTTAGACATTGGCGCAGATGTTATCTATGGCGGTAATTGGAGTTACAAATGGATTAGAGCATTAAGAGATGAGTATGTTCCAATTAACAGTCATGTTGGATTAGTTCCAGGAAATGCTACTTGGATTGGAGGATTTGTAGCACAAGGTAAAACTGCAGATAAAGCGATTAGAATTTTAGAACACACTCTTGAGTTACAAGAAGTAGGAGCTATTGGAGTTGAACTAGAAGTAGTTCCACCAAAAGTTGCAGAAGTTATTACAAAAAAAGTTGATATCATGACTCTATCAATGGGAAGTGGTTCTGGATGTGATGGGCAATATTTATTTGCTAACGATGTACTCGGATATACCCAAGGAAAAATTCCAAGACATGCACGTATTTATAGAGACTTCAAAAAGGAATTTGCAAAATTACAAGCTGAAAGAATAAGTGCATTTAAAGAATTTCACGATGATACAGTAAATAAAAAATTTAATGATCCTAAAATCACAGTTAATATTGAAGAAGGTGAATTTGAAAAATTTTTGAAGCTTTCAGAAAAATTTTAATTAATGTTTGCGGGCGAAGTTGATTTAAACACTTGGTATAAACCAAAAATAGATAAGAAAACTTTAAAGGAACTTTCTAAAAGATCCGATATTAAAGGTTTGTTAGATATATCCGTATTTGTTGTTGCCCTAATATTAAGTGGATATCTGTGTATTCTAAGTTGGGGTACTTTATGGTCAATACCTGCTCTTTTGCTTTATGGAAATATTTTCTATTGTAAAATCATAAGCATTCAACATGAAACAAATCACGAAACATATTTTAAAACAAGAGCATTAAATAAATTTTTTTATCATATAACTTCTTTACTCGGTGGTTTTGAAGCAGTTAGATGGAAGTGGAGTCATTTTCATCACCATACTTACACTATATTTACACACGAGGAGGTATACGATTACGAAAATAATAGTCCGAAACCAACAGAACCTGTTAGATTTCTTTTAAATTTTTTACCTCTTGGCCCAATAATTAATATTCAAAAAATAAGACATTTTACACATTTTGAAATTATTAAACATTCATTTGGGATAATCACTCCTGTTGTAAAAGTTACAGTGCCTGAAAAGGAGATAAAAAAAATTATTAATAGTTCAAGATTATATTTAAGTTTTTGGTTGCTTGTTATTTTATCTTCAGTTTTGTTACAATCATGGCTACCAATAATAATGATAATTTTTCCCCCATTTTATGGTAATACTATTTTAATGATATGCGGCATGACTCAACATGCTGGACTAGCTGATAATATTAAAGATCATAGAAAAAGTACAAGAACTGTAATTATGAATCCCTTTTTTAGTTTTTTGTATTCAAATATGGAGTATCATATTGAGCACCACATTTTCCCAAAAATCCCATGCCATAATCTAAAAAAATTTCATAAAGTAGTTAAAAATCAAATGCCAGAACCTCATCAAGGTATTATTTCTGCTTATATATCAATAATCCCAGCAATATTTAAGCAATCTAAAGATAAAAATTATTTTATTGATGTGAAGGTCCCAGATACGACAATTTAGTCTCTTTTTTTTTATTCAAAATATACTATAAATACATCATGGGAAATCAATTAAATGATAATGATTTTGGTACAAGAGATAAAAGAAATCATTGGAAACCCTTTGGTACAATAAGTATTAACCCGCCTAAAGATATATTTTTTAACCCAATAAAATTTTTAAAGTATTTTTTTAAATTTCCAGGAATTTTTTTCCCATGGACTTTTGTTTTTGCAGCAATAACAGTTGCTACATATCTTTTTTTGACTCCTTCTTTAGAGACAATGAAGACTTTTGAAATAGGATGGATATCCTATATATTTTTCAGAAATGCAGTTATTATTTTGATTTGGACAGGCTTCTTTCATTTAAGACTGAAGACACAAGGAACTTCATTTAAGTATAATCCACGACCTTTGGAAAAAAATAACTCTACATTTTTATTTAATGATCAGACTAAAGATAACCTATTCTATACTTTTTGTAGCGCTATTCCGTTGTGGACAGCTTATGAAGTAATTACATTTTGGGCATTTGCAAATCAAATAATTCCATATGTTAGCTGGGAGGTTTATCCAATATATTGTTGCTTTATGTTTTTTCTTGTCCCGTTTATAAGAGACGCACATTTTTACTTAACTCATAGACTATTGCACTGGGCACCCCTTTATAAAATTGCACATAAAGTTCACCATCGTAATACGAACACAGGTGCTTGGTCAGGTATGTCTATGCATCCAATAGAGCACATACTCTATTTTTCAGGAATTTTAGTTCATTGGATTATCCCCTCACATCCTCTTGTTGCAATGTATCATGTATTTCATGCCGGTTTAGCACCTACACCTGGACATACGGGATACGAGAAAATGACTTTCAAAAATGGTGTTTCAATTCCAACAGGTGATTATATGCATTACATTCATCATAAATATTTTGAATGTAATTACTCAGGTGGAAATACTAGTTTCTTAGACAAACTAATGGGTACATTTCATGATGGATCTGAAGACGCAACCAAAGAAGTAATGGCTCGTATCAAAGATAAAGCCCATTACCTGTAAACTTATCTTCATAAATTTTTAATTTTATTATATTGATCTTAATTATGAGTAAGGTCGAATTATATAAAGATGTAAATAATAGTTTAGGAGAAGGTATTACTTGGTCTTCAATTGATCAAAGTTTATTTTGGGTTGATATTAAACCAAAATCAGTTTTGTACAGAATTAAATTTGATAATGAAAAAATAGAAACTTTTGATTTACCAGACTTTGTAACAGCTACGTCAATAATCTCCAAGAATGAAATTGCTTTAGTCTCAAATAATGGAGTAAATAAATTTAACTTTCAATCTGAAAAATATGAAAGAATAATTAATGTTGAAGATGATATTGCAACAAATAGATCAAATGATGGCGCATGTGATGCTAAGGGCAGGCTTTGGTTTGGGACGATGCAAAATAATTTTAATCAAGATGGAAGCGCAAAATCTTTAAATGCTAAATCTGGTAATTTATATTGTTTATCTGATAATAAGGTAAATATTGTTGAAACAAATCTTGGAATACCCAATACATTTGTTTGGAGTCCCGATAACACAAAATTTTATTTTGCTGATACAACTGAAGGATCATTACTTGAATATAATTTTAATTTAGATGAAGGTATTTTATCAGACAAAAAAATTTTTTTTGATTTTGATAAAGGTGCTCCAGATGGATCAACTATTGATAGCGATGGATTTATTTGGAATTGTCGTTGGGGTGGATCATGTGTTGTGAAAATTGATCCAAAGGGCAGGGTTGATCAAATTTTTGAACTACCTGTTGAAAATGTAACAAATTGTGTTTTTGGTGGAAATGATCTCAAAACTCTATTTATTACTACCGCCAATAATTCAGATAAAAATGAATATGATGGTAGTTTATTTGCATTAAATGTAAATACTCCTGGAATTGAAGATAATAAATTTAAAATTTGATTTTTTACTTTAATTAGATAAGATTTTTTTATGAA
This sequence comes from uncultured Alphaproteobacteria bacterium, assembly GCA_902517315.1. The sequence continues at coordinate 24,497 of CABYBP010000015.1, forward strand.
TAAAAAAAATAAATATAGATCTTCTGATTGGTATAATTCTAAATCACATAGAAGAGATACTTTTATTCATAGAGGCTGGATGAGAAATCAAGGCCATCCAAATCACTTGTTTGATGGACGTCCTGTAATTGGTATTTGTAATACCTGGTCAGAGCTAACACCTTGCAATGGTCATTTTAGGGAGATAGCAGAGTCTGTTAAAAAAGGTGTTTATGAGGCGGGAGGCTTTCCTTTAGAATTTCCAGTTTTTTCCGCAAGTGAATCAAATTTAAGACCAACAGCTATGTTGTTTAGAAATTTAGCAAGTATGGATGTTGAAGAAGCAATAAGAGGTAATCCTATTGACGGAGTCGTATTGCTAATGGGTTGTGATAAGACAACACCTTCATTGATGATGGGTGCTGCAAGTGTTGATCTTCCTACAATAGGTGTATCAGGTGGCCCAATGCTTAATGGACATCATCAAGGGGAAACAATAGGTTCTGGAACAGGAGTTTGGAAACTTGATGCAGATTTAAATGCAGGCATAATAACAGAAGAAGATTTTATAAATGCAGAAATTTCAATGAGTAGATCAAAAGGTAACTGCATGACAATGGGGACTGCATCAACAATGGGTTCAATGGTAGAAGCATTAGGAATGTCACTTCCAGGAAATGCTGCAATACCTGCAGTGGACTCTAGAAGATATGCTTTAGCACATATGTCTGGAAAAAGAATTGTTGAAATGGTCAAGGAAGATATAACGATGTCAAAAATTATTACAAAAAAATCATTTGAAAATGCAATTAAAGTAAATGGAGCAATAGGTGGATCTACAAATGCAGTTATTCATTTAGCTGCAATTGCAGGTCGAATGGAAATTGACTTAGATTTAGATGATTGGAATAAATGTGGAGATGGAATTCCAACATTAGTAAATTTACAGCCTTCAGGAAAGTATTTAATGGAGGATTTTTATTATGCAGGTGGTGTTCCAGTTGTCATAAAAAGATTAATGGAAAAAAAATTACTAGATGAAAATTCAATGACTGTTAATGGAAAAACTATAGCTGAAAATAACATAAATGCTAAATGTTGGAACAATGACGTTATAAAAGAATTTGAAAATCCTTTAACAAAAAATGGAGGAATAAAAATTCTAAGAGGTAATATAGCTCCAAATGGTGCAATTATTAAACCATCAGCTGCATCACCAGAATTAATGAAACATACTGGAAAAGCAGTAGTTTTTGAAAGCGTAGAAGAGTTTCATGAAAAGATTGATAATCATAATTTAGATGTTGATGAAAATTCAATATTAGTTTTAAAAAATTGTGGACCAAAGGGTTATCCTGGTATGGCTGAAGTTGGTAATATGCGTCTTCCACAGAAAGTTCTTAAGAAAGGTGTTAGAGATATGATTAGAATATCTGACGCGAGAATGAGTGGAACAGCATATGGTACGGTAATACTTCATACATCTCCAGAAGCTGCAGTTAAGGGTCCTTTAGCAGCAGTTCAAAATGGGGATGAAATAGAAGTAGATGTTGATCAAGGTACAATGAATTTAAAAGTTGATGATGAAACAATAAAAAATCGTCTAGAAAATTATTCACCTGTTGTTCCAGAAATCACAGGTGGTTATCAAAAAATGTATATCGAACATGTTATGCAAGCTGACAAAGGAGCAGATTTAGATTTTCTAATTGGAAAAAGAGGCGCTGAAGTTAAAAGACATAGCCACTAAATATTATTGATGAATTTCAAAGTTATCTAAATATTTCTCTGATAACTCAATCCCTAATCCGTGCTTATTTTCATCTAATTCAATAAAACCATTTTTTGCTTGAGGTTCTCCATCAAAAATATACCAAAATAATTCATTACCAATTTCTACTGGCCAGAATGGAAAATATTCAACAATAGGAGCGTTGACTGAACTCATGGAAATATGAAAATTATGGACTTGTCCAGCATGAGGAATAACTGGTATTTGAAATGCTTCAGCTAAAGCAGAAATTTTATGTGCCTGTGTTATTCCACCAACTCTATTCGTATCAAATTGCACTACGTCAATTGCTTTTTTTTCTAGTAATTGTCTAAAACCAAAAAGTGTATATTCATGTTCACCACCAGATATAGGAGTTCTACATGAAGCTTTTAGATCTGCATAACCATCAATATCATCAGCAATAACTGGTTCTTCTAACCAACGAAGATTTTCATTATCAACTAATCTCATCATTCTTTTTGCATATTCAAATGTCCATCCCATATATACATCAGCCATAAGATCAACATTATCACCAACAACTGATCGTACTGTTTTGATTAACTCAATATTCTTGTGCATACCTTCAGCACCATCAGTGGGACCCCAACCAAGTCTTAATTTCATCGCTTTAAAACCTTGATCTACATAATCTTTAGCTTCTTTTGCAAGACTATCGAGAGGTTGACTATAAAGCTTACTTGCATAACAAGGGAGTTTGGATTTAGTTTTTCCACCTAATAATTTGAATACAGGTTGTTTCGCAGATTTTCCAAGTGCATCCCATATTGCAATATCAACAGCACTAATAGCTGTCATACCTACACCTTTTCTTCCCCAAGCTAGCGTTTGTCGATACATCTTTTGCCATATGTGTTCATAATCCCATAT